>NZ_JBIKPH010000176.1:0-3854 GCF_044357595.1 Sphingorhabdus sp. | reverse complement strand
CGGCAGCCAATAACAATTTACGGTCACCCGCTTTGGCCGCTGGGTCAACCCGAAAGGCGAAGCCCTGTAAAGTGCCAATGTCCTCGCCATCTACCAGAACACGGTTGTCCGCCTGAATCTCGACGGGCAGCAAACCGACATCTTTCGCGCCTTTCCGAAGCAACATTGATGTGCGTTTATCGACAAACCGCTGACGCAGCGCATCGTGCAGGGCATCCGATAATTTTTCTTCCAACGCCCGAGCACGTTCGGCCATCGCAGGCGGATTGGTCAGCCAGTCGCTTCGGTGGGCAATATAGGTCCAAGTCCGCACTGCCGCGATTCGCGCCGACAGCGTGTCCACATCACCTTGGATGTTATCCAGCCGTGCAAGTTCGCTGGTATAGACGCCCTGTGGAATGACGCGCTCATTCTGGCCTAGATACTGCCACAAAGACGCAACGAAACGGCTGTGATGTTCCTCACCCATTTGCCGGAAGTCGGGAAGACATGCGACTTCCCACAGGCGCGCAACGTCGACGGGGTGGCGAATGAGCGCGTTCACATCGGGCAATTCAGCCAAGCGTTTCAACACCAACAGGTCGATAACCTTTGGCGCGGGCAAAAGCCCCGGACGATGTGGCTTTTTCTCCAGATCGGCAATCAATGTCGCAATGTCATTGAAACGCGGCTTTGCCTCGCGCCAAAAGAGCCAATCCAGACGCGGGAAGCTGTGCCCTTCAATCGCCAGTACTTCCTCAGGTGTGAATTCGCTGCCTTCGCCCGCCAGCGTCCCAAAACTGCCGTCGCGTTGATGCCGGCCAGCGCGGCCAGCGATCTGCGCCATTTCTGCAACCGTCAACCGGCGGCGGCGCGAGCCATCAAATTTGGAGAGGCTTACAAAAGCGACATGCGCGACATCAAGGTTCAGCCCCATGCCGATTGCGTCAGTGGCGACCAGATAATCCACCTCGCCCGATTGAAACATCGCCACTTGCGCATTTCGGGTACGCGGCGACAGCGCGCCCATCACGACCGCCGCCCCGCCACGCATCCGGCGCAGAGTTTCGGCCACGGCATATACTTGTTCGATAGAAAAGGCGACGATGGCGGACCGCTTTGGCAAGCGCGACAGTTTCTTGGCGCCAGCATAGCTCAACGTCGAGAAGCGCGGGCGGGAGATTATCTCTGCATCGGGCAGCAGCGACCGAATGATCGCACGCAGGCTTTCCGACCCCAAGATCATCGTCTCTTCGCGTCCGCGCGCATGCAATATGCGGTCGGTAAAGATATGCCCGCGTTCGGGGTCGGCACCCAATTGCGCTTCGTCAATCGCGACAAAGGCAAATTCCTTTTGGATGGGCATGCTTTCAACGGTGCAGCAATACCAGCGCGCTTGCGGCGGCTCGATCCGTTCTTCGCCTGTGATCAACGCGACATTCTGCACGCCTTTCATGGCCACAACGCGGTCGTAAATTTCCCGCGCCAGTAAGCGCAGGGGAAATCCGATCATCCCGCTGGAGTGCGCACACATGCGCTCGACGGCAAGATGTGTCTTACCGGTATTGGTAGGGCCTAATATGGCCGTGAGGGCGGAACGCACCGGAGGCAAATGTTTAGGTGGCCGCCAATTCTGCGGCGAGTTCCTTCAAGGTAACAGCTGTGTCAGCCAATTGATCACCCGTGGGCGAAAGGCCATCGGTCACGAACAAACGGCCTTGCACATAATCCTTGGTGGCATTGACACAGTCGAGCGCGATGACTTTGCCCGCTTTTAGGTAAATCAGCGAAAAGCTGCGTGTGTCGGGGTCACCGCGCAATATGGTCGTATCATAACCGGCGCTTATCCCCACAGTTTGCAACCGCAGGTCATATTGATTGGACCAAAACCATGGCACGGCGTGATATTGCGTAAGCTCGCCCGTCAGGCTTTTGGCCACAGCATTCGCCATGTCATTGGCATTCTGCACAGATTCAACGCGCATGATGTTGCCGCCGGCAAAGGCGTTGGCGTGCGCCGCGCAATCACCAATGGCAAAGATATCCGGCAGCGATGTCCGGCAATAGGCATCAACATCAACCCCTGCCCCACCGGCTGCGCCCGCATTGAGCAAGGGCGCGACGGCGGGAATGATCCCAATGCCGACAATGACCATCTGCGTGGGGACCACATCACCATCGCCCAAGCGAACGCCGGTGACATAGCCATCACCCTCAATAGCGGTAATTTCAACGCCCAAGCGAACGTCGACGCCATGCGCGCGATGCTCGGCTTCGTAAAAGCGTGACAGCGGCTCTCCTGCGACCCGAGCCAGCACGCGGTCCATGGCCTCCAGCACAGTCACTTTCTTGCCCATTTTGCGCAGCACGGCCGCCGCCTCAAGCCCGATATAGCCGCCGCCAACAATCGCGACCTCCGCGACATCATCAAGGCCATCAAGCATCCGGTCGACATCTGCACGGGTGCGCACGACATGCATACCGGACAGATTGCCCCCCTCAACGGGCAATTGCCGCGGACTGCCGCCCGTTGCCCAAATCATGCTGCCATATGAGATAATTGTGCCGTCAAAAACGGTCACCTGATGGGCAGCGGGGTCAACACTATCGACGCGCTGTCCTAGCATCACGTCTATGGCCCGCTCGGCCCAAAAGGCTGCGGGTCGGATCATGATGCGTTCAAACGCCTTGTCACCAGCAAAATAGTCTTTGGACAATGGCGGGCGCTCATAAGGATATTCAGGCTCGGCATTCACTATGCCAATGCTGCCTTCATATTTGGCCTGCCGAAGTGCAATTGCCGCTTGCGCGCCGCCATGGCCGCCGCCGACGATGAGAATATCATAATGCATCATTGAAGATTCGCTCGCTTGGAAATCATGTTACAAGCGGTAGGCAAAAGGTAACTGACTGGCTAGCCCCATGCTTGCAGCATACCCAAATAAATGGCAGAGCGATGGGATGACAAGCATGACCTTAGACTTCGCTCTTGGCGAAAACGCTGATATGATCCGCGCCACGACCGAGCGGTTCGCAACGGACAAAATCGCACCGCTCGCGACCAAAATTGACGCGGATGACTGGTTTCCGCGCGAAGAGCTGTGGCCAGCCATGGGCGAACTTGGCTTGCACGGCATCACTGTGGATGAAGCGGACGGCGGCCTTGGCCTTGGCTATCTGGAGCATGTTGTCGCGGTAGAAGAAGTCAGCCGTGCCTCTGCCTCCATCGGCCTATCCTATGGCGCGCACTCAAATCTATGCGTCAACCAAATCGCGCGTTGGGCCACGCCAGAGCAAAAGGTGAAATATTTGCCTAAGCTAATTTCGGGTGAACATGTCGGCAGCCTTGCCATGTCCGAAGCGGGCGCAGGTTCCGACGTCGTATCAATGAAGTTAAAGGCCGAAGCAGTTCAGGGCGGCTATATCCTCAACGGCACCAAATATTGGATCACCAACGCGCCTTATGCAGACACTTTGGTCGTCTATGCAAAAACCGCACCCGAAGCTGAATCGCGGGGTATTTCGGCCTTTCTGATCGAGAAGGGCATGGAGGGTTTCTCCATCGGCCAGAAAATCGACAAGGTCGGGATGCGCGGATCGCCAACCGCTGAGCTCGTGTTCAATGACTGTTTTGTTTCTGAAGAACAAATGATGGGCCCGTTGCATGGTGGCGTTGGCGTATTGATGTCTGGGCTGGACTATGAACGCGTCGTGCTTGCCGGGCTTCAGCTTGGCGTGATGCAGGCCTGTCTTGATGTCGTCCTGCCTTATGTCCGCGAACGCAAGCAGTTCGGCAAACCCATTGGCAGCTTCCAATTGATGCAAGCCAAAGTCGCCGACATGTATGTCGCGCTGAATTCGGCGCGCAGCTATGT
>NZ_JBIKPH010000084.1:0-10348 GCF_044357595.1 Sphingorhabdus sp. | reverse complement strand
CATGCCGATGCTGCCCAAGCGCGGAGATCAATACCGCGCCCGTCATCATCAACGCACCCCAAACGGAATATGCATCATAACCTACAGGGTCGCTCACACCCTTTTCGCCCGTGAAGAAAATGCCATAAGCAAAGATAAGCATCAGCAGCCCGCCAGCCCAGCCAAACAGGAAACGATAGCGCATCAGCCGCGTCCGTTCATCATAATCAGCCGTCAGTTCCGGGACGAGCGCGATGGACGGAACCTCGCACATCGCAACCAATGAGCGCGCCAATACGGCCGTGCAGAACAGCCAGATGATTGTTCCCGTTTGCCCCATTTCGGGCGGGTGCCACAGCAACAGCCAGATGATACCAAGCGGAATTGCCGCGGTGTACAGCCACGGCAGGCGCCTGCCCCATTTGCTTTGCGTGCGATCGGATAGTTCGCCAATAATCGGATCCGCAAAGGCATCAAAAATCAGCGCGGCCATGATGACAGTGCCAACGACGCCAGCGTCGATGCCAAGCACCTGATTATAGAAAATCAGCAGGAAGACCGAAAATCCGTTGTCCTTGACGCCATAGGCAACAGAGCCAAGGCCGTGCATGACTTTTAACGAACGCGGAAGTGCAACTGCGGGTGCCATCAAGGGTTAAAACATATAACGTGAAAAGGCTTGTTTTCCGGCGAATCGCACGATGTTTCTCTCCTATGTCCCGCGCTTATGCTAGGCATACTGCCCATCCTGTCAATCGCGATGCAAATGACGTTACGGCATGCATCGCTCACCGATAAAGGCTTGCGTTTCCATGCGTGACAGCCCAAAAATTCATCACGCAATTAACAGGAGAGCGTCATGTCCGACCTTGAAACATTCCGCGCCGAGGCGCGCGCCTGGCTAGAAGAAAACTGCCCGGCTGAAATGCGCACACCTGCAAAGGGTGACGACGACGTTTGCTGGGGCGGACGCAATTTCGTTTTCCAATCGGAAGCGCAAAAATTGTGGCTCGAAGCTTGCGTTGCCAACGGCTACACTGTGCCCGATTGGCCAAAGGCTTATGGTGGCGCTGGCCTATCCCCACAGGAAACAAAAATCCTGCGTCAGGAAATGGCAAAGCTTGGCTGCCGCTCGCCACTCAACAGCTTCGGCATCTGGATGCTTGGCCCTGCGTTGCTGAAGTTCGGCACTGAAGAACAAAAAGTGCATTATATGGGCCAAATCGCCCGCGGCGAAATCCGCTGGTGTCAGGGCTATTCCGAGCCAGGTTCCGGCAGCGACCTTGTTTCGATGCAGACCTTTGGCGAAGATAAGGGCGATCATTGGGTCGTTAACGGCCAGAAAATCTGGACCTCTTATGCAGATAAGGCCGATTGGATTTTCTGCCTCGTCCGCACCGATAAGGCTAATAAATATCACGGCATCAGCTTCTTGCTGTTCGACATGGAAACAGCCGGTGTTTCAACCAAGCCAATCAAGCTGATCTCTGGCAATTCGCCCTTCTGCGAAACCTTCTTCGACAATGTTGTCGTGCCCAAGGATCAGTTGGTCGGCGAAATCAATCGCGGCTGGGACGTTGCGAAATATCTGCTCGGCCATGAACGCGAAATGATTTCGGGCATGGGCGGCGATGGCGGCGTGACCTCCATTGGCGCAGCGATGAAAGCCGTTCTGTCTGAAGAGCCAGTGCTGCGCGCGCAAATGGCATTGTTTGATGTCGATAACCTCACCTTCCGCGCCCATGGCGAACGCTTCATGGACGAATGGAAAACCGGCAAGGCGCATCCGGCGTATTCGAACCTGATGAAATATGTCGGGACCGAATTGAACAAGAAACGCAATGAACTGGTTATGTCGATTGGCGGTTCTCAGGCGCTTGAGTGGGAAAGCGAGCGGGCCAATGGCGGGTCCAAGGCACGCAATTGGTTGCGCACCAAAGCCAATTCGATCGAGGGCGGCACCAGCGAAGTGATGCTCAATGTTGTATCGAAACGTATTCTCGAAATGCCAGGGGCCTAATCATGGCAATGACCTTAAACGACGACCAGAACATGCTGCGCGACAGCGCGCGGGATTTCATGGCAAGCGAAGCGCCCGTCACCCATTTTCGTAAGTTTCGCGACATGGGCTGCAAGGATGGCTTCAGCCACGGCCTGTGGAAGCAATTTGCCGAAATGGGCTTTACCGGCATCCTCATTCCCGAAGCCGATGGCGGCATGGGCATGGGCCAGATTGAGGCAGGAATCGTCCTAGAAGAAATCGGCCGTAATCTGTCGCCATCGCCTTTTTTGACTACGTCGGTCGCGGCGGTTGAGGCGTTGAAGCTGGCGGATAAAGCGATGCGTGACCGATGGTTCCCCGGCATCTTGGCCGGTGAAACCGTTATTGGCATCGCTATTGAAGAAGGCGTCAAGCACCGCCCCGAAAAAATCGCCTGCGTTGCGACACGCAGCGGCAATGGCTTTAAGCTGACAGGGCAAAAGCAATTTGTCGTGCAGGGCGCGTCATCGGACATGCTGATTGTCGCGGCGCGGACTGCGGGTGCGGCTGGCGAGACCGATGGGCTGACACTGTTCGCTGTCGATAAGGATGCTGCGGGCTTGTCGATGGAGGCTACCCGCCTGGTCGATTCGGCTGTCGCGGCGCATGTGAAACTTGACGGCGTTCAGGTCGACGCCGATGCCATCATTGGCGAAGTCGATGGTGGATGGAGCGTGCTTTCCAAAATGCTTGACGCAGGACGTGTAGGGGCCGCCGCCGAAATGGTGGGCGTTGGCACGGGCGCGATGGACTTGACCTTCGACTATCTCAAAACCCGCAAGCAATTCGACCGAGTCATTGGTGAGTTCCAGGCGCTCCAACATCGCGCCGCGCATCTGTACGGCGAAATGGAAGGCGCACGTTCGATCGTGCTCAAGGCACAATCACTAATGGACGAAGGCCATGCCAAGGCCGAGTTGTATGTTGCGGCAGCAAAGGCGAAAGCGGGCCTTACCTGCAACCTTGCGGTCCGTGAAGGCGTGCAAATGCATGGCGGCATTGGCATGACGGACGAATATGACATCGGCTTGTATATGAAGCGCGATCGCGGCCTGAACGAATTTTTCGGCGATGCTTATTACCACGCAGACCGCGTGGCGACTATGAACGGTTATTAAAAGGACACCTCAGATGGACATTCAAAGCTTATTCAACCTCAATGGCCGCGTTGCTGTTGTCACGGGCGGCTCGCGCGGCATCGGCAAGATGATTGTCGAGGGCTATCTGAAGGCAGGCGCAGCACGCGTGTACATCAGCGCACGTAAGGTCGACCAGATTGAGGAAACCGTTGCCGAATTTGGCAGTCAAGTGATTGGCCTGCCATGTGACCTGTCGACCGTTGACGGCTGCCTTTCGCTTGCCGAACAAATCGCGGCGCGTGAGGAAAAAGTCGACATTCTCGTCAACAATGCAGGCGCTGCTTGGGGCGCAGAGTTCGGTCAGTTTCCCGAAAGCGGTTGGGACCGGGTCATGGACCTGAACGTCAAATCCTTGTTCTTCCTGACGCAGGCGCTGCACCCGCAGTTAAAGGCCGCGGCAACCTTTGACCGTCCCGGCAAAGTGATCAACATTGCATCGATCGATGGCCTGCGCATCAACCCGTGGCAAACATACAGCTATCAGGCATCGAAAGCCGCCGTCATCCATTTGACGCGCCGTCTTGCGGCAGAGCTGGTCAAGGATAACATATTGGTGTCGGGTATTGCGCCAGGTGCATTCCAGTCGGACATGAACAAGGATGCCCGCGACCATGCGGACGCCGTGGGTAAGAACATTCCGTTTCCACGAATCGGTACGCCTGAGGATATGGCGGGTCTTGCAATCTTCCTTGCCGCACGCGCAGGCGACTATATCGTCGGTGAAACGATCGCCTGCGACGGCGGCATCGTAAATGCATCGCTGCCAGGCAATGGTATCGCACCTTAAAATATTTACTTTCAGATACATGACGGGGTGAGTTGCAAGTTATGCAATTCACCCCAATCTTTTCGCAATTGCAGCATAACCGACGCGCTCGTATTTGGGTTGCAACGGCAAGCGATTGCCGAACAAAATTGAACGGGCGGCACCCCCCTCTCTCCCTCGCCCCCGGACAATTTTTTACGGCCTCCATGCACTGCATGGGGGCCGTATCTTTTTGGACCGAAATCTTGTCCTCTATTTTGTCCACCGCGAACTGCACTGCCTGTGGATAACTGGAAAAATTCGGCTTTGCGCGACTCGAAAAGCATGACACCTTCAGGTCATCAGGCAGGAACGCTTTGTTGCAAAGTCGGACCGGAAACGGGAAAGTGGCGCGGAAAAGAGGGAATGCAGGATCGCCAAATCGATAGGCAGACCGTCGCAAGACAGGAGATGAGATCGGGAGGGTGGGTACAAAGAAAACGAATATCAAGTGCGGCGACACGCAAGTGACGCAACGACGGATAGGATACCCAAAGTACCAAGGTGAACCATAAAGGCCTTTGGGCCGGACTGGGGAACCGGACGTCAGACAGAGGAAAGAATGGCCCTTGTGGTCAGGAACTTCCAAAAATCGGACGCAGTGGGCGCTGGTAGCAATACCAGCGCCCATTTATTTTATGTGGCACAAAAATCGTCGCCTCGCTAAGGCCGTTTCATGTCCGAAATCACGCCCCAAATCGTCGCCGACCATGGTCTAAATGCAGAAGAATATGCGCGCATCTTGCTCGCCATGGGACGCGTGCCCAACATGGTCGAACTTGGCATATTCTCGGTGATGTGGTCGGAGCACTGCTCCTACAAATCCTCACGCATCCATTTGAAGAAATTGCCGACTGAGGCCCCTTGGGTGATCTGCGGTCCTGGCGAAAATGCGGGCGTCATCGACATTGGCGAAGGTCCGAACGGCAGCAAGCTTGCCGCGATCTTCAAAATGGAATCGCACAACCATCCATCCTATATCGAACCCTATCAGGGTGCAGCAACCGGCGTTGGCGGCATCTTGCGCGATGTGTTCACCATGGGCGCGCGGCCCGTGGCGAATATGAACGCACTGCGTTTCGGGCGGCCAGACCATCCCAAGATGAAGCATCTGGTGCAGGGCGTGGTTGCCGGCATTGGTGGCTATGGCAATTGCGTAGGCGTACCCACTGTGGGCGGCGAAACCAATTTCCACCCCGCTTATGACGGCAACATCCTTGTGAACGCGATGACCGTTGGCGTTGCGGATCAGGACAAGATTTTTTACTCCGCTGCGACCGGCCTTGGTAACCCCATCGTCTATGTCGGTTCCAAGACGGGCCGCGACGGCATTCATGGCGCGACTATGGCGTCGGCAGATTTTGGCGCCGATATCGAAGAGAAGCGTCCAACTGTGCAGGTGGGCGACCCCTTCACCGAAAAGCTGCTGATTGAGGCGTGCCTTGAACTGATGGCGTCGGACGCCATTGTCGCGATTCAGGATATGGGCGCGGCTGGCCTGACCAGCTCAAGCGTCGAAATGGCGACCAATGGCAAGGCAGGCATCATTCTCGACATGGACAAGGTTCCCTGCCGCGAAGAAGGCATGACGCCTTATGAAATGATGCTGTCCGAAAGCCAGGAGCGGATGCTGATGGTGCTTAAGCCCGGACGCGAGGAATTTGCCAAGGCGATCTTTGACAAATGGGAGCTCGATTTCGCCGTGATTGGCGAAGTCACAGACACCGGCCATATGGTGCTGACGTGGAAGGGTGAGGTCGTGTGCGACATCCCGCTTGGCCCGCTCGCCGAAGATGCGCCTTTATACGACCGGCCCGCCGCGTCGAAGGCAGAGTATAAGGCATGGGCCAATGTACAGCCGCTGGGCGATGTTCCAGCCAGCACGGACATCGGTGCGGATTTGCTCAAGCTGATGGCCAGCCCCGACCTCGCGTCGCGCGCATGGATTTGGCAGCAATATGATTCCCAAGTCGGCGGCGACACCGCGCAGCTTTCGGGCGGCGATGCAGCGGTTGTGCGTATTCACGGAACCAACCGCGCGTTGGCGATGAGCACCGATTGCACACCGCGTTATTGCTATGCCGACCCTTATGAAGGCGGCAAGCAAGCCGTGGCTGAAACCTATCGCAACATTAGCGCAGTGGGCGCAACGCCGCTTGCGATTACCAACTGCCTGAACTTTGCCAACCCGCAACGCCCCGAAATCATGGCGCAGATCGTGGGTTGCCTTGAGGGCATGGGCGACGCCTGCCGTGCGCTTGATTATCCGATCGTGTCGGGCAATGTGTCGCTCTACAATGAAAGTAAGGCAACCGGCGGCGGCAGCGCGATTTTGCCAACCCCTGCCATTGGTGGCGTTGGCGTGCTGGAAGATGTCAGCAAAATGGCGACGATTGCGTTTAAGGATGACGGCGACGGCGTTTTTGTCATTGGCGACAATGATGGCCATCTGGGCCAGTCTTTATGGCTGCGCGAATTGCATGGCCGCGAAGACGGCACTGCGCCACCTGTTGACCTTGCCAAAGAGCGCGCACACGCAGAATTCGTCCGCCAACTTATTCAGGATAGCAAGGTTAACGCCGTGCATGATGTCGCCGATGGCGGCTTGCTCGTTGCGCTGACCGAAATGGCCTTGGCCAGCGGCCGCGGTTGCGTCGTCGAAGAAATCGGCGATGCATTCACTGCTTTTGGTGAGGATCAGGCGCGTTATGTTGTGACCAGCGCAACTGCCGACCGCATTCAGGTGGCGGGTATCCCGATGACTCGCATCGGCACCGTTGGCGGCACTGCGGTCACTGGGCCGGGCTTTGATGTTGCTTTAACGCAACTGCGCGCCGCGCATGACAGCTTCTTCAAAGACTGGATGGAAAGCTAGGGCTATCCCGTTGGCGCGCGCGGCAGACGGTTTTTATACCCTAGTCTTAAGCAGCGGCAGCCAGCAAATTATAAGGATCAATCCCTTCTGACCGCATCGCTGCGTGCGCCGCTTTGTAGGTCACTGGTTCGGCAATGCCCAAGCGCTTACGGGCATCGACCAAAGGCTCGCGCAACAAGGCTGCGATATCTTCCTGAACGATGTTCTTTGCCGCTCTGCCGATACGATAGCCTTCGTGCACCGCTTTCATAATCGGCGCCGATTTGGCAACGCGGTATTTCAGTTCTAATCCGCCGGCATAGGCAATGAAGCCCACGCCTAGATTGTGGTTTTGCGCATAGGTAAAGCCCAGCACGCATTGTTCACCCAACGCGTCGCGGCCATAGCCGGTGAGGATGTGCAGCATGTCATGGGTATCGCGCAAGCGGTCGCCATAACGTTCAACGACATCACCAAACACGGGATATGTTGTCCGGAACTGCGCATATTCCGCCTCAAGACCTGCAGCGCTTAGACCTTCGCGTTCCATGAACTCGACATAAAAGCGGCCAACTGTGCCGGCTGGAAGCTTCTTGATGCTGTCATGGTCATCGAGCATGTCAATCAGGCGCTCATTGCTTTCGAGCAACGCCCTGCCCTTTGGTGTTTCCCAAAATTTACGCGCCATCTTACCGAACTTGCTACCGCTTAAGGCCGCAATGATATGAAAGACCTGCTCTGTGTCTTCTTTGTTGGCAATCAGCTTGCGAAAATGATGCCACGCCTTCCGAGGCTGCATTTTAGCAGGCGGGCGGTCAGGGTGCGAAAAATACAGTTCAGTCATGGCGAATCCAAGGTTATTTCAACGATAAGAATAAAAACTACCTACATAAGTGTCAATAAGAAACGGTTAACGCACTGGACGGCAAATATGTGTTGCTGCATTGATACATGAACAGTGAGGGCGGTATGCGGGCATCCGAACAAAGGTACATCAGCTTGGATGCGATGCGCGGCTTTGCCGTGATGGGCATATTGGCCATGAACATCGTCAGCTTTGCGATGCCCGAATGGGCCTATATCACGCCTGCAGCGTATGGCGGGGACAGCCTTGCCGACCAAATCGCGTGGTTTTTTGGGTTCATCTTCATTGATGGCAAAATGCGTGGCCTATTCTCATTGCTGTTTGGCGCGAGCCTGATGCTGGTCATCGACCGCGCCGTGGCAAAGGGGGAAAGCGCCGCGCAGGTCCATTACCGCCGGATGGCGTGGCTCGCTGTGTTTGGCCTCGCGCATTATTTCTTCATCTGGTTCGGCGATATTCTTTTTCTGTATGCGATTATCGGCATGATCGCGTTTCGTTTCCGCAATTGGCCACCAGGGCGGTTAGTCAAGATCGCGTGCATCATTTTTGCGGTCGGGCTGGCGCTCTGGGGCATACAGTTTGGCGCGCTGCAGATCTTTCAATATTTCGCAACCCGACCAGATGCGACCGCAGACATGGCCCGCCAGTTTCGCGAGCTCATGGATAGTGCGGACCTTGCCTTTAACATTGCACCTGACCTGGCGCTGCACAGGAGTAGCTATGCTGCGATAACAATGGACAGGCTCGACGAATGGAGCACGCCACTTATCTTGGTGGTGCAGTCAATTGGCGAAACTTTGCCGCTGATGATGATTGGTATGGCGATGCAAAAAAGCGGGTTCATGACGGGCAACTGGGAGGCGATCGATTACCGACGCTGGGTGATGCGGATGCTACCAGTCGGCTTGCTGCTGACATTGGTCTTTGGGGTTTGGATAGTCGCAGTTGATTTCGACCGGATCACCGCGCTTGCGGTCTTTTTCTTCTGGGGCGCAATTCCGCGCATTATGTTGACCGTTGGCTATGCGGCTTTGCTCATCCTCATCATTCGGCGGTATCAAAATCACCCGATGCTCGCCCGTGTTGCAGCGACGGGGCGCGCGGCATTCAGCAACTATCTTGGGACGAGCATTGTCATGACAACCATTTTCTATGGCTATGGCTTTGGCTTGTTCGGCCATGTGGGCCGTGCGGGATTGTGGGTGTTTGTGCTGGGCGCGTGGGCAGTGATGTTGCTCTGGTCAAAGCCATGGCTGATGAAATTCCACTTCGGACCGCTGGAGTGGCTGTGGCGCAGCTTGGCGCGCGGAAAAGTGCAAATTATGCACCGTTAATGCTATTGCAATCAGTTCGCATTAACGGTAAGGCGATTCCATAGGAGTTGATACATGGTCGTCTGCATCTGTAATGCTATCAAGGAAAAAGACCTGCGCGCTGCGGTGCGTTGTGCCTCGGAACGTCCGAATGACGTGTATGCGCGCCTTGGGCGTAAGCCAAAATGCGGCCAGTGCCTCTCGTTCGCGCGAAACATTATCAGCACCACAGCTGCAGCCGCTTAGCAATAGCGCCCTGTAAAAAGTAGTTTTTCTGCCATTTTCGGCTTCACGGCCATCTAATATCGCGTTAACATATGCGCATAGAACGGAAAGGAAATGGCAATGAGGGGTGATGCAAAAGTCATAGAATTTTTGAACGAGGCGCTCAAAAATGAACTGACTGCGGTCAATCAATATTGGTTGCATTACCGCATGCTCGACAATTGGGGCGTATCGCGTCTGGCACATTTTGAACGACATGAATCGATTGACGAGATGAAGCATGCCGACAAATTGTCGGAGCGCATCTTGTTTCTGGATGGCCTCCCCAATTTCCAAATGCTTGGGCGCTTGCGCATTGGCGAGACCGTTGAGGAAATCCTGAAAGCCGATCTTGAGCTCGAATATGAAGCGCTGCCGTTGTTGAAAGACGCCATCGCGCACAGCGAAAGCGTACGCGATTATGTCAGCCGCGACCTGTTCGCGTCGATCCTAGAAAGCGAAGAAGAACATGTCGATATGCTCGAAAAGCAGTTCGACCTGATCGCGCGTATGGGCATGGAAAACTACGTCCAGCTGCAGTCAAAACCCATCGAGGACTGATATCGCGCAGGGCGATCCCTATCCGTTGTCGGCAAAAGGGTTCTTCGACGAACGGAAGTTGATCCGCACGGGCACCGCGCCGAAATCCAGATCGCGTCTGATGCCGTTGAGCAAATAGCGCGCATAGCTGGCGGGCAGCTCGTCGGTCCGGTTGCCAAAGATGACAAAGGTCGGCGGACGGTTGCGCGCTTGAGTCATATAGCGCAGCTTAATCCGCTTGCCACCAGGGGCAGGGGGCGGGTTCGCCGAAATCGCTGCCTCAAACCAGCGGTTGAGGATACCCGTTGGCACCCGCTTGTTCCAAGCCTCACGCGCATCGAACGCTGCGGAAATCATCTGATCTAGCCCTTTGCCCGTAAGCCCGGATACGGCAATCATCGGAACGCCCTTCAATTGCGACAGGCCCTCTTCCAACGCGGCACGAATGCCTCTGAAAAGGCCAGCGCCGTCAACGGCCACATCCCATTTGTTGATCGCGATGATGAGGGCGCGGCCCTCTTGAATGACATGGTCCGCGATCTTCAAAT
>NZ_JBIKPH010000175.1:0-3885 GCF_044357595.1 Sphingorhabdus sp. | reverse complement strand
CATGGTGGGCGCTAACGGGCTCGAACCGCTGACCCTCTCGGTGTAAACGAGATGCTCTACCAACTGAGCTAAGCGCCCCTCTCGGGAAGCGGGCCTTTGCCAAAGCTTTATGCCTTTGGCAAGCCTAATTAGATCATTGGAGCCGAACGCGTGGTAAGCGCGGCAAAATAATCATCGAGTTTCGCAGAGGTTTCGGCAGAAAGCTCAATGAATACGCGACGGGCATCCGCCGGGTCCTGACGCCGCACGAGCATACCGCTTTGGGCCATGGCCGTAATCCATCGCAAGGCCGTTGTTGGCGGCACTGCAGCCGCGATACACAGGCTGGATACAGATACCTGCCGCCCTTCCTGCGCCGCTGCTTTGAGATCAAGCAGGATGTCCCATGCCGGATCAGCAAACAGGTCGGGCTGAAAAAAACTGTCACGTAACCGGCGCAGCTTAATGATTTCACGCAGATTATGCGGCCCGGCCATATGATCCGTGAACGGGCTGCTCTCAGGAAACTCCTGAAAACCATCACGCGGCGCTGGACGGAAAGACACAGGCTTTTCGGATAGTTTATCTTTTTGTTCTGATTCAGCTAGGCGTGCCAAAGTTCTGGCAAATTCGGCCAGTTCATCGCTGATGCGGTGCAAAGATGCAAATTCCACCTCGCGACCTGTGTCTCGCAGTCGTGCCATGCTGTCCCGCCCAAACGCTCCTACCAAGATAGGCTTTGCCTCGACATCGAGCGCTTCAACCATAACATGATATTGGCCGAGCGGAAATGCCGCATAAATCTCTTTCACCACATCCATAGTGGACCAAATCAGTACAATGCTGTTATACCCCTCAAGATACTTGTTAATTCGCGTAACACTAGCTTCGAGTATCTCCATTTCGGAGAGAATATTGACCAATAGAAAATCGGCAGCTTGCGAATCATCCATTACAAGGGGGGTGCAGCCTGAGAGCGTTGCGAGTCTTGCCAGGTCAGTATCGCGTTCCAAGGAGCCGCCAGCAATCATCGCGACAAGTCCATTATGGCGTAATCCCGTCTCGGAATGAAATTGTGACAATTCGAATTTCCCAACCCTTTGATTAAAATATACTTTTGCATAAGCGCGCGAAAAAGACGGGCACATTCGCAAAAACTTTAATCCGGAACGGACGAAATAGTTTGGGGGCGGGCTGCTTGCCAACATTACCTCATGGGGTAACTTAGGGTCAGGACCTGTTGTGCGGAGTGCGCGTGAACAGGCGCCGGTAGGCGATCGAAGCATATTCAATTGAATAGAAACAGATTCGTGAAGCGCGCAGCAGCGCTTTTTGTTGATTTGTGTCTAATATGATATTAATCTAATATCATATTTAAGAGGAAATTGTTATGACAGGCACATCAGATAACACGCTCATTGCCAGCCGGGAAACTGCTGCCCGCAGTTTTAACGGGTATTTGATGTTGCTCGTGCTTTTGAGCAGCATGCTGTGGTTCGGTTGGGCGATGACCAGTGTCATACCCGGCGGTCTCGATGCTGATTTCCTAGGTATGGGGCTGAGTATCACGGCTTTCTTATTTGTTTCCACGGGCTTTTACATGCTTCAGCCAAATCAGGGCGCAGCCTTGACCTTGTTCGGCGCATATAAGGGTACAGACCGGAACGAAGGACTGCGTTGGACATGGTCGTGGATTGGCAAGTCCAAGATTTCGCTGCGCGCAAACAATCTGATTTCGGAAAAGATCAAGGTGAATGACCTGCGCGGCAACCCAATCGAGATGGCGGCGCAAGTGGTATGGCGTGTGACCGACACGGCGCAGGCGTTGTTCGATGTCGATGATTACAAAGCGTTTGTACTTGCCCAAATCGAGGCAGCGGTTCGCACCATTGGCGCACGCTACCCTTATGATGACTTCACGCACCAGGAAGTGACGTTGCGCGGCAACCATGATCAGGTCGGCGGCGAATTGCGGCTGGAGCTGATGGAGCGCTTGCGCGTTGCGGGAATAACCGTCGATGAATGTGGCTTCACCCATTTGGCTTATGCGCAGGAAATTGCCGGCGCCATGCTGCGCCGTCAACAGGCAGAAGCGGTGGTCGCTGCTCGCAAGACCTTAGTTGAAGGCGCAGTTGGCATGGTCGAAATGGCGCTTGATATGCTGTCGGCCAAGAAGGTTGTGGAGTTGGACGACGAACGCCGCGCGGCAATGGTCTCAAACCTCATGGTTGTCCTGTGTGGGGAGCGCGATACCCAACCTGTGGTCAACGCTGGTTCATTGTATAGCTAAGTTAACGCCGTGTCCGCTCCGCCCAAAAAGGCCTTCCCGCTTCGTCTCGATCCGGCTTTATTTGCCAGTATCGAACGGTGCGCGGCCGCGGATTTCCGCAGCGGCAATGCGCAGATTGAGGTATTGTTGCGGGAGGCCTTGGCCAAGCGGGGCGTGAAGGTCTGGGTTAGCGCAAGCCCAAAACGCGGTCGTCCGGCAAAGGAGAGTTGAAAATGCTGCACCTGTTTTTGGAAAAAGGGCCCTGGTTCCGCGCCAAACGCTTCGGCTATGGCGCTGGCCTGCCCTTCAAATGGCAGGGCTGGGTAGTTTTGCTATTATATGTTCTGGCAATGGTGGGCTTGGGCCTGTTCGCGGACGGTCATGGTGCCATGCCACAGATAGTTACTGTTGTGCTCATGCTCTTCACCACCGCAATTTTCGTCGTCATCGTGCGCAAACGCACAGAGGGCGGGTGGAAATGGCGCGGAGATTTCGGCGCTTAGCCCAAGGCTTGCTCCAACAACCGCGCCAAACGGATGCCGCCGCGTTCGACCTGTTGCCGCAACGCGGCGCGTGAAGCCGCGACATCAGCTTCGTCGATGACAACGGGGGCCGTTGGTTTTGCGCCACAAGGGTCACCATCGACGGCGCGCGGATAGGCGATGTCTTTGGATATCGCCCAATTTTCTGCGCTCCAGCCCTGCGCATTGCCTTGGTCCACAGCCGCTTTTTCCGCTGGCCCCAATGTCCGGACGATAGCGGGTGCCGCTGACAGCGCGCGCTCAGCCAACAGCCCATCCCAAACCGAATGCAGATTATAGCCTGGCATGATGCCATAAGTGGTTTTTAAGTCATTGCCGCCGCGGTCGGCATGGTCGCCGGCATGTAATGGCTGATGAATGTCGCCGACAAAATGCACAAGAAACGCCAGCGCCTCCAATCGGACATGCGCGGGCAGGGCCTTATTCGATAGAAGGGCAAAGTTGCGGTCAATCTGCGCCGAAACGCAATTGCCGTCGGCACAGGCGCTTTTCAGGTCGAACGGTTTGCAGATGTCGACATTTTGGTAATGCCAGCTGTTGGTATAGCCCCAGCGCACACGGTCGCCCTTGATACAATCCGCCCAGACGCTGACATCCGCGATATTGCGCATAGCGCATGTGGGCGTGCCCAACATTGGCGCCGCGCGCAGAAGGCGCCGCATATTTGCCCGCGCCATGGGTGACATATTGGCCTGCGCAATCTGTGCGACGGTTTGATGGCCATATTCCCAATAAGATTGGGCAGGCGCAAGCGGCGCGAGAAGCACGAAGAGGGCCGTAAGAAGACGTTTCATGCACAGCGCCTTAAGCGTGTTTTGAAAGGAAATATATCGGCATATGCGCTGTCGATGCATTGGGCGTACGCAGCGCCTGACAGGTAAACATCGGGCCAATAGGGTCCGGTACAGGATCGCGAAAACAGTTCAGGATGATGATTGCGGGAAAATGCCAAGCCGCCTATATTGGGCTTATGTCTTCTATACGCCCTTGGCGCGATATCGCGCGCCGTCAGTCCCGCCAGATCATGGTCGGTAAAGTCCCCGTTGGCGGCAATGCCCCGATTTCGGTGCAAACGATGACCAACACGCTGACCAG
>NZ_JBIKPH010000174.1:0-3955 GCF_044357595.1 Sphingorhabdus sp. | reverse complement strand
TGGGAAACTCAAAGACTGGCGACGCATCCACACCCGTTATGACCGATGCGCCCACACCTTCTTGTCTGCCATCGCAATCGCAGCTACAGTCATCTTTTGGCTTAGTTAATGAGTCCTGACCCTAGGCAGATCGGCATTTACGCCGCAGCCTTGGACATGTTCACCCCGCGGTGACTTGACCTCCGCCCCCAATTCCAGCATCGCCAATCTATGTCCGAGCTTAAACTCTTCAACAGCCTGACCCGGCAATTGGAAACCTTCATACCTGTGCATGCGGGTGAAGCGCGCGTGTATACGTGCGGGCCGACGGTTTATAATTATCCGCATATCGGCAACATGCGCGCGTATGTCTTTGCCGACACGCTGGGGCGGGTGCTGTCGTATAAGGGCTATAAGCTCACCCACGTCATTAACATTACCGATGTCGGCCATCTGACCGACGATGCCGATGCCGGCGAAGACAAGATGGAGAAGATGGCGGCCGAAAAGGCGCAATCCATCTGGGATATCGCGCGCCATTATACCGAGGCCTATTGGGCCGATATCAAGGCGCTGAACATCCGTCAGCCCGCCCATTGGTCGATTGCAACGGATTATGTCCCTGCAATGATTACCTATGCCACCAGCATTGCCGACAAGCATTGCTACGAACTCGACAGCGGCCTGTATTTCGACACATCGACCGTCGCCCACTACGGCGCGCTGGCCCGCGCCAAGACCGAAGACGGAGAGGGCCGGATTGAACAGGTAGATGGCAAACGTAACGCGGCCGACTTTGCGATATGGCGCAAGACGCCAAAGGGTGAAACGCGGCAGATGGAATGGGACAGTCCATGGGGCAAAGGCGCGCCGGGCTGGCATCTCGAATGCTCGGTGATGTCAGAGGCGTTGCTTGGCTTGCCGTTCGACATCCACACGGGCGGCATCGACCATCGCGAGATCCATCACCCCAATGAAATCGCGCAAAATCAGGCGCGCTGCGGCAGCGACCACAGCGGCGCGCATTTCTGGATGCACAATAATTTCCTCATCGAACGCAGCGGCAAAATGTCCAAATCATCGGGCGAATTCCTGCGCGTACAATTGCTCATCGACAAGGGCTTCCACCCCCTCGCCTACCGCTTGATGTGCCTGCAGGCGCATTACCGGAGTGAGTTGGAGTTTAGTTGGGAAGGTTTGCAGGCGGCGTTGGTGCGGTTGAAGCGGATGGTGATGGGGGTATCCAACCTTAAGGTCCGTCATGCCGAACTTGTTTCACCTCCTGTGACTCACGTTCAGGGTGACGTTGCCCCGGCTATTGCGGCGACGCTACGTGACTTTGGTGCGGCAGTCGAGGACGACCTCAACACCGCCATCGCGCTCACGTCGCTAGAAACGCTCTTAGGCCTAAAAAAGGTTGATGTCGCACAGCAACTAGCTGCCATTGCAAAGATGGACGCTGTGCTGGGTATCAACCTTATGGCCCTCTCGCGCACCGACCTGCGCATGCGACCCAAAGCCGCCACCATCACTGAAGACGAAATTGAAATCGCCCTCGCCGCCCGCAAAGAGGCCCGCGCAGCAAAGGATTTTGCCAAGTCCGACATCATCCGTGACGACCTCATAACCAAGGGCGTCGAAGTTATGGACGGCGACCCGTTGGGTTGGGACTGGAGATTAGATATATGACCAAAACGAAACTTGTAATGTCGGGGCTCGTGCGTCCGCTCATTGAACCGCGCTTGCCCGATTGGATCGAGCCGCATTTCTTCATGTCCAAGGAGGAGGCGCTCGCACTCGCACCGCAGGCCGAAATTGGCTGGTTCGACATGTATGACAAGGGCGATATGGCCACCGTCATTAATGCGGCCACCAACATGAAATGGCTCAACAGCATTTATGCAGGCGTCGACGGCATGCCGCTAAAGCAGTTGAAGGCGCAAGGCTGCGTTGTCACCAATGGCGCAGGTATCAACGCCGTCACCATCGCTGAATATGTCGTGATGGCCATGTTAACGGTGGCAAAGAACTACCGCGAAGTTGTCCGCGCGCAAGAACGCCGCGAATGGCTGCTGGACTCACCGGGTAAGGTCGAACTGTTTGGATCAAAGGCATTGCTGCTTGGCTATGGCGCAATCGGGAAGCTGATTGAGGAACGTCTAAAGCCCTTTGGTGTGGATGTAACGGTTGTTCGCCGCTCGGCAGGAGCCAACACGCTCACACCAGACCAATGGCGCGCGGTATTGGGCGATTTTGACTGGGTCATCCTCGCCGTGCCCGCCACTGCAGAGACCGACGACATGATTGGCGCTGCCGAGCTTGCGGCGATGAAGCCCAGCGCATCGCTCATCAACATTGCGCGTGGGTCGGTCGTGGATCAGGAGGGGTTGGTAACAGCGCTTCAGACCAAGCAAATCGCTGCGGCGTTCTTAGACGTTACCACGCCTGACCCGCTTCCTGCCGACCATATATTGTGGACGCTCGATAATGCGCATATCTCGATGCACTTGTCCGGCCGCGCGCAGGACAAGATGTTTGTCCGTGCGGCCACGCGTTTCTTCGAAAATCTGGAGCGCTATCGCAAGGGCGCGGCGCTCGCGCCAATGGTGAACCTCGATCTGGGATATTGAACATGCCAAAACCCGCTGAAATCTGGCACACAGTCGCCTTGTCACGCGATGTAGATGCCATCGCCGCGATACTGCATGACGACTGTGTCTTCGAAAGCCCCGTCGTCCACACGCCCCAACTGGGCAAGGCGATCACCGCCAAATATTTGGCGGCGGCGGGGCATACTTTGGGCAATGCAGAATTCAAATATGTCGGCGAATGGCACCGTGAGAATAGTGCAATCCTAGAGTTCCAGACCGTTATCGACGGCGTCGCTATCAACGGCGTTGATATGATCACCTGCGACGATGACGGCCTCATCACCCATTTCAAAGTCATGGTTCGCCCATTGAAGGGCATGAACATGTTGCACCAGAAAATGGGCGAAATGCTTCAGCACATGGGCCGCTGACACACTTGCCGTGCCAAACAAAAAGGCCGGAAGGTTTCCCCTCCGGCCCGTTTTTGTTTCAGCTTGAGCTGAGGGTTTGGACTTAGAAGTCCATACCGCCCATGCCGCCCATGCCGCCCATACCGCCTGGCATGCCGCCAGCGCCACCGGCCTTGTCTTCTGGTGCGTCTGAAATTGCTGCTTCAGTGGTAATCAACAGACCAGCAACCGATGCCGCATCTTGCAACGCGGTACGTACGACCTTGGTTGGGTCGATAACGCCCGACGCCACGAGGTTTTCATACACATCGGTTGATGCGTTGAAGCCCATGGTCTCGTCATTTTCGCGCAACAAATTGCCCGAAACAACTGCACCATCATATCCGGCGTTGGCCGCGATCTGACGCAATGGAGCAACAATCGCCTTGCGGATGATGTCGATACCACGTGTCTGGTCGTCATTGACGCCCTTGAGGCCTTCGAGAGCCTTTGTTGCGTAAAGAAGTGCAGTACCGCCGCCTGGGACGATGCCTTCTTCAACAGCTGCGCGGGTTGCGTGCAGCGCATCGTCGACGCGGTCCTTGCGTTCTTTCACTTCTACTTCGGTCGAACCACCGACCTTGATCACAGCAACACCGCCGGCGAGTTTCGCCAAACGCTCTTGCAGCTTTTCCTTGTCGTAATCCGACGTGGTGTTTTCGATCTGCGCACGGATCGCTTCAACGCGGCCCTTGATCGCATCCGTTTCGCCAGCACCGTCGACGATGATGGTGTTGTCCTTGTCGATGGTGACGCGCTTGGCTTGACCAAGCATGCCCAAGGTAACGGTTTCAAGCTTGATGCCGAGGTCTTCGCTGATCATTTCACCCTTGGTGAGGATCGCGATATCTTCCAGCATCGCCTTGCGACGATCGCCAAAGCCTGGTGCCTTTACAGCAGCAATCTTCAGGCCGCCACGCAGCTTGTTGACGACCA
>NZ_JBIKPH010000011.1:0-32413 GCF_044357595.1 Sphingorhabdus sp. | reverse complement strand
TTGGCCGTCGCAGCGCCGGTGGCGAAGCAGTTCTGTTGCTCACGATGGACGCGGCGATCCCCGAAGCTGTCCTGAAGCAGCTTGGGTCGCTTCCCGGTGTGAAAACTGTAAAGGCGCTCAAGTTTTAGGGTCCTGACCCTAAGCTGGGGGCTTCCCCGCAAGGCGTTTTGGGGTAAAGAGCGCACATGAATATTCCGTCTAACTTATTGCCCGAAGGCTTCCGCGACCGACTTCCTCCCCAAGCGGAGGTTGCGGCGCGGGTGTCCCGTGCGATGATCGATGTGTTGGTGAGCAATGGCTACGCCCGTGTTGCCCCGGCAATGGCGGAATTTGAATCGGTGCTTGCCAAACATAGTGGTGACGCCGCCCGTAATCAGCATCTGCGGTTTACCGACCCAGTGTCGGGCCACACCCTGGCGCTGCGCGGGGACATTACTGTTCAAGTCGGACGCATAGCCACGACGCGGATGAAGGATGCATCGCGACCGCTGCGCTTGGCCTATCATGGTCAGGTTCTGCGTCTACGGGCCAAGCAACTGCGTCCCGAACGTGAACTCACGCAATTGGGCGCGGAGTTGGTTGGCAATGATAGCGTAGCCGCGGCTTGCGAAATTGTTGGTATGGCCATTGATGCGCTTGAAGCGGCCGGTGTGAAAGACATCACCATTGATTTTACCTTGCCCGACTTGGTGGAACGGCTTGCGGAAAAGGCTTTGCCCTTGCCCGCTGACAAAATCGACGCTGTGCGGTCGGAATTGGATATGAAGGATGCAGGCGGGCTGAGCGCGCTTGGCGCCGAGGCCTATCTGCCATTGCTCGCCGCAACGGGCCCATTTGCAGAAGCGGTGGAGAAACTCCGCGCGATTGACGCAGGCGGCGCATTGGCATCGCGTATTCATGCGTTGGAAGCCATTGCAAGCACCGTGGCTGGCCGCGCGAATGTGACGTTGGATCCCACTGAACGGCATGGCTTTGAATATCAAAGCTGGTTTGGATTTACGATTTTCGCCAAGGGGTACAGCGCGGCGCTTGGTCGTGGTGGCACTTATTATATTGATCGTGCCGATGGACCTTCGGAACCGGCAACGGGTTTCTCGCTCTATCCCGACCCATTGATTGATCTGGCAGACGAAGGCGTTGTCCAGCGGATTTTCTTGGCCTTTGGCACAGATGCTTCCACGGGTGCAAAACTACGCAGCGACGGTTGGATAACTGTCGCCGCGTTGGATGAAAATGACGACGCCGTTTTGTTGGGCTGCACCCACAAATGGACCAATGGTCAAGCCATCCCCGTCTGAAATTTCCTTCAACGCAGCTTTGGGGTGGACGCAAGCGCCACATAATCATAACGGATCGTACGGCGAATCCCTTCGCAGGAAAAACGTCCTGCGCAGAAAAAGGCCCCAGAGCTATCTGGCTTTGACAGGAAATATCTGATGGCGAATGTAACCGTAATTGGCGCTCAGTGGGGCGACGAGGGTAAAGGCAAGATCGTAGATTGGCTGGCAGAACGTGCTGACGCCGTTGTCCGCTTTCAAGGCGGGCATAATGCCGGCCACACTTTGGTCGTTGGCGAAAATGTTTATAAATTATCGTTGCTGCCTTCGGGCATAGTCACCGGCACGCTGTCGATTATCGGCAACGGGGTCGTCCTTGACCCATGGGCGTTGCGTGATGAAATGGTAAAGCTGCGCGGGCAGGGCGTTTCGATAACGACCGAGAATTTCGCGCTTGCAGATAACTGCGCATTGATCTTGCCGATCCACCGTGACCTTGACGGGTTGCGCGAGACTGCAGCAGGTTCGGGCAAGATCGGCACCACAGGCCGCGGTATTGGCCCTGCCTATGAAGACAAGGTGGGTCGCCGCGCGATTCGTGTGTGCGACCTTGCCCATCTGGATGCCTTGGATGCCCAGCTTAACCGGCTTTGTGCGCACCATGATGCCTTGCGTGCCGGATTTGGCGAGCCGCCAGTGGATCGCGCCCGCCTGATTGCCGATTTGAAAGATATCGCTCCCTTTGTTCTGGAATATGCCGAGCCCGTGTGGAGGCGCTTAAATAAAGTGCGCAAGGCAGGGGCACGGATATTGTTCGAAGGCGCCCAGGGCGTCTTGCTCGACGTGGACCATGGCACTTATCCGTTCGTCACTTCGTCCAATACTGTTTCCGGCACGGCCGCCTCCGGCTCCGGCCTTGGCCCAAGCGCGGCGGGCTTTGTGTTGGGTATCGTTAAGGCTTACACCACGCGCGTCGGGTCAGGGCCATTCCCGACCGAGCTTGAGGATGAAACCGGCCAGCGGCTTGGTGAGCGCGGTCATGAATTTGGCACTGTCACAGGCCGAAAGCGCCGCTGTGGCTGGTTTGATGCGGTTATCGTGCGCCAAAGCTGCGCTGTGTCCGGTGTGACCGGTATTGCGCTGACCAAGCTGGACGTGCTTGATGGTTTTGACACGATCAAGATTTGCACTGGTTACCGACTGAACGGCAAGGTCTATGACTATCTGCCAGCGCATGCCGCAGATCAAGCCGCCGTGGAGCCCATTTACGAAGAGATGCCCGGTTGGCAGGAGACGACGGCCGGCGCGCGCAGTTGGGCCGATCTGCCTGCTCAAGCGATTAAATATATCTCGCGTGTGCAGGAATTGATCGAGACACCTGTGGCGTTGGTATCAACCTCCCCGCAACGCGAAGATACCATCTTGGTGCGCGATCCTTTCGCCGACTAACCGCTTTTTAGTTCAGCCTTAAGCCGCAAGCTTGCCCGCCAGAAGAAAAAGGCGGGGATTAGGCCAAGCCACGCTGCGCCATACAGCACCCATCGGACGCTTTCATCGCCGGCATAGGGCTTGAAAGCGTCCGACATGATGCCAAACAACAATGGCCCAAGGCCAAGGCCAATCAGGTTTTGGGCGAACAGCATTACTGCTGCGGCGATCGCGCGGGCCTCTGGTTTTACCAACCCCTGAACACAGGCGTAGGTCGGGCCATAATAGGCTGCATTCAAAGCCGTTGGCACGACCAACAACAAAATCGCCACGCGCCAGTCGGTTGCAAAATAGCCAAGGAACAGGATCGGCGCGGCGATGAACATACCTATAGCGGGGGTAGTCAGCACATGGCGCTTGTCCATCTTGCCAAATTTGTCGGCCATCATGCCGCCAAGCCATGTACCAATCATGCCAGCGACACCCAAAACAAGCCCAAGCAGCAACCCTGTTTCACCAGGGCTTAGGCCATGGGAACGGATGAACAAAATGACCGCCCAAACGCTTTTTCCGTAGGACAAAAACGCCGTGAATGATGCGGCGACGGCCAACATGATAAAGGCGCGCGAGCTAAAAACTTCCTTCAACGCTTCTTTTGTGGAGAGGACCTCACGGGCTTTTTCGCCTGACAAAGCGCGCGCTGCTGCCTCAGCCTTGCGGGGCTCCCGCAATATGAAGGGCAACAATGCGGCCAATATCAAACCTGGAATGGCGACCACCATGAATGCCACGCGCCAGCCATATGCATCGTTCAATACGCCGCCGATGACGAGGCCCAATAAGCTGCCAATGGGTATGCCCAGTCCATAAAAAGCGATGGCGGACGATCTTTTTTCGGCAGGCACGCTGTCGGTGATAAGCGAATGTGCCGCTGGCGTGCATCCCGCCTCGCCAACACCAACACCTACTCTGGCGAGTGCAAGCTGTGCGAAGTTTTGCGCTAATCCGCACAACGCGGTCATAGCCGACCAAACCGCCAGAGATATTGATATGAGGCCTACGCGGTTGGTTCCGCTATTATCGGCATAGCGCGCAATCGGGATACCCAGAAGCGTGTAAAAAAGCGCGAAAGCAAGCCCAGTCAGCAGACCGATTTGGGTGTCCGAAAGGCCGAGATCGCGACTGATGGGTTCGGCAAGTATGTTCACGATCTGTCGATCGAGAAAGTTCAGTACATAAACGATCATCAATACCCACAGCAGCAGTCTAGGATTTGTAACCTTATGCGTTGCAGGGGGTGCCTTTTGGCCTTCGTTCATGACTGCCTTCTCCTCTGTCTTCGTTATGGAATAAATTTTGACATTGTCAAAGGCTTGGAGGGTTCATGAAACGGTCATTATAATCGGGTGTGACTATAGGAAGGTTTAGATAATCAGTTAGTCCCACAAGTCTGTCATTGACTGTTGCGTGTGGGACGGCTCTGGGGGCAGAATGACAACTCGCGAAACGACGGCGTATATGCCTCTCAATGATTTGGATCTTAACCTGTCATTGGGGGATCGTTTCATGGTCATGGCTTATGGTGCCATTCAGTGGCCTTGGTTGTTGCGCAGCCTCGATGGCGGACGCAAGAAAGATAAAGCGGCGCTTCTTACCTATCTCGACCTGCCGCTTGATGCGCTGCCCAATTTGGGAAGCTGGAAAGCCGACACCCATTTTTTATGGCACATCGTCTCGGCAATTGAAGAAATGCGTCCGGAACAGGTTGTCGAACTTGGCTGCGGCGCGTCTACCTTTGTGGCGGCGCGCGCTTTGCAGTTGTTTGGCGGTGGCAAGCTTGTCAGTTATGATCAGCACGCTGCGTTTGCCAAAACCACGCAAGGCTGGATCCACGACAACAACATGGCGGTCGAAATTCGTCATGCACCACTGGGCGCGCCGCCAGCAGGATGGCCAGGTCATTGGTATCAGCTGTCCGACGTCCCAGCAGAAATTGACCTACTTATCATCGACGGACCGCCATGGGCGCTTCATCCGCATGTGCGCGGTGCGGCATCAAGCCTGTTTCCGCGTATCCGTCCCGGGGGCCGGATTTTGCTAGATGATGCAGCACGCCCCGGTGAACGGGTCGTTGCGCGGCGCTGGCGCAAAGAACAGCGCAACATGGAATTCACGCTCGACAGTAAAGGCGCCAAGGGCACCTTGCTTGGACACAAGCACCCCGCTTAAACTTTTGTCTTTCGCGCTTTAGTGGCCTTATTGCTGGCGAGGTCTAACCCCGCCTTGCCACCAGCAGCGGTGTGAGATGGCGCATGCGGCGTTTCCTGATATTCTGGCTCCTCTACCTCAAGCATGCCTTCCCACTTTGTGATGACTGACGTTGCTACTGCGTTGCCGACAACGTTCGTCGCGGTCCGGCCCATATCAAGGAACTGGTCAATGGCGAGGATAAGGGCAACGCCCTCCACCGGGAGGTCGAACATCGCTAAAGTGCCCGTGATGACCACCAAAGATGCGCGCGGTACAGCGGCAACGCCCTTCGATGAAATCATCAGCGTAAGCAGGATTAGGATTTGCGTCCCGATGGGCAGATCAATGCCATAGGCTTGCGCGATAAAGATCGTTGCAAAGCTCATATACATCATCGAACCATCAAGGTTGAAGCTGTAGCCAAGCGGCAGCATGAAGCCAGATATCCGGCGCGGAACACCGAAACGATCAAGCTGTTCGAACAGTTTAGGCAGCGCGGCCTCGCTTGATGCGGTGGAAAATGCGATGAGCATGGGCTCGCGGATGTAGCGGATGAGTGTCCAAATCCGCCGTCCAAGGAAAATCGCGCCAATCGAAAGCAGGATGGTCCACAACAAGGCAAGCGACAGATAAAATTCTGTCACCAGTTCTAGGTAGGTCGCAAGGATCGCGAGACCACTTTTTGACACAACTGCCGCAAGTGCGCCAAATACGGCGATTGGCGCGAAGCGCATGACATAATGCGTGATTTGCAGCATCATTTCAGCCAGTGCCTCTGCACCACGAACCAATGGCGCACCTTTCTCGCCCAGCGCCGAAAGCGCGATTCCAGCAAATAAAGCGAACACTAAAATCTGCAAAATATTGTTCGTTGCCATAGCTTCAAAGGCATTTTTCGGGAAAATCGATAGGATGAATTCCCAGAAATCAAGCTTCTTGACTTCGCCTATCGTAGCCGCGGCATTGGAAATGGTATCGACAGGCGCGCCGATACCAGGCTGGAATATATTGACCATCAACAAACCAAGACCAATGGAGATGAAGCTCGCGATGATAAACCAAGTAATCGCGCGGAACCCGATACGTCCCAAAGCTGAACTGTCCCCCATGTGCGTGATACCGACAACGATCGTTGACAGGATCAGCGGTGCGACGAGCAGCTTTATGAGATTAAGGAAAATATCGGAGAGCAGTTTGAATGTCTTTGTCAGATATTCGAATTGCGTGCTGTCAGGTGCGAAATTTTGATGGACAGTGTAACCAACTGCCACGCCCAGGATCATTCCTGCCAAAATCCACAATGTAAGCCGTTTATCCACTTAACTCTCCAAAACCTGTAAGTTCTGCGCGACGCTACACAGGAGAAATAATCCTCGCAACAAGTTACGGATGTGACTTGTTTAAGCTTAAGAAGAGGGTCATAAGCTTTGTAATAAAATTACAACGCATTTTGTCGTTGAACATGGCACATAACCATTTGCTTTCGGGCTTAGGAGACAATTTCATGGCGGCCGCCAAAATTGCTAAAAAGATCGGAAAAATAAACAAGACCCTTTTGAACGATATGGTGTCCGCCTTTGCCCAGACCGCTTTACCGGGCGAGAATGAAGGCTTTGATGCCAAAGCGGCCGAGGATGCCGCGCGATTCACAATTGAGACTGGCCTTTACCGCAAGCCGGGCACCGCCGCTATAGCACTGGATAGCTTTACCGATGCGCGGGGCCGTTTGATGATGCGCGTTGCGTTGAACAACGACGATATGCCCTTTTTGGTGGACTCGGTTTCTTCTGCCGTGGCCGCTTGTGGCATAGCCGTGAAACGCATCATTCACCCCGTGTTGAGTGTTGTCCGCGATGACGCGCTGACGCTTTTAGAGATCAGCCGGAAGCGGGAAGTAGGGCAGGCCTGCGAGTCCTTCATTTACTTGGAAACAGAGCGTGTCGACGCACGCGCGCGCCGCAAGCTTGAAAACATTCTATCCGCTGTTCTGGCCGATGTGCGCGGCGCGGTTACAGACTGGCGCAATATGCTCGCGGCCTTATCCGCTGACGCCGATAGCTTGCGCGACAGCGAAGGTACTGCCCTCATTCGCTGGTTCCTCGACAACAACATGACCATATTGGCGCATGAGCGGATCAGCAGCGATGGCGCGCGATCCGACCGCCTTGGGTTATCGCGCGTTACCGATGCGCCCATCCTTGCGGAAGATAGCGTTGCTCTGGCCATAAAATGGTTTGAAGATAGCGGAATCGCGCCATTGGTGCTCAAATCCAACAGGGTTTCGACCGTCCATCGTAGCGTGCAGTTGGACCTTATCGTCATTCCAGTCAAAACGGGCGGGCGTATTAAGGGCTTAGCGGTCACTGCAGGGCTTTGGACGAGCGCGGCACTCGCAACTGCCCCAGAGGAGATACCGCTGCTCAGGACGCATCTGGCGTCGCTTATGAAGCGCTTTGGCTTTGATCCCTCGGGTCACGCCGGCAAGGCAATGGCGCATGCGCTGACAGCTTTACCGCACGACCTTTTGGTTGCCCTAAAATTGGATGATCTGGAGCGTGTGACGTTGACCGCCATGTCGCTGACGGATCGCCCCCGTCCCAAACTGATTGCCCTGCGTTCCCCGCTTGGCCGCCACCTGTATATCTTTGTCTGGTTACCGCGCGATGATGTTTCGACCGGTATCCGCAAACAAATTCAGACAATGCTCATGGACGCTACAGGCGGCGGTTTGCTGGGCTGGACTATTGGTTTGGAAGATGGCGGCGTTGCGTTGCTGCGATACACGCTCGATTTGCCTGACCGCGCGCAGAATGTGGATGAAACTGCTCTTGGTGCAAAGCTTGAGCTGATGGTGCGTGGCTGGGAACCTGCCGTGGAAGCGGCATTGGTCCGATTGACAGATGAAAAGCGCGCTGCGGCGATGCTGGTTCGTTACGGACCGGGGTTTCCGGCAAATTACCGCAGTACCTATTCGACGGAAGAAGCCGCACGCGATATGGTCGGTCTGCTTGCGATGGAGCGCGACCACAGCAAGATCACGCGGCTGATTGCAGAGGACAACAAGCTTCGTCTGAAGATTTACAGCAATGGCGGCGCCATGCCGCTGAGCAACGTTGTTCCGGCGCTAGAAAATTTCGGTTTTGATGTCTTGGAGGAATCTCCAACAGCGTTGGGTGACGGCAATTATATACATGACTTCCGTTTGGCCCTGCGCGGCGGCGATGTGTCGACTGTCCTGCAAAATCCACATGTCTTGGAAGGCGCGCTCAGCCAAGTTCTGGATGGAACGTTCGAAAATGATGTATTCAACCAGTTGGTGACTATCGGCGGGCTTGATCCCCACTCGGTTATATGGCTGCGGGCATGGTATCGCTATTTGCGTCAGACTGGCGTGACTTACGGCATGCCAACGGTGGTTTCAGCTTTGGCCAAAAATGCCAGCATTACACGGTCGATCATATCGCTATTTGACGCCCTGCATAATCCCGCAGCGACCGGAAACCGTGACAGGGAAGCGGCGAAATTCCATAAATTGATTACGGCCGATCTTGGGGCAGTGTCGGCGATTGATGAAGACCGCATTTTGCGCCGATTCATAGCCATTGTCTTGGCGACAGAGCGCACCAACGCCTTTTCTGCAGCAGCAACTGAGGCGCTTGCCTTCAAGCTTGATTGCGCAAAAGTCCCCGGGCTGCCAGCACCGCTGCCTTGGCGCGAAGTGTTTGTGTATTCACCGCGGGTGGAGGGTATCCATTTGCGTGCCGGACCTGTCGCGCGCGGTGGCTTGCGCTGGTCCGACCGGCGCGATGACTTCCGCACGGAGGTTCTTGGCCTGATGAAGGCGCAACGGGTGAAAAACGCCGTTATCGTTCCCACCGGAGCCAAAGGCGGGTTCTACCCTAAGCGCTTGCCCGACATGCGCGTTGACCGCGATGCGTGGTTTGCGGAAGGCACCGAGGCCTATAAAATATTCATCCGGACGTTGCTTTCCATCACAGACAACATTGTCAACGACCGGATCGTTCACCCCGATAATGTGGTCATCCATGATGGCGACGACCCTTATTTTGTGGTTGCAGCCGACAAGGGCACAGCGACATTTTCTGACACCGCCAATGCCATCGCGCTTGAACGTAATTTCTGGCTTGGCGATGCGTTCGCCAGCGGTGGCTCGGTTGGTTATGACCATAAGGCGATGGGCATCACCGCAAAGGGCGGCTGGCTATCAGTACAGCGCCATTTCGCCGAAATGGGTGTCGATGTTCAAAAGGAACCCATCACGGTTGCGGGTGTCGGCGATATGTCCGGCGATGTTTTTGGCAACGGCATGTTGCTGTCAAAGACGCTGAAAATTGTCGCTGCATTTGACCATCGGCATATTTTCTTCGACCCCAATCCCGACCCCGCGACCAGTTGGAAAGAACGTCAGCGGTTGTTTAACCTGCCGCGTTCCAGCTGGCTTGATTATGATGCGAAGTTTATTTCCAAGGGTGGCGGCGTGTTCGCGCGCACGGACAAAATCATCAAAACAACATCTGAAATCAGAAGCTTGCTTGGCATTGATGCGAAAGAAATTGAACCATCTGCATTGATGACCGCGATACTAAAAGCGCCGGTTCAATTGATGTGGTTCGCCGGAATAGGGACATATATTAAGGACCGGAGCGAAAGCCATTTGGACGTTGGCGACCCCGGCAATGACTTTATTCGTGTGAACGGCGCGGATGTTCAGGCGCAGGTGATCGGCGAGGGTGCGAACCTTGGCGTGACGCAAGCCGGCCGTATTGGTTATGCTTTGCGCGGTGGCCGTATCAACACTGACTTCATCGACAATAGCGCTGGTGTGGATTGTTCTGACCATGAAGTGAACATCAAAATCGCGCTGAACGCACAAATGCGCGTTGGCAAGTTGAAGATGCAGGCGCGCAATGTTTTGCTCACCGATATGACTGACGCGGTTGCACATTTGGTGCTGGAGGATAACCGGTTGCAGACATTGGCGCTCTCGATTGCAGAAACCGGCGGTGCGGCCGATCTGCCTGCTTATGTGCGCCTAATAGAAATTTTTGAAGCTGCGGGTAAACTTGACCGTATGGTCGAAGGGCTGGCGCCAAACGAGGCGTTGTTCCGGCGGGCAAGTGAAGGGCGTGCCCTGACCCGGCCCGAGCTGGCCGTTTTGCTTTCCACAGCGAAGCTTGCGGCGCAGGACGGTATTGAAGAGGCGCCTTTGGCGCAGGACACGTCCATGGATGCCGAGCTTTTGGCAGCGTTCCCCGACGTGATGGTGAAGGCACATAAGCCAGCGATTTTGGCGCACCGGCTGCGCAGGGAGATCATCGCTACAAAATTGGCCAACCGAATGATCAACCGGCTTGGCATGCTCCATCCATTTGAGCTGGCCGAGGAGGAAGGATGTCGGCTGGGTGATGTAGCCGCCGCTTTCGCCATTGCCGAGCGCATTTATGATCTGCCGTCCCTGTGGCATGCCATCGACACTACGCCCATGCCCGAAACAGCCCGCTTGATGTTGTTCAATCAACTTGCGGTGGAAACCCGTGCGCAAATGGCAGACATCATCCGTAATGCCCATGAGGGCCGCGATGTCAGCGCAGCTACTGCGGTCTATGCGCCAGTGGTGCAGAAGTTGTCAGCGGCGTTGGACGGGTTGCTGCCCAATGATATACGGCTTCAAACCGAACGCTTTGGCGCGCGCTTGACGGAAAATGGTGCGCCACGCAAAATTGCCGACCGTTTGGTGCAATTGGCGCAGTTGGATGGTGCTATCGGGCTGGCGGCGCTTTCTTCGGTGCAAAAGGGTGATGTAACCGCGCTAACACGGGCGTTTACTGCCCTTGGTGATGCACTTGGTCTAAGCTGGGCGCAGGGAGCAGCGATGCAAATTGACCCACACGATCCGTGGGAGCGGTTGCTGGTCGCAGGTCTGGCGCGCGATTTCCAAACCATGCGCCTCGATTTCCTGCGCCGCCGTGCCGCCAAAAAACCGCTTGAGGATGCGCAAACTTGGTTACAGGCCAATGCGGTCCGCGTCAGAGTGTTCAAGGCTATGGTCGACCGTGCACGCATTACGGGTGTGCCAACCCCCGCAATGTTGGCGCAGGTTGCGGGGCAGGCAAGGGTCTTGCTTGGGCGTTAACGGTTCAGCTTTTGGGACCTAAGCCTGCTGGATTACCCTTCGCCGAAGGGTTCGATGCGTTTTGCTTTTTGGGCTTTTCGGCCTTTGGCTTGCGGACTTCGCGGCTCGATTTCTTTTGGCTTTTCGCCATAATATTTCCCCTCAAGGGAAGATTGCTCGCGCAAACTCCGGATCACTGGTCAGTTTGAGCCGACCACTGTTATTCAAATATAAGCATACACTGCCCCTGTTAAAAGGGTGTCTGCGCATAATGCTGCTTAAGCTGCGGTTTCTACCGCCCTTTTATAGATGCTGTTCAGCGGGCTGCGGAAAAACTTCATCACCATTGGTTCGAAAAACTCCAGCGGGAGGGTATCGTACTCAGGATCGAACGATGGACAGTCATATTTGTCGATAAATTCTTCAGTTTCTGCAAACCATTCATGGCCCCGAAACTGCTCCCGCATGTCGCGGTCGAGGCCCAAATGATGGAAGAAATTTTGCCCCTGGAAAATTCCGTGATTTTGCACAATCCAAAGGAGCTTTTCGGAAACGAAGGGCTTCAATATGGCAGCGGCGATATCGGGATGGTTGGTAGCGCCGAGCGTGTCGCCAATGTCGTGGAGCAATGCCATGATGACATAATCCTCATCCCGTCCATCACGATGTGCTCGCGTCGCTGTCTGCAATGAGTGCGTCAACCGGTCGACCGCAAACCCGCCAAAGTCACCATCAAGCAATTTGAGATGGTCCAATATCCGGCGTCCGCCATCTTGCGAAAACGGAATATTGTGCCGCATGATGATTTGCCAATCCTCTTGCGTGCTTTCTGACATGTCGTGAAAATTTGCGCGATCGTCTTGATTGTCCATTGCCGGTATCCCCTCAGGCGTGTGTTTAACATTGTTGGCTGATGAAACAAGGGCTTCAAGCATAAGCGAAATGCGGCTAGACCGATTATATGGCGATATTAGAGCTTTCGGATAAACCCTTTTTCGCGGACAAAAACCGCGCTTTTTGGAACCTGCATTCGGCCGGTTGGGGCGGCGCTACTGCGCTCTACGCTGTTACGGTTATTGCAAACGGGCAACCGTTAAGTTTTCTGATTCCGGTGCTCATTTCCGCAGTCACCGGGTATTCTGTCACGTTAATACTATCGGTTGTATACCGCTATGTAATTGAAAAACGACCATTTATGACGTGGGGGACCACTTTGCTCGCGGTCATGAGCGCAACGCTGCTTTACGCGTATATTGACACATGGGTTGTTCAAACGATCAGGGAGGGTGCAGACCAAACGCCCTTTGCCCAATTGTTATTAGGGGCGTTGTTCAAGGATAGCCTTCTCGTCGGTGCATGGTCCGCGTTGTATTACGCGATCAATTATTTCGTGCGCGCCGAGGAGCAGGCAGACCAAATGATGCGGCTTGAAGCGCAAGCCACCAGCGCGCAGCTCACAATGTTGCGGTATCAGCTTAATCCGCATTTTCTGTTCAACACTTTGAACAGCATATCGACTTTGGTGTTACTCAAACAGACCGACCAAGCCAATGCCATGTTGTCGCGTTTGTCCTCGTTCCTGCGTTTTACCCTCATTAATGAAGCTGCGGCCAAGGTGCCGCTCACCCAAGAAATCGAAACTTTGAAGCTCTACCTTGATATCGAAAAAATGCGGTTCGAAGAACGGTTGCGAACATTTTTCACGATTGAGCCTGCGGTTCAAGACGCTCTGGTGCCATCTTTATTGCTTCAGCCTTTGGTGGAAAACGCCATCAAATATGCCGTAACGCCGAAGGAGGAAGGCGCCGACATTTCCGTTGTCGCTCAACTCGTCGGGCAAAGGGTTCGGATTACCGTTTCGGACACAGGGCCGGGCTTGCAGCCGGGGCAGCAAGACTACAGCCTATCCACAGGGGTTGGGATGGCGAACACGCGTGAGCGCTTGTTACAGGCATATGGTGACGACCAACGTTTTGAACATTATGTCAAAGCCGGGGGAGGATTTGAGGTTTTGTTGGAACTACCTTATCAAACCGGGATTATGGCAGGGGACGACAACCAAGCGGGGGCTAAGTCGCAAGGAAAGATATCCGCATGAGCATTCGTACAATATTGGTCGACGATGAAAAGCTGGCCATCCAGGGTCTCGAATTAAGGCTTCAGCCTTTTGAGGACATCGAGATTGTAGCAACCTGCCACAATGGTCGTGAGGCTATTCGCAAGATAAAGACGCTGAAACCAGACTTGGTTTTTCTCGATATTCAGATGCCAGGGTTTGATGGCTTTTCGGTTGTGCAGGGCGTGATGGATATTGATCCGCCGTTGTTCGTGTTTGTGACAGCATATTCCGAACATGCGATTAAAGCGTTTGAGGCGCAGGCCATCGATTATCTGATGAAGCCAGTAGAACCCGAGCGTCTGGCTGATACCATGGACCGCGTGCGCAGCCGTCTATCCGACAAACGCACCTCGGATGAGCTTGAGCGCCTGCGCACGGTCATAAATGAAGTCGCGCCAAACGCTGCCGATAATCTCGGGTCTATAGATGAGGATATGGCGTCTTCGCGCTTTGAAAAGCTGATCAATATTAAGGATCGCGGTCAGATTTTCCGTGTCGATGTTGAAAGCATTGAACGTATTGATGCTGCTGGCGACTATATGTGCATTTACACGGCCGACAACTCGCTGATACTACGCGAAACAATGAAGGATCTGGAAAAGCGGCTCGACCCGCGGACGTTCCAGCGGGTCCACCGTTCGACGATCGTCAATCTGGACCAAGTGCGGCAGGTCAAGCCGCACACAAATGGCGAATGCTTTTTGGTGCTGGGGTCCGGCGCGCAGGTGAAGGTCAGCCGGTCGTATCGCGACGTTGTCGCCCGTTTTGTGCATTGAGGAGTATAAGGGATGAAGCCAACCAGCGGTTCAACACGCATGAAGGCCAGCGATTTTCACCCCTATATTCTCGAAATCTTTGACGGCTACGTCCATGGCAAGATGACCAAGCGCGAATTTATGCGTGAGGCGGGCAAGTTTGCGGCAGCCGGCGTGACCGGGTTGATGATTCTCAATCAGTTGCAGCCTGATTATGCACTGGCGCAGCAAGTGCGGGCGGATGACCCTGCGATCATCACGTCACGCGTTACAGTGCCAAGTCCCGATGGCCATGGCAGCATCAACGGCTTGCTGGCCAAACCTGCCAAGGCAAAAGGCAAGTTGCCTGCGGTGTTGGTCATCCACGAAAACCGTGGGCTCAATCCTTATGTCGAAGATGTTGTCCGGCGTTTGGCTAAGGCTGGTTATATCGCCCTTGGCCCAGATGGACTATCATCGGTCGGCGGCTATCCCGGTAATGATGAGACAGGTCGCGATTTGCAGGCGAAGTTGGACCCCAGAAAATTGCTTGAGGATTTCTTCGCCAGCTTTGAATATCTGCGCGATCATCCCGAAAGCACTGGCAAGGTTGGCGCAGTTGGATTTTGCTATGGCGGCGGCGTGTGCAATGCGCTGGCGGTGGCCTATCCCGAAATGGCCGCATCGGTGCCTTATTACGGCCGTCAACCCCGCGCCGAAGAGGTTCCCGCAATAAAGGCGCCTTTGCTGGTCCAATATGCCGAGGTGGACGAACGTATCAACATGGGCTGGTTGCCGTATCAGGCGGCGCTCATTGCAAACCAGAAGCGCTTCTCAGTGCATTTCTATGCTGGAACGCAGCATGGGTTCCATAATGATAGCACGCCACGATTCGATAAGGCGGCGGCGGACCTGTCTTGGGCACGGACACTCGCGTTTTTAGGGGAAAATCTGCGCTAACGGCGGCTGGCGAAAAAATCCCTGAGCAAAATGGCGGATACGTCTGCTGCAATGCCCGCATACACCTCCGGCTTGTGGTGCAGGGTCGCTTGTTCAAATAACCGCGGACCATGCGCCACAGCGCCGCCCTTGGGATCGTCCGCGCCATAATAGAGGCGCGCGATGCGGGCATGGGCAATCGCGCCAGCACACATGGCGCAGGGCTCCAGCGTTACCCATAACTCGCAGTCGGTAAGGCGTTCATTGCCAAGTTGCGCGGCCGCGGCGCGGATCGCAATGATTTCGGCATGCGCGGTGGGGTCATGGCTGTCGATAGGGCGGTTCGACCCGCGGCCGATAATGACGCCATCCTTGACGACGATTGCGCCAACTGGCACCTCGCCTTGCGCAGCAGCTGCACGCGCTAGATTAAGCGCTTCGTTCATCATTTCGCGGGCTTTGATCAGGGACATGTTATTTTGCTAGCGCAGATTACCGCTTTTGACCACACATCGACTTGACCTTTTCGGCGTGGAGCGTTAGGGGCAGCGACTTTCGCGGGACAGTGATTCCGTATACACTCATTTATACAGGACATACATCATGGCGCGCATCTGCGAACTCACCGGTAAGGGCCGTCTGGTCGGCAACAATGTGAGCCACGCCAACAACAAGACAAAGCGCACATTCTTGCCAAACCTGCAGAATGTTACCCTGTTGTCGGACGCTCTTGAGCAAGGCTACAAGTTCCGCGTTTCGACCCACGGCCTGCGTTCGGTTGAGCATGTTGGCGGTCTCGACAACTGGTTGTTGAAGACTTCGGACGAGAAACTTTCGACCAATGCACGCAAAGTGAAAAAAGAAATCGCCAAGAAGCAAAAAGCTGCGGCGTAAGGCGATAGGCTGCTGACGCGGCCTTTTGGTAAAGCTAATCAAAGGCCGGGGGCAGTTGATGCCACCGGCTTTTTGCTGTCCGGTTGGTGGGGTAAGCGGAACTTCATCAGAATAGTGCGCTGGAATATACTGAAATTATTGTCTGAAATGAGCCATAGGATTGTGTCCTGGCCTTCGCGTGTGACGGCTATCCCCTCCATATTGTCGACAAGCAACGGAGCAGCAAGCGATGCAATGACCGTTGCCGAAACTACGCTGTCGCGGCTTATGTTCGGTAGGTTTAGCAGTGATATTTTGGCTGAAAAGCCCACCGGGAAACCAATCGAACGATTCAAAATGGCGATTCGTCCATCCGGCAACTGCACGCCGTCGGTCACGCGATAGCCCGTTGGCGGCCGAAATTTGAACGACGTGATGCTGGGGCCTCGCTCAACGGGGTCACCAGAGAACAACAAAGCAGGGTGCATGCGGTCATCAACGCTTTCGGCAATCACGAGGAAGCGGCCGTCTTTTAAACGGATAATGCTTTCGGCGCCTTTGTTATTGGGCCAATCCTGCATTTCGCGCGGACGCATTATGCCGGTTTGGCGCCCGAAAGACGCGGAGTATCGCCTGATCGCATGCCTTTGTTCAAAGCTAACCCAATATTGGCCGCTATCGGGGTCATATGCGATGCCTTCGCTGTCGCGGTCTTTGTAACCAATGTCTGGCCCCTGTGCATTGGGCAGCGGCACAATGAAGGGACGGGTTGCCCGTGAACCGTTGCTCAAGCCGAAGCCTATCAAGTTCCCCGCGTCACCGATGCCGACAAACCGACCGTTTTTCAGCGCTGTCAGCGCCGAAATGCCGCCAAAGTCCTCATTGCGGCTTTGCAATTCCCATGCAGCGATAAACGCAAGTGCACCCACATACCGCTGTGCGGGATCATCAGGATTTAAGGTGAGGCGCCGCAAGGTGATATCTTGGCTGTAGCTGGGGTAAATCGTTCGGACGCCGCCTACGACCAAAACCGCTAACAATATGCAGAGCGCGAGACGCTTCATCTTTTGCGGCATGCCACTCCCCATATGTTCATCATTTTGCCATTAAAGATGAACGAAACATAACAATCTCATTCAGCTTCGGCTCAATCATTCATCTTCATAAGCCAATTATCGGCAAAGCAAATTGCCTTTTCTGCCAACCTCGGACCGACCGCTCTATCCGGCGCCAACGGCATAATGCAGCTACTTGCCAACATTAGGCTTTTGACAGCTGGGCTAAGGGTTTGCCGTAAAGGTTGCAGACAGGCCAGGGGTGGAAGAGCCTGTCTGCGGCGTCCGTCTACAATTTTAGATATCGCATTTCTGTAAAAGCACGTGGTTAGCAAATATTAAGGATAAACATCGGGCTTGCTAGGACATGATAGTTGGTGGCAAGGGGCCGGTATGTCAGGAACAGAAAATAATCAGCCGCGGCTTGCCGGCGGGATCTTTATCGCTTTTGGGCTATTAATTGGTGTCATCTTAGGCGTCGTTTTCGACCAGCCCTCTGCCGGGGCGGTTGCCGGCATGGCCCTTGGGTGCGCTATTGCGATAGTTATTTGGATTATGGACAGCAAACGTCGCTGAATAAGGGCTAGAATTTATGTGGAAACACGTTCGCAACATCACGTTGATCTTCGTCGCACTGGGGCTGATCGGCGTTTGGTATATCACACGCCCTGACGTTGCGCAGTTGCCGCTAGACGCCGTGACTGGTCCAACGCCCCAGATTACGGCAGGCCGTGAGCAGATTTTTCCAACTATTGCCGTGGCTGACGTAGACCGGTGGAAGACTGGTGAAGCACCAGTCGTCGCACCCGGTCTTGTCGTTGAACGCTTTGCTGAGGGCCTCGACCACCCGCGCAATCTTTATATGCTTCCCAATGGTGACATATTGGTAGCAGAAACCAACTCACCCCCACGCAAAATGGGCGGCGTTGAAGGGTTTGTCATGAAGTGGCTGATGGGCAAGGCCGGCGCGGATGTCCCCTCTGCCAACCGCATCACCTTATTGCGGGATGCCAATGGTGACGGGCAGGCGGAGCTTAAAACGCCGTTCCTCACTGGACTTAATTCGCCTTTTGGCATGGTTCTTATCGGCGAGAGATTATACGTTGCCAACACGAACGGCTTGCTGGTTTTCCCATACAAAACGGGCGATACGAAGATTACGGCAAAGGGCAAAGAGTTGACAAAGTTCAACGCCCGAGCGCCCAACAACCATTGGACGCGCAATCTCGCAGCTTCGTCTGATGGCAAAAAAATCTACATCTCTGTCGGATCGAACAGCAATATCGGCGAGAACGGTATGGAAAATGAGGTCGGCCGTGCCATGGTGTTCGAATATGACATCGCGAAGGACAAGAAAATCCCTTACGCGATTGGTCTGCGTAACCCAGTCGGCCTTGGCTGGGACAAAGCCGGCCGTTTGTGGACTGTCGTAAACGAACGCGACATGCTGGGCTCAGACCTTGTGCCTGATTATCTTGCCTTGGTTGAATTTGGCGCCGACTATGGCTGGCCGCAACATTATTGGGGTGGTTTCACCGATACCCGCGTAAAACCGCTGAAACCGGAAAAGCGCGAATATGAACGGCGTCCAGATTATGCCTTGGGCGCGCATACCGCGCCGCTTGGCCTTGCATTTGGCTATAATGGCAAATTGGGTGCAGGTCTTACCGAAGGCGCCTTTGTCGCGCGGCATGGTTCGTGGAATCGTAAGCCAGTTTCTGGCTATGATGTCATCTTCGTGCCGTTTCCCAAGGGGGAACCAGCGGGCAAGCCAGTCAATGTGCTGACGGGCTTTTTGGATAAGGACGGCAAGGCGCAGGGCCGCCCTGCTATGCTTGCTTTAGCCAAGGATGGTACTTTGTTGGTAAGTGATGATGTAGGCAACATCGTCTGGCGCGTTCGGGCGAAGGATTAAATCTTCCGCCCTGCGCGGCCAGCCAGCTCAATGGTATAATGCCATGCAATCCGGCCTGACCGGCCGCCGCGACCTTGGGCAAAGCCCAGCGCGTCGGCTTCGTCACAGTCCAAGTCAAAATGGCTGGCATAGCTTGCGACCATGTGCAGATAGGCGTCCTGATTGGGATATTGGAAGCCAAGTTTAAGGCCAAAGCGGTCGGCCAACGCCAGACTGTCGTCAATCGCATCGCGCGCGTTGATGGCGTCAGCCTTATCGCTGCTATCGCGTTCAACTATGTTCCGGCGGTTCGACGTCACGCAGAGGCGTACGTTGTTTGGACGCGCTTCGACGCCGCCTTCCAATAATGACCGCAACAGACGCGCGTTCTGATCATGTGGTTCAAACGAAATATCGTCGATGAACAAAAGATAGCGCCGACCCGACGCGCCAAGCTCTTCGAACAAGGTCGGCAGGCTCGTAAGCTGGCTTGAAGCGGCTTCGACAAGGGCGATGAAGAATCCATTCTCCTGAAGCGCGGCGATAACAGATTTGGCCAATGCGGATTTCCCCATGCCCCGCGCACCCCATAGCAACACGTCATGCGCAGCCGCGCCGGATGCATGCCGTCGGCAATTCTCGAACAATTCGGCCTTTTGCCGGTCGACGCCGACGATCAATTCCAGCGGCAGTGGTTTGAAATCATGCACCGCTGCCAAGCCTGTTCCGTTCCAATGATAAGCAGGAAAGGACGACAGGTCGGTCGGCGGCGCGGGCGGAGGCGAAAGCCGCTCAAGCGCTTCAGCGATGCGTTTGAGCGTTTGTTCGTTCAAGCCGCCAATTCCTCCGCATCAATCGCATATAGCAATTCCGCACCGACCATGGCGCTGCCCTTGAAGGCCATTGCTTCTGGAACCATCACGTCAAGATAATAACGGCAAGCGGCGACCTTGGCACGCAGGAATGCGCTTGTGTCGCCATTGGCGATTGCGGCCTGCGCGGCGCGCAGTTGCTTCAACATCAGCCAGCCCGATGTCGCAACGGCCATCATATTTGTATAGGCATAGCTGCCTGCCAAGCGGTCATCAATGTCAGCATTAAGCATATAGTCCGTGACGTCCGCCGTTGCCGCGGCCAGCGCCGATAGACCCGCATGTTCTGCGGCGTTCGCCGAGATCGCGGCGAGATGATTGCGAATGACATCACCGCCTTGCATCGCCAGCTTTCGACCGACAAGATCCGCGGCCTGAATGCCGTTCGTGCCTTCGTAAATGGCCGCTATCCGGATATCGCGATAATATTGGGCGGCGCCAGTTTCCTCCACAAAGCCCATGCCGCCATGCACCTGAATTCCAAGTGACGCGATTTCACTGCCCATGTCGGTGCCATAGGTTTTGGCCAGCGGCGTCAGTAAATCGACCATTTCTTGCGCGCCCGCCTCGCCCAACGTTGCGCGGTCAACATAGCCGGATGCGAGATATAACAAGGCGCGTATTGCTTGCGTTCCTGCCTTCATACGCAACAGCATTCGGCGGACATCAGGGTGTTCGACAATGGAAACGGGTTCCCGTGACGGTCCGCTGGCCTTGGCCGACTGGACGCGTTCACGGGCGAACCAGATCGCCTTTTGCGTCGCGGCTTCGGCAACTTGCACGCCTTGCAAGCCGACGTTCAGCCGTGCGTTGTTCATCATCGTGAACATGGCGCGCATTCCGCCGAATTCGGGACCGATCAATTCGCCAATACATTCACCTTCTTCGCCAAATGCCAAGACGCAGGTAGGCGACGCATTAATGCCCATCTTATGTTCGATAGATACCACTTTGATGTCATTCTGCGCGCCGATACCGCCATCTTCATCAACCCGATATTTGGGCACGAGAAACAGCGAAATGCCCTTCGTCCCTGCGGGGCCATCGGGCGTGCGCGCCAGCACCAAATGGACGATGTTTTCGGCCATGTCATGGTCGCCGAAGCTGATATAAATCTTCGTGCCTTTGATGTGATAGGTACCATCTCCGCGTGGGGTTGCGGTCGATTTTAGCGCGCCAACGTCGGAACCTGCTTGCGGTTCGGTCAGGTTCATCGTGCCGGAATATGCGCCGGTCGAAAGCTTCGGCAGAAATAGTGCTTTCTGCCGGTCCGTCCCATGGTGGTTGATTGCCTCAATCGCGCCAACCGATAGAATTGGGCATAAGGCAAATGCCATGTTGGCCGCGCCTAACGAATCCAATGCAACGGTAGCAATTGAAAATGGCAGGCCTTGTCCTCCAAATTCTGCCGGCGCGTTAATCGATCCCCAGCCATTTGCTACATAGGATTTATACGCCGCGACAAATCCATCAGGCATGACAACTTTGCCGTCAATCAAACGTGCCCCGACGGTGTCGCCAATGCGGTTTAACGGGGCAAATTCGCCTTCTGCAAATGCGCCAATGCCATCGACGATGGCTTGCACCATATCGGGCGTCGCATCGGCAAAGCGCGCATGCTGCGCCAATGCATCGATACCGACGATATGCTTAAGAACGAAGTTTTGTTCTGCGACGGGTGCTGAAAACGTCATGGCTGATAAAAAATCCTGTTAAAGCTGGTCTGCACCCGCCTATAGCCGCTTATGATGTTTGGCTCAAATACCTTGGGGAATGGCTGGGTTGTGCCAGCAGATGACGCGGCAATTACGGCTGCAACGCAGCTTCTGGGGGCTGGGCAGATTGTGGCGATTCCCACCGAGACCGTATATGGCCTCGCCGCCGATGCCCAAAATGCCGAGGCTGTGGCCCGTATCTATGCGGCAAAGGGGCGTCCAGATTTAAACCCGTTGATTGTGCATGTACGCGACCAGAAAGCGGCAGAAAAGCTTGGTGTGTTTAATGCTACTGCGCAGGCACTGGCGGAGGCTTTTTGGCCCGGCCCATTGACGCTGGTGCTGCCTTTGCAACCCAACGCCCCCGTTGCGCGCGCTGTGACCGCAGGACTGCCTACTATCGCTATCCGGTGCCCGGCACATCCTGTAATGCAGGCGTTGCTCTTTAAAAGCGGTTTAAGCCTCGCTGCGCCCTCTGCAAACCCAAGTGGGTCAATCAGCCCAACCCGCGCCGATCATGTCCTGAAGGGGCTTGGAGGAGCTGTGCCGATGATTTTAGACGGGGGTTCTTGCTCGGCGGGATTGGAGTCGACCATTGTTGCCGTGCGCGATGATGGTTGGCAGATTTTGAGGCCGGGGCCGGTGACTTCGGAAGACATCGAAAACGTCATCGGTTATGCGCCGCTCGCAGCCATCAATGGGTCTATTGAGGCGCCTGGCCAAATGGCCAGCCATTATGCGCCGTCTAAGCCTGTTCGGCTAAACGTCATTGCATCGGACTCCGATGTGTATCTCATTGGCTTTGGCGCGATTGCAGGCGACGATAACCTGTCTTCAACAGGTGATCTCGCGCAGGCCGCAGCACATTTGTTTGAGGCGCTGCACACCGCTGATGCCAGCGCCGCTGTCTCTATCGCAGTTGCACCCATACCGCATGAAGGCATCGGCATCGCAATAAATGACAGGCTTGCGAGGGCCGCATTCCGGTGAGGAGGGGGTGCTGACGGGTGTCAATGTTACGAAATAGGTTTCATATCAAAACGCTATTTCATCCTGAATAGAATTCCGGTATCGCGGTTATCGTATCAGTGCTTGGGAGGGCCGTGGGCCGATGTCTTCAAAAATATTCGCAGGATTGTTGTTGGTTATCCCGCTTGCGAGTTGTGGCGACAATAGCGCGAACCCTAAAATCGCTGCGCAAACCATTCACCCTGTCCAAGTCTTCACAGTAGAGAAACAAAGCCTTGAACGTGAAATTAACGCTGTCGGCACCGTTCGTTATCGTCGCGAAACGCCTTTAGGCTTCACGACATCGGGTAAAGTCGCGCTTGTTCGTTTCGAAGAAGGCAATTTTGTAAAGCGCGGCGCCTTGCTGGCTGCGCTTGATACCACCAATGTTGGCGCGGACATGAGCGTTGCGACGGCCGAACGCGACCGCGTGCGTGCAGAATTTGATCGCGTCCGTTCGCTGTATGCCGATGGTTGGGTTACGAAAGCCCGATTTGAAGCCGCAGACGCCGCCGTGAAAGGCGCAGATGCCCGCGTCCAACAAGCCGGCTTTGCGCGAAATACCGCGCAGCTTTATGCTCCGTCCAGCGGCGTTGTGCTGATGCGGAACGTTCAGGCCGGGCAAGTGATTGCAGCCGGTATGCCGGCGCTGACGCTGGGTGAGGCGGACCAAGGCTTCGTGTTCCGCGTGCCGATTGTGGACCGCGACGCATCTAAGCTACGCATTGGAATGGCCGCGAATATCGTAATTGAATCGGTGGGTAATGCTCCGATAACAGCGATGATTTCCGAAATTGACGGCCGCGCGAATGCTGCAACCGGCACATTTACGGTGCAATTTCGTTTGCCCAGCCAGCCAGCATTGCGATCAGGGCAAATCGGGACAGCTGCTATGAAGCTCCCAGCATCGGACAGCGGCGACCAAGTTCAAATTCCTGCAAGCGCGTTGTTCGGTGTCCGCACGGGTGAAGGTCTTGTCTATGTGGTTCGCGCCGACAACCGCGTTGAAACCCGCAATGTGGCTGTTGAACGGGTCACCGATGGTTTTGTGCTTGTATCTGGAGGGTTAAAGTTTGGCGACCGGATCGTCACCTCCGGGCTGGAGAAATTACGTACAGGCTCGACCGTCCGCGTCCTCATCGGGAAGCGCTAGAACATGCATATCGCGGAAGTCGCAATTCGCAGGTGGCAGTTAACGCTTGTCCTATTTGCACTGCTTTGTGCGCTGGGTTTTTCTGCGTTTCAACAAGTGCCGCGTGCAGTGGATCCGCATTTTACGATGCCTATCGTGTCGATTGTTGCATCGCAACCCGGCGCCGATTCAGCGGAAATTGAGCAAACCATTACCAAGCCTATCGAAGAGCTGGTTCAAGGTTTGGAGGATGTGCAGCAGGTCGTATCCACCAGCAGTGATGGCAATGCCCTTATTCGCGTCGAGTTCGACTGGTCGGGGGATCCTGACCAATATTTCAACGACACCGTGCGCGAGGTCACCGCAATCCGCACGCAGCTTCCGGCGGACCTACAGCGGCTGCAGTTCGAAAAAGTGCGCACCACCAATGCCTCCGTCCTCCAGATTGCCTTGTTAAGCGATACGGCAAGTTGGTACCGGATGGAAAAATATGCGCGTGATATCAGCGAAGCGTTGGGGCGCTATAAGGAAGTCCGGCAGGCGGATATTTATGGGCTCCCGCAAACAGAAATCAGTGTGTCCATCAACTCTGGCAGACTTGCAGAGTTGCGTTTGCCAACAAGCGTCGTGGTCGACGCCATCCGTGTCGGCGGCGCCGACGTTCCGGCGGGCGCGGTTACCAGTGGTGCGCGGCGATTCAACGTGGAAACGGGTGGCGCCTTTCGCAACGTAGATACCATCCGCAATCTTCCGATCCGGACGAATGACGGTTCCATAATCCGCGTCGGCGACGTTGCTGATGTCACATTGGGTGCCGCCGAACAACGTGTCAAAGTAAGCCACAATGGCCAACGTGCGGTATTTATCACGGCCAACCAAAAACAAGGAACCGACGCGACAAAATTGCGGAACCGTTTGGTCGAGGAACTTGCGGTTCAGCAAAAGCTGCTCCCGCCCGATATCACGGCAATTGTCGAATTCGACCAAAGCAAAGACATCACGAAGCGCCTCACGGAACTTGCGCGCGACTTTGGGATCGCATTGTTCCTTGTACTGATAACACTTTTGCCTTTGGGTTGGCGGGCATCAGTGATCGTTATGATATCGATCCCGCTGTCGATTGCGTCGGGGCTGCTCGCAATATCGGCTTATGGTTTTAACCTCAGCCAGTTGGTTGTTGCGGGCTTCATTCTCACGCTGGGATTGCTGGTCGATGACTCGATCGTCGTCGTTGAAAACATCGCGCGGCATTTGCGTATGGGAAAAAGCCGCAGCGAAGCGGCGATTGACGGCACCAAAGAAATCACGATGGCGGTTTTGGGGTCTACCGGCGTTTTGGTCTTTGCCTTTTTGCCTTTATTCTTCCTACCCGAGGGCGCGGGCAAGTTCGTCCAAAGCTTCATTGGAACGATCGTGGCGACGATCACTGCGTCGATGATTGTTTCGCTTACTATTGTCCCGTTTCTTGCCAGTCGGATATTGAAAGCCGACGAATCGGAGGAGGGAAGCCCCTTGCTGCAATGGCTGATGCGGAAAATCGACCGTTTCTACCACCCTATGCTGCATTGGGCGCTAGACCGGCCACGCCGTTCCGTTTGGGGTGCGTTGGCCTGCACGTGCGCTGCATTTTTTCTCGTGCCGATTCTTGGCTTCAGCCTGTTTCCAAACGCCGACACACCCTATTTCCGCGTGACTGTGGAAGCAGAGCAAGGCGCGAGTATAAACGAAACTGGACGCATCGTGCGGCAGGTTTCCGCGATATTGAAAACCGAACCTGCAGTCAAAGTGCGGGCGGAAAATGTCGGCGCTTATAATCCACCAGTTTTCTACAATGTGTTTCAACGCGGCGAAAATCCCACCCATGGCGAAGTGCTTGCGATCATGGAAAATTGGGAGGGGTCCAAGTCACGCGAAATGATAAAGCGGTTGCGCAAGCAGCTGGACGAGATACCGGGCGCGCGGGTCAAATTGATATTGTTCCAAAACGGTGCGCCAATCAACGCCCCCGTCGAATTTCGCGCTTATGGTCCTGATCAGGACGAGCTAAAGCGCCTTGCAGCGAAAATGGAACAGGTACTGCGTGAAACCCCCGGTACCAGAGACGTTAACAATCCTGTGGCGTTCGACAAGGTAGACCTCGATGTGCGGGTGGATGAAGCGAAAGCTGCATTGCTCGATGTACCGGCTGGTGCGGCGCGCCGCGCAATTCGGCTTGCGCTGAGTGGGGAGCGTGCGGGCACCTATCGGGATACCGAAGGCGATAGTTATCCCGTTGTGGTGCGCTTGCCGCTCGCGGAAACGCAACCCGTCTCTGCCCTTGAGTCCATTTACGTCACAAACCGAAGCGGTCAGGCCATTCCGTTGGCCGAAATCTCCAATCCAACGCTGGAATCCACGCCTGCCGCCATTTACCGTTTCAATCTTCAGCGTAACGTCAGCGTTAGTGCCCAAATATTGGATGGTGTTGTGGTATCGAAGGTCAATCTTGATGCCCAAAAACGGATGGACCGCATTCCGCTCAAGCCAGGCTATTCGATAGCCGTCGGCGGAGAGGCCGAAAAAATCAATGACACGTTTGCCGGCTTCGGCCCGGTCGTAATGGTCGCTTTGTTCAGCATCTTTGCTATCCTTGTTGCCGAATTCGGTCGATTTAAAGAGGCTTTGGTTGTCGCGGGTGTTATCCCACTCGGCACATTCGGTGGGCTCATCGCGCTTTTGGCAACTGGCAATAATCTCTCGTTTCTGGCCATCATCGGCTTTATCGCGCTGATCGGGATCGAGATAAAGAATTCGATTCTTTTGGTCGATTTCACGAGCCAGCTGCGGCAGCGCGGCTATGCCTTGCGTGAAGCTATCGAGAAGGCAGGCGAAGTCCGGTTCCTTCCCGTGCTGTTGACCTCGGTCACAGCAATTGGGGGCCTCATGCCGCTCGCTTTGTTTGGCGGCAGTCTCTACGGGCCGCTGGCAATAGTGTTGATCGGGGGGTTGATTTCTTCAACTTTGCTATCACGTATCGTCACGCCAGCCATGTATCTGCTGGTGGTGCGCGGAGATGCGGCAAGGGCCGCAAATGCGGCGCAAATCCAAGGATAAGTTTATGCCCCAAGAAGAAGCCATTTTCGCCGGAGGTTGTTTCTGGTGTACCGAAGCCGTTTTCGGGCAGCTTAACGGTGTAAGCAGCGTCGTGAGCGGCTATATTGGCGGCCATACAGTTGATCCAACCTATAAAGAGGTATGCAGCGGCAATACAGGGCATGCAGAAGCCATTCGCATTGCGTTCGATGCTGACGTCATCAGCTACGCCGACCTGCTCGAAATATTCTTTGCCACGCATGACCCGACGCAACTCAATCGGCAAGGCAATGATATCGGCACACAATATCGGTCCGCCGTCTTCTTATTGTCGGAAGAACAGCGCGAAATGGCGGAAGCTGGTATATCAAAGGCTGCAGTCGAATGGCCGGCACCCATCGTCACAACAATCGAAGGCCCGGCCACTTGGTATCCGGCAGAGGATTATCATCAGGAATATTGGGACGGCGAAGGTCAGCGCAACTCCTATTGCCTTGCCGTCATTCCGCCTAAATTGGCAAAACTGAAAAAAGGATTTGCTGAACGGCTTACCAACTCTGCGTAGACAAGGTGGTTTCGCGCGCTAATTAGAAGTGATGATGCATAAACCTGTTCGTAAAGCTATTTTCCCTGTTGCCGGATTAGGAACGCGTTTCTTGCCGGCGACAAAAGCCATTCCCAAAGAGATGCTGCCAATCGTCGATAGTCCGCTGATTCAATATGCGGTCGATGAAGCACGTGAGGCCGGGATTGAACAAATGATCTTCGTTACGGGGCGCGGTAAAAGCGCAATCGAAGACCATTTCGACATTGTCTTCGAACTTGAGCACACCATGACGTCACGCGGCAAGGATGTCTCGGTTTTGGCGAATACACGGCTTACGCCTGGCAACTGCGTTTATGTCCGGCAGCAGGAGCCATTAGGCCTCGGTCATGCCATTTGGTGCGCGCGCGATATTATCGGTGATGAGCCTTTCGCCATTTTTCTTCCTGACGAATTCATGCACGGATCGCCAGGCTGCATGAAGCAAATGGTTGATGCCTATCAACACATTGGCGGAAACATCATCAGCGTACTTGAAGTACCCCATAAAGATGTGTCGAGCTATGGTGTCATTGCCCCAGGCGCAACCAATGGCGCGGTGACGGAAGTCCTTGGCCTTGTTGAAAAGCCCAAGGTCGAAGACGCGCCGTCAAACCTTATCGTGTCAGGCCGTTACATTCTGCAGCCAGAGGTTATGCAGATCCTTGAAGGACAGGAAAAAGGCGCCGGGGGTGAGATCCAACTTACCGACGCCATGGCGCAAATGATCGGGCAGCAACCGTTTAATGCAGTCACCTTTGACGGAAAACGTTATGATTGTGGATCAAAGGTCGGCTATATCGAGGCGAATTTGGCACTGGCGCTCCAGCGTCCAGATATGGCGGAGCAAGTCCGCGCGATCGCACTGAATTTGCTGAAATAGATGGTCATAGGGAGGATGTATCTTGGTGCGTAATATGCGTTTGGTTTTGGCCGTCATGTCAACATTTCTGCTGCAAGGGTGTGTGACATCGTTGGTCAAGAATGTTGTCACGGCACCTGTAAAGATTGTTTCAAAAACGGCCGATGTACTGACTACGAGCCAGTCCGAGTCCGATGAAAAGCGCGGTCGCCAGTTGCGTCACCGTGAAGAAAATATCGGCGAGCTTGCCCGGCGGCGTGAGAAGGCCCGCGAGCGCTGCGCAGATGGCGACAAGGACGCCTGCAAAAAGGCTGCCGACATCAGTGAACAGATCGCGGATGAGAGAGATCGCTCCTACTGAGGCTATACACCCTTTAAATGGTGGGCGCTGCGGGCGGAAACGGTACCTGTTTCGGCTTTGCCACAGATCGTGAACCGTCAACGCAGCCTCGACCCGCTGCTTCAACTGTCGTTATCGGGGAAATTCTGACTATTCGCTGCGTAAGGCTTCTATCGGAGAGAGGCGGGATGCCCGAATAGCCGGGTAACCACCGAACAATATTCCGATGATTGCTGAAAACGCGACCGACAATAATGCTGTGTCCAACCCGACCGGGGCTGGAAAGTCGGCGACTTTCTGAAAGATGGCCGCGGCGACTAGCGCCAGTGTCAGGCCAATGGCGCCGCCAATGACGCACAGCACGGCGGCCTCAACCAGGAACTGGTTTCTAATGTCGCTGCGTTTTGCGCCCAACGCCATACGAAGCCCGATTTCGCGCGTGCGTTCGGTCACGCTAACCAGCATGATGTTCATGATGCCGATGCCGCCTACTAACAATGAGATTGAGGCAATCGCGACCAAAACCGCTTGGAATATCTGGGTCACTTGACCAGTCGTCTCGGCAATCTCAGTGGTTGTGCGAACGGTGAACGGGCTAATCCTGCCTTTTGGCACACGGTAGCGATCGCGCAACATGCGCTTGATTTCCTGCTGGCCCAAGAGAAGCGATTCCTCGTCGATGAAGCCGACAAACAGCAGTGTTACATCGTCGGGTCCTTGCGTTGCCGTGGTCAACAGCCTCTGACGCAGCGTCGTTATCGGAACGACAATCTGGTCGTCATTGTCGTTACCCAGATTACTCCCCTTGCTTTCCAGCAAACCGATAACCTTAAATGGCACGCGGTTGATCCGCACAGTTTCACCGACGGGATTTGCATCGGCGAACAGCTTGTCTGCTACTGTCTGTCCGATCACCACCACACGTGCCGCGGCTCCGACGTCGCTATCGGACAGGAAGCGCCCTTCAGATGCTGTGATGTTCGACACGATGCCATATTCGGGGGTTGCGCCGGTCGCTTGGGTTGTTGCGCTACGGCCAGGTGTGACCAGTTGGACGCTGCTCCGGATCTGTGGGGCTACTGCGCTGACGCCGGATACCTGACGCAAGATAGCTTGCCCGTCGCGTTCGGTCAGCCGACCACGATCCGTCGAACGCGGCGGACCGCTGCCGCTGTCGGGTTGCGGCACGACGATTGCCATGTTGGACCCCAGCGTAGCAATCTGCTGCGTCACTGAGACCTGCGCGCCATTGCCCACTGCGACGGCCAGTATTACCGAGAATACCCCGATCATCACGCCAAGCGTGGTCAGTATCGAGCGCATCAAATTGGTACGGAGCGCGGTCATCGCAATCGCGATATTCACGCCCCAACCCGCGATTGCGTTAAAAAGGTTAGTCATCCGGCAACTGCCCGCCGGCGCGATTTGACGGCGGCATCTTCCATGACTTGCCCGTCGCGAAAGACAATTCGCCGGGCGGCATATTCTGCGATGTCGGGCTCGTGCGTGACAACGATGAGGGTGATGCCTTCGTCGTTTAGTTTCTGAAAAATACCCATGATATCCAGCGATGTCTGCGTATCGAGAGCGCCCGTCGGTTCGTCGGCCAGCAGCATGAGCGGATTGGTAACCAAGGCACGGGCGATGGCGACGCGCTGTTGCTGTCCACCCGAAAGCTTGGCTGGCGTGTTCTGTAGGCGGTTGCCAAGTCCCATCGCCTCTAGCTTCGCCTGTGCGCGATCGCGACGCTCGCTGTAGCCAAGGCCAGCATAAATCAGCGGCACCGCAACATTATCCAGCGCGCTGGTGCGGGCCAGAAGGTTGAACTGCTGAAACACAAAGCCGATTTTACGGTTGCGGATTTCTGCAAGCGCATCGCTATCAAGCGTTTTGGTGTCGATCCCGTCGAGCAACAATGTGCCGGATGTCGGCACATCGAGGCAGCCGATCATATTCATGAAAGTTGATTTGCCAGACCCGCTGGCGCCCATGATGGCAACAAACTCACCACGTTTTATGGTCAAGGAAACACTATTGACGGCGTGCAGCACCTCGCCCCCGATCACATAATCCTTTACCAGATCATGCGTTTCAAGAAGCGGCGCTGTCATTTTCGTCCGCATTATCGTCCGTTTGGGCCTTCGGTTTTAGAGATTTTGTCCGGACGAGTATCTTGTCCCCTGCTTTGATACCCGAAGTCACTTCGGTATAGTCGTCACCTTGCAGGCCAAGCTGAACCTGTTTCTGTGTGGGTCGATACGAGTCAGACCCTGCCAGATAGAGCATTGGCGCGGGCGTTTCCTTTTTGCCGGGCGCAGCCGGCTTGTCCTTTTTAGATGCGCCCCGGTCCGCCAATTTGGGGCGGAAGCGAAGCGTGTTGGTCGGCACGCGCAGCACATTTGCCTTGGCGCCAGTGATGATTTCTACATTTGCGGTCATTCCGGGTAGCAATTTGCCATCGGCGTTATTGACGTCGATGATGACCAGATAGCTGACGACATTTTGTGTTTCGACTGGTGCTTTGCGGACTTGCCGCACTTTCGCGCGAAACACATCATCGGGGTAGCTGTCGACCGTGAAGGTCACATTTTGCCCTTCGACAATCTGGCCAATGTCGGCCTCGTCGACGGATGCTTCCACCTGCATCTTGGTTGTGTCTGCGGCGATTTCAAACAGATTGGGTGTCTGGAAACTGGCCGCAACAGTTGTGCCTGGTTCAACCAGCTTGTTGATGATGACGCCGCTTGCGGGGGCGATGATAACGGTGCGGTTCAGATCAAGCTGTGCGGATGAAAGCTCCGCCGTAGCCTGCCGGATTTGCGCATTGCCGCTTTGCGTTTGCGCCAGTGCCACCTGAAGCGCGTTGCGCGCGCTATTGAGTTTGCTCTGCGCCAGATCGAGGCCGGCCTTTGAAACGAAGCCGCGAGCCGCCAAGGCCTTTTGCCGGGCAAAATCACGCTCCTGAATTTCAAGTTCTGACTGTGATCGCGCGACATTGGCCACCGTTTGCTGCAAGCCGGCACGGGCAAGTGCAACTTGGGCTTCGGACTGCTGCACACGTGCGCGGACGCGTGTCGAGTCAATCTCGGCAAGGATTTGCCCTGCTTTCACGGGCGAATTGAAATCGACATATACCTTGGTGATCTGACCCGAGACTTCAGTACCGACCTTGATCGTATTCAGCGCGCGGACCTTGCCGCTGGCGGACACTTTGCGTAACACTTCGCCGCGCGTGACAGTCTCGCTGACATATTCATAGTCATGCGGGGTAGGGCGCAATGCGCGGTACAGAACGAGCAGCAAAATCAGTACGATGATGGCCGACCAAACGCGATGCTGCTTCACCCAAGCCCGTACTGCCTCAAACATCTGACTCGTCCTCAATTAGCTTCTGTCGCCGTATATTCTGCACGGGAAGATTCGGCCAGTGATTTATATGCATAATACAGCAAAAGCCCGCCGGAATCGCTTCCAGCGGGCTTTGCTTTAACTTTAGTGAAACGGCGCTTATTCTTCTTCGCCGATTTCGATCACGTCATCGATTGCTGCATCTTCAGTGGTCAGGTCATCTGCGATGACCTTTGCCAACACATCGTCACCAATGGCGGCTTCAGGACCCTGTGCCAGTTCGGCAGCATGCTCTTCAACCGCTGTCTCTGGCGCAATCAGGCTTTCCTGCAGCTTCTTGTAGCTGGCACGAAGTGCAACGTCGCGGCTGGTTGCTGCAATCCGCATACGGTTCATGGCAGAACCCGTACCCGCAGGGATCAGGCGGCCAACGATGACGTTTTCCTTCAACCCGGTCAGAATGTCCTTCTTACCTTCCACAGCGGCCTGCGTGAGGACGCGTGTGGTTTCCTGGAAGGACGCCGCCGAGATGAACGAACGCGTCTGCAAAGATGCCTTTGTGATGCCGAGCAGAACAGGATTGCCGGTCGCATGCGCCTGGCCTTTGCCCAGCTTCCCATTGATGGCGTCCATTTCTTCGCGGTCAACTTGCTCACCTGGAAGCAGGGTTGTGTCGCCACCGAAGGTGATCTCAACCTTTTGCAGCATCTGACGAACGATCGTTTCGATGTGCTTGTCGTTGATCTTCACGCCCTGCAGACGATACACTTCCTGAATTT
>NZ_JBIKPH010000082.1:0-10569 GCF_044357595.1 Sphingorhabdus sp. | reverse complement strand
CCGAATAGACCCTCTTCGGGGGCCATAGCCTCCAAAGCAGTAAAGCCTTCGATGATCCAGTGCCGGTACCATGCGTCCACCGCCGCTTGCGATTGCCCCATCTGCTCCTTCAAATAGCGCAGGATACGCAGATTATCGATGGGGTGGGTGTCAGCGGCAATAATCAACGCCTGCGCCAAAGTTTTCGCCCGATCCGCCGGGTTTGATGACACCATTGCGGGGTCAGGATAATGGGCGTCAAGATAATCGATGATGGCAAGGCTCTGCGTCAGATCATGACCGTCAATCGACAGCATGGGCACGAAACCTTGCGGGTTGCGTGCAACATAATCGGGCGCCTTTTGTTCATTGTCCAACAGGCTTGTCGGCACGCGCGTATAGGGCACATTTTTAAGGTTCAGTACGATCCGCACGCGATAGCTGGCCGAGGAACGCCAATAGTCAAACAGGATAATGTCTTTCATGATCAACGCGATTAGCATGACACACACAAAAGGCAAAAGCATTGCGGCTTACCCCACAGCCGTTTATGTCGACCGTAAAATGAGAGGAAGCCCCATGTATTTCGCGAAAAAATATTTGATTGCCGCATGTATTGTTACAGCCATCCCTGCACAGGCGGCGGCACCGATATCCGGCCGCTGGATCACGCAAAGCAAGGATGGCGTAGTTGAGATTTACCAATGCGGCGCGGCATTGTGCGGCAAGCTTGCGAAATTTTTGGTTAATCCTCCTGCTGGTCCGGGCGCAAAGGACATTAACAATCCCGATAAGGCATTACGCAGCAGGACAATTTTGGGTCTGAATGTCCTGACTGGCTTCAAAGCCGATGGCGAACAATATAAGGGTCAGATTTACGATCCGAAGTCTGGAAAAACCTACCGCTCGATTGTCTACAAAGGCAAATCCGGCAATCTCGTGGTTAAGGGATGTATTGGACCTTTTTGTCAGGCCCAGACATGGACGCCGGCGGGTTGAACATCATTTTTGCTGATATGCGATAGAGGCGCATCTGGATTTGGAGTTGATCGGGGTGCTCGCGCCAATATCCCGATCCTTGCATCTCCTCCAATGACAGCCGAAGCAGTTCACGCGCCGCGATGATTTCGGCGCTGTTGCCTTTCATTAACGCGGTTTGCAGGTGGACGCTTCGGAGCTCCAGCTTGGCCTCTGCCATCACTGTCATCGTTTTCCCCTTTCCGGAGATTACGACCATCTACGTGCGGAATTTAGTTCCCAAGCCTTAGTTAAGCGCGCAATTTCCATCCTGAACGGAGGAGGAAATAACAGATCAGCCCAAGCATGATGTTTAACGCCATTAGCAAAAGCGCACCCAACACAACGGGGCTGTCCGCACTGCCGATGAAGCCATAACGAAAACCCGATATGGCGTAGAAAAACGGATTAGCGTGGCTGATCGCTTGAAAGGTCGGCGAAAGCTTGTCGACCGAGTAGAAGGTACCGGACAAAAGCGCTGCTGGAGCAACGACGAAATTGCTTACCGCGGCGGCATGGTCAAACTTCTCCGCCCAGATGGACGTCAGGACGCCAATCAGCGCCAGCATCGTCGACCCCATCAAACCAAACCACAACACCGCCCAAAAATGCGCAGGTGTTACATTGACGCCTGGCCAGATTGCCATGGCGAGCCAGATAGTCGCCCCTACCAGAAACGCCCGCGTCACGGACGCCCCGACAAGCCCCGCCAGTACTTCTGCATTAGACAAAGGCGGCATCAGATAATCGACAATCGTCCCCTGAACCTTGCCCACAAGCAACGAAAAGCTGGAATTGGCAAAGGCGTTTTGCATCATGCCCATAATGATCAGGCCCGGCGCAATGAAATCCGCAAAAGAAACACCCAACACCGTTGGCTTAACCTTGCCAAGCGCGACCGTAAAAATGATGAGGTAGAGCAACGTCGTGATGGCAGGTGCCCATACGGTTTGCAGTTGCACCTTAAAAAAGCGGCGTACCTCTTTCATATATAAGGTTTGCAACCCGATCCAGTTTACATTCCGGATATGGCGTTCGCCATCAGGCAGTTGCACAACAGGGTGTGCATCCCTATCTTGGCCAGGAGCGCTTTTATGGTGGATAGTCATGGCGCAATCGACTATCGGCTTGCAGCGATAACCGCAAGGCGCAATTGCGCCGCATGCGCGGCATATACAACTAGCTATTGGAATCGAATTTATGTCCTGGACCGACGAGCGGATTGATCAATTAAAGGCGCTTTGGGACAAAGGCCTGACCGCGAGCCAGATTGCAGAGGAACTTGGTGGCGTGAGCCGCAACGCAGTCATCGGCAAGGCACATCGCTTGGGCCTGAAATCCCGCCCTTCGCCTGTTAAGGCCAATGATGCTGACAAGAAAGCTGCGCCTAAAAAGGCTGCGCCTGCCGCGGCTCCAGCCAAAGCGCCTGCCGCTGCAGCACCTGCCCGTCCCCGCCCAGCAGCGCCGGTTGCGGAACCAGTTGCGCCCGTACGTGCGGATGACGATGCCGCAGAAGCGCCCGCACCGCGCGTTTCGTCGTCACCACGCATCGTGTCGATCGGACCCGGCGGTTTCATGCGTCAGGGCCCCGGCGATCAGCAGGCACCCATCCCGCCTGCCCCGCCACGCCGTCTTGTGCCTGCTAAGCCAAGTCCCGAAATGGCGGATAAAACCTCCTTGCTCGATTTGAACGAGCGTATTTGCCGCTGGCCACTTGGCCACCCCGGTGAGGCGGATTTCCATTTCTGCGGTGTGCCTGTGAACCCTGGCTTTCCCTATTGCGTCGAACATTGCGGCCGTGCCTATCAGGCGCAACTTCCGCGCGGTGTGCGTCGTCCTCCACCCCCCATGCCATTTGGCGGTCCACGGGTTCGTTAAGACAGCGGCGAGATAAAGCGTGGATCATCCATTTGCTGATCTCATCGGGTTGACTGTAGAACAACAAGGCGACGGTAGCAGCACGCTTCTGCTGCCGGTTGATGGCCGACATTTCAATCCGCACGGCGTTGTGCATGGCGCTGTCATTTACGCGATGGCGGACACTGGCATGGGCGCGGCGCTCTATTCAACGCTTGATGCCGGATATGCCTGCGCTACGGTTGATATCTCGATTAGCTATTTCCGGCCAGTCGTGGAGGGCCAGTTGCTGTGCCAAACCGTTTTGGATAACAAGGGCCGAACGGTCGCCCATCTAACGGCCCAAATCACACAGAATGACAAGTTGATTGCGCAGGCGAGTGGCAATTTTGCCATTATGTCCATGCCCCCGGAAAGACGCTGATCCGGTTTATTTCCACAGCCGAGTATCGTTCGGCTGTTGCGCGGCCGACTCTCCCGCGCCTATAGCATATCTATGACCGATGACCTGTTTGGCGGGAGCGCAGCCGCAACCGCCGCATCCAATGATTATACCGCTTCAGCGATTGAAGTGCTGGAGGGACTTGAGCCGGTTCGCCGTCGTCCCGGAATGTATATTGGCGGCATCGACGAAAGAGCATTGCATCACCTTGCCTCAGAAGTACTCGACAACTCGATGGATGAGGCTGTGGCCGGCCATGCCAGCCGTATCGAAGTGCATTTGGGCGTTGGCAACCGCCTGACCATCACCGACAATGGGCGCGGTATTCCCGTCGACCCGCATCCCAAATTCCCCGATAAATCGGCGCTTGAGGTCATATTGACCACATTGCACTCCGGCGGGAAGTTCACGGACAAGGCCTATGCGACGTCAGGTGGTTTGCACGGCGTTGGTGTGTCGGTTGTCAATGCCTTGTCGATCGACACTTTGGTTGAAGTGGCACGCAACAAGCAATTATATCGCCAACGCTTTGCCCAAGGGCATCCGGTGGGCAAGCTGGAGGAGCTCGGCCCGACCCCCAACCGGCGCGGTACGACGATTGCGTTCACCCCCGATCCCGAAATTTTTGGTACCGACGCAAAGTTTAAACCTGCGCGCCTGTTCCGCCTTGCGCGGTCAAAAGCCTATTTATTTGCGGGCGTGGAAATTCGCTGGCGCTGCGATGCGGAACTGGCCAGCGCAGATGTGCCTGCCGAAGCGGTGTTTCAATTCCCCGGCGGTCTGTCCGACCATTTGCGCGAGCAGCTTGGTACCCGCGCCTGTGCCACAACCGAATTCTTCGCCGGAACGCAGGATTTTCCCGACGCGCAAGGGCGTGTTGAATGGGCGATTTCATGGCCCTTATATTCGGACGGTGCCTATAGCTGGTATTGCAACACCATTCCCACGCCCGATGGCGGTACGCATGAAGCGGGCGTGCGCGCTGCGCTTACAAAGGGATTGCGCGCCTTTGGCGAATTGATTGGCCAGAAAAAGGCCGCGCAGATTTCAGCAGAAGATATCTTCAACGAAGCCGAGTTGATGCTGTCGGTGTTCATCCGCAACCCGCAATTCCAAAGCCAGACCAAGGACCGGCTGACCTCGCCTGAAGCCACGCGGCTTGTCGAAAACGCCGTGCGTGACCATTTCGACCATTATCTTGCCGGCAATATGGAACGCGGCAAGGCGTTGATGGGCTTCATTCTTGAGAAAGTAGACGACCGCCTGCGTCGGAAAGCGGAACGCGAAGTGAAGCGCAAAACCGCGACCTCAGGGCGCAAGGTCCGCTTACCCGGCAAGCTTACCGACTGTGCATCAGATGACCCCACCGGCACCGAATTGTTCATCGTCGAAGGCGACAGCGCAGGCGGCAGCGCCAAGCAAGCGCGCAACCGCAAGACGCAGGCGATTTTGCCGATCCGGGGTAAAATCCTGAACGTTGCTTCCGCCACCGCCGAGAAGATCCGCGCGAACAATGAAATCGCCGATCTCCAACTCGCGCTTGGCTGTGGCATACGCAAGGACTGTAACCCCGACAATCTGCGCTATGAACGCATCATCATCATGACCGACGCCGATGTCGATGGCGCGCATATCGCAACCTTGCTGATGACATTCTTCTTTCAGGAGATGGCGGAAATTGTGAAGGCTGGACATCTGTTCCTCGCCCGCCCACCGCTGTACCGTCTGACGCATGGCAGCCAAAGCGTTTACGCCGCCGATGACGCCCATCGCGCAGAGCTGGAAGCGACTGTGTTTAAGGGCAAGAAGATCGATGTTGGCCGCTTTAAGGGATTGGGCGAAATGAACCCCAATCAGTTGAAAGAAACGACGATGGATCCGGCGACCCGATCGCTGATCCGCATCACTTTGCCGCATGAATATGAACGCCGCGCCATGGTGAATGATCTGGTCGACCGCCTGATGGGCAAAAATCCGGAGCACCGGTTTAACTTCATCCAAGAAAACGCCGCGCAGCTGGATGAAGACACGATTGACGCTTAAGACGGAGGTAGTTTCTTACCCCGTCAATGCCTCAACCAACGCCTTCACCTTTTTCTGCCGCCATTGCGGCAAGGGGGCGAGTAGCCAGTAAGCTTCATCGCTTTCCCGCGCATTGTCGATGGCGCGGACTTTGCCGCTCGCCAAATCGGCCTCGGCAAGCAGAAGCGGAACGGTCGCCTTGCCTAAGCCGATTGCCGCAGCCTCAATGGCAAGGCCGGCATCGGCGAGGCGCAAGGCAGCAACCCCGTCGACGTTGGGACAATTGGGCCAGCTGATTGGTGTTTCTGCCCCGCCCTCTGGCGCGGCAACGGTGACATACGCGCCCGCCGCAAGCCTAACGCCCTCATGTTCGCCGGGGCCCGTTGTTAGGCGGATGGCGAGGTCGAGATTGGCCTCGGTAAAATCCACATCTTCGTCCGCAGCGACCAACGTAAATCGCGTGTCGGGGTTCGCCTTGCTAAAGATCGCGAGCCTGCTGGCCAGCCATTTGGCGGTAAAATCACGCGGCGCGGCGATGGTAAGCGCATTGGACGATTGCCCCGCCTGCATCGCGCGAACAGATTCTTCGAACTGAAGGAACCCTGCGCGCAAGGCATCAAGGCCATTTGCGGCTTCGTCTGTGAGTTCAAGCCCTTTGGGGGTGCGGCGGAACAGGACAACGCCCAACATATCCTCAAGCGCGCGTATCTGTTGCCCTACGGCTGCTGGCGTCACGGCAAGCTCGTCCGCAGCCTTCGTAAAGCTTAAATGGCGGGCCGCTGCATCCAGCACGCGCAGACCGTTCAAGGGGAGATGCGTGCGCTTCATCGCTGCATGCTCATCGTGCCGTGGCCGGTGCCACCAGTGTGAAGCGCGGAATCTCAGCAAGGAATGTCGTGCCGTCTTCGCGTACGAAGCGATATTGCCCTTCCATCATGCCGCTGGGTGTCGGCAGCGGGCAGCCAGAGACATAATCATGGCTTTCACCAGGGAGAAGAAGTGGCTGTTCACCAACAACGCCGTCACCATCAATATGGCTTATCGTGCCGCGGCCATCGGTAATCCGCCAGTGCCGTGTCATCAACTGCACCGATTCTGCACCGCCATTTTCGATGCGGATATGGTAGGACCAAAACCAACGCCCTTGGGCTGGCGTGGATTGCTCCTCTAAAAAGTTCGGCGATACGCGTACGGTAATGCCATCTGTAGTGGCGCTGATCGCAAAGAATGCATCTAGGATGCTGGTCATAAACCCGCTGCCTTCAAAGCCTGATCAAGGTCTTCGATTAAATCTGCAGGGTCTTCCAACCCGACATTGATGCGGATCAAGCCTTCGCCCACGCCCATGGCTTCGCGGGCTTCGGGGCCCATGCCATGGTGCGTCGATGACGCGGGGTGGCACATCAGGCTGCGTGCATCGCCAATGTTGTTCGAGATGTCGATCAATTGCAGCCCATTGAGCAAAGCATGCGCTTGCTTGCGGCCTCCATCCACGGAAAACGCAAATATCGGGCCGCATGCCTTCATCTGCTGCATCGCAAGTGTATGTTGCGGATGGCTTTCAAGCCCGGGGTGCATGATGTGCGGCACCCGCGCCTCAAGGAATTTGCCGACCTTAAGCGCATTCTCCGACTGCCGCATGGCGCGTAGTTCCAACGTCTCAAGCCCCTTATGCACCACCCAAGCGTTGAAGGGCGATAAATTGGGTCCCGTGTTGCGTTGAAACGGCAAAAGCACGTCATCGATCCATTGTTGCGAGCCGCACACTGCGCCGGCCAGAACGCGGCCCTGCCCGTCCATCAACTTCGTCGCGCTATAGGCAACAACGTCGGCGCCAAAGTCCATCGGGCGCTGCAGCACGCTGGTGGCAAAGGCATTGTCGACCACCGTGGTGATCCCGTGTTCCTTCGCCAGTCCGCAGACATAGGCCATGTCGACAATGTCCATCGTCGGGTTGGCCGGCGTTTCAAAGAAGAACACTTTCGTATTCGGCTGAACCGCCGCCTTCCACGCATCATTGTCGCGGCTGTCTATCGTGGTCGTACTGATGCCCCATTTGGGAAGCAAATTGTCGGTCAGCCAACGGCATGAGCCAAAGGCCGCGCGCGCGGCGACAACATGGTCACCCATTTGCAACTGGCACAATAACGCCGTTGTCATGGCGGCCATGCCCGTGGCTTGCGCGCGGCAGGCTTCGGCCCCTTCCATCAGCGCAATGCGTTCTTCGAGCATCTGAACAGTCGGGTTTTGCAACCGCGAATAGGTCATGCCGTCTTGTTCACCCGCAAAGCGGGCCGCAACGGTTTCGGCGTCGTCATAGGCAAAGCCCGACGACAGGAACAACGCTTCAGACGTCTCGCCATGCTCGCTGCGCCATGTGCCGCCACGCACCGCTTGGGTGGCAGGACGCCAATGCTTCGTAATTTCGCGATTTTGGCCTGTAGTTTTCTTCATGTGTTCGCTTTTCGTGGAGTGGGGGGCTCAGGTCAAGGCAGCAAGAACGGCATCACCCATTCCGCGGGTTGAGTGGCTACCGCCAAGGTCAGGGGAACGTGCGCCTGCGGCAAGTGCCTTGGCCACAGCAGCTTCGATACGGTCTGCATGCTCCGCTAGGCCAAGCGAGTATCGTAGCATCATCGCAGCGGACAATATGGTGGCGAGCGGGTTGGCCTTGCCCTGCCCCGCAATATCGGGCGCGCTGCCGTGAATAGGCTCATACAGACCCTTTTGCGCGGCATCCAAGGACGCGCTGGGTAACATACCGATGGAGCCAGCGCACATGCTTGCCTGATCGGACAAGATGTCGCCGAACAAATTGCCCGTGACGATGACATCAAACTGGCCAGGGTTGCGCACCAACTGCATCGCGCAATTGTCGACATACATATGGCTCAACGCGACTTCGGGATATTCGGCATGGGTTTCGATCACGACATCGCGCCACAATTGCGACGTCTCAAGCACATTGGCCTTGTCCACCGAGCAGAGTTTCTTGCCGCGCGCCATGGCGGTTTCAAAACCGACACGGGCGATGCGGCGCACCTCATCCTCATTATAGGACATGATGTCATAGCCTTCCCGCTTGCCATCGGCGGTTTTGCGCATGCCTTTTTCCCCAAAATAGACGTCGCCGTTCAATTCGCGGATGATGATCATGTCGATTTGTGTGGCAACTTCCGGCCGAAGCGCACTTGCGTCGGCAAGCTCGGGAAACAAAGTGGCTGGGCGCAGGTTGGCGAACAAGGACAATTCCTTACGCAAGCCCAAGATCGCCTGTTCAGGGCGCAAATGCCGTTCCAGCGCGTCGCAATCGGGGTCACCCACGGCGCCAAACAAAATCGCGTCGGCGCGCTTGGCGAGGGCCAGCGTACCCGCAGGCAAAGGATGGCCCGTCACCTTATACGCCGCACCGCCGACGAGCGCTTCTTCAAACGTCAACCCATCTATGCGCAACGCATCCAGCACCCGCCGTGCTTCGGTAATGACTTCCGGACCAATTCCGTCCCCGGGTAACAAGGCAATAAGCATTCGATCTGACCTTTCCGTCACCCTGAACTTGTTTCAGGGTCTTACTTCTGAAACGTAGAAAGTAAGATGCTGAACTTTATCACTCCCCTGCCAACAGCAGCGGGCTTATGCAACCGCCCTTTTCAAGCGTTCCACCAAGCGTTCGCGCGCGGCCATCACGTCGGCGCGGCGGTCGCCCAGTACATGCGCCACCAAACGTTTGCGCGTCTGCGCCATCATCGCCACGGGCGCGCTGTCGGTGTCATGGTCCTCGGCATAGCCAAGCTCGGCGAGCAACAGCGTCTCATATTGGGCAACAGCCCCCGCCCACACCCGTGCCGCAGGGGCAAGCTCAATTGCTGAGAGCAATCCATCAACAGCGCTGTGTACCCGCGGATATGGTACGCCTTCCGCCAGTGTAGCCGCCGTCAGGGTCGTGACCCAGTCAATTGCCGCAATCGCCAGCGGCTCGCCCAATAAATGCGCGCGGCTGTGTAAGGGTTCGGGCGTAAGGCGCGCCAATTGCCCCGCTATGCGCGTGCGCCATTCGCCCTTGATGACATTGCCGGGGATAAGGACAGGCCGCAACTGCCGCCCGCGTGCGCCTTGCACATAGCCAGCGAGCATGCCGTACTCCGCCGTAAACGCCAGCACGATCGCACCCGTTTCACCATGGTTGCGGACAGCGCAGATGATGGCAGATGCCGAAATATCCATGCGCCCTCATGCCAAGACTGCGGCGTGAGGGGAAGTGCTATCCTGCGTCCGCGTCGACCACGAATAACATCGCATCCTGATATTTTTCGGCAGCCGGTTCGAACAAGGCGTCGATTGCAAACGGCTGGTCTGTTAACTGGAGGTCGTTCAGCCCCGACAAATGAAACGCACCCAGCTTCTTCTCACGGCGAAGCTCACCATTTTTTTCCAGTATCACGGCATCCACGAACAAGGCACTGTGCTTGGAATAGAGAATATGCGGGGCCAGCTTCATCGCCACATTATTGTACACCGCAGTGACACATTTTTTGAGCGCGATAGCTTCAAGCAATAGCTGATTGTTTGTCATGCGGTGTCTTTATCGAACCCGCAGTACGGCGCAATCAATATACTGTGCGGCGCGCCATATATTTATTGTGCTTTGGCATGCCCCGCAATCAGATCCACTATGCGTCCGACTTGCGACGGCGGCAAATCATGGGCCATTTCCGGGATAATCTCCAAACGCGCATTGGGCACGAGCCGTGCGATGTCTTCGCTTCCCTCTTTGGGGACAAGCGGGTCAGCGCCGCCATGCAATACTAAGGTCGGCACATTGATGGTTTTCAGGCGGCTCACGCGGCTACCGTCGGCCATAATCGCCAGCAGCTGCCGCTTCATACCGATGGGATAATAGCTTCGGTCAAACGCGCGCGCAGCCATATCCGAAAACGCACTATTGGGCCGTTTCTTATCGGCGTAGGAAATCGTTTCAAGAGACTCAGCGCCCAAGCGTACTGCCTGTTCGCGCGTCGGGTTGGACGGGCGCGGCGCCATCAGCCGCTTGCGTATATCGGCGCGTGGTCCCGGAAGCCCCGCCCGCCCGCTGGTGGACATGATGGACGTCATCGTCAATATCCGGTCCGGATGATGTGCCGCCATCAATTGCACGATCATGCCACCCATTGATGCGCCAGCAATATGCGCCTTTGCGATGCCAAGCGCATCCAGCAAGGCAATGCCATCCTGCATCATGTCCGTCAGCGTGT
>NZ_JBIKPH010000173.1:0-3978 GCF_044357595.1 Sphingorhabdus sp. | reverse complement strand
TTCTATCTCGCAGTGGCCACGCTCTTTCCCTTTGTCACCGGTCCGGACAAGGCGCTGCTGGCGCGGACGGGCGGCGGTATCTTGTGGATAGCGGCGCTGTTGGCGACGCTTCTGCCCATTGAGCGCCTGATTTTACCTGACCGGCAGTCTGGGGTGCTTGATCAATTGGCCCTGCGCGGGTGGTCCGATGAACTTGTCGCGACGGCCAAAATCGCGGGTCAGATTGTCGCCTTTGCCCTGCCATTGCTTCTCGCAACGGTGGTGGGTTCGGCACTGATTGGATTACCTGAGGCGCAATTGGGCACTTTACTGCTTGGCCTCGCACTCGCTTTACCCTCATTGGCGGGGCTTTCAGTGATGATTGCCGCACTCACCGCTGGCCTTAGCGGTGCGAGCGCACTTGGCGGGCTGTTGCTTGTGCCACTCACCATTCCCCTGCTTATCTTTGGCGCAGGCACTTTGGCAGAAGATCCTCGAAATGCGATGCAGTTGCTTGCCGCAACGTCGCTAGCAATAACGGCACTATCGCCCTTTGCGGCGGGCGCAGCATTAAGGGCGGGCCGTATCTAGGGTCGGAATGCCCATGCACCAAATAATGCATGGGCCTTAATTCTCAACCGCCTGAGCAATACACCGCTTTATTGCGCAGAAATCTTCTGGGCATAGCCGTCGGCCACCATCGCCTCGACCAAGTCGAACAGTTTTTCAGGATCCTGCGCGCGCAAAACGGGAATGCTGGCCTCCATGCCTTCTGCGATGACGATTTCGCGTTTTCCATAGGCTGCAGCGTCCCAGATGCGGCTGGCGACCTCGTGCGGGTCAATGCCGTTTTCAATCGCGGCGTCGCTCATGCCACGAATAGAGCCATCGGCGTTCAGTGCATTGCGCGACACGTTGGTTTTGACGGACCCCGGCGCCACAACGAGCACCTTGACCCCCTGCCCGGCCACTTCGCTGCGTAAGGCATCGGCATAGCCAATCAGGCCGTGCTTTGCCGCACAATAGGCCGTGCGCATAGGAATGCCGGCCTTTCCGGCCACGCTGGAGATCATAACGATCTGGCCAGCGCCACGCGAAACCATGTGTGACAGCAGTGCCTGCGTAAGCGCAATCGGTGCGAGCAAATCGACATCGACAATGCGCTGGTACACCGACAAATCAGTGTCCACAGCGGGCGAGCGTTGCGATATGCCCGCATTGTTGACCAACACATCAACACTGCCTTGAAACGCAATAGCCTTCGACACTTTTTCGGCCAATCCGTCATAGTCCACAGTGTCGAATGGCAAGACTAAACAACGCTCCGGCGCGCCAGTTTCGTCCGCAACACGTTGCAACTCGGCGACGTTGCGTCCCGACAATATCGCATGACCACCGCCGCCTACAAACGCCTTAGCAAGTGCCTCACCGATCCCCGACGATGCACCTGTGATCCACGCTGTTTTGTGTGATTGACTCATTTTTTTTGTTCTCCTTATGGTATGTTACGTCAACTTGGGCTTGGCCACTGTCAAGACATTCTGGCTTGCACTTTGCTGTCCGCCGCACCACATGCGGAGAATGCTTATAGAAACTGAACTGACCCCTAACCCTTCGACCATCAAATTCCTGCCTGGAACTGTGGTCATGGACACCGGAACACGGGACTTTGCCTCTCCTGAAGAGGCAGAAGCTTCGCCTCTTGCCGAGGCGCTGTTTACGCTTGGAGATGTCACGGGCGTGTTCTTCGGACATTCGTTCATTTCGGTAACGGCTGCGCCGGGCGTCGAATGGGCAAGCCTAAAGCCAGATGTGCTTGGCATATTGCTTGACCATTTCAGCGCCAATATGCCCTTGTTCAAGCCGGCGGCAGCAGGGTTCTCGGTGCCGTCGGGTGACGCAGACTATCCACTTGATGATCCGGAAGATGCAGACATAGTGCTCCAAATCAAGGAATTGATCGAGACCCGCGTCCGCCCTGCGGTGGCCAATGACGGCGGCGACATCATTTATCGCGGTTTCCAAAAAGGCGTAGTATTCTTGCAGATGCAAGGCGCGTGCGCGGGTTGCCCATCATCCTCGGCCACGCTGAAAAACGGGATCGAACAATTGCTTAAGCATTATGTTCCGGAAGTCACCGAAGTGCGTGCAGCTTAAATTTTTCACGTTTAGAAAGTTAACATCATGTCAGAACCATTGAACGATGCTGCTCTTGATCAGCTTTTTCGTGAAGCGCGCAGCTATAATGGCTATTTGGATAGGCCAGTAACACAAAAGCAACTTGAGAAAATTTGGGATGTCATGAAATTTGGTCCTACATCAGCCAATTGCCTGCCCGCTCGGATCATCTGGTGCAGTAGTGACGCTGCCAAGCAAAAACTTGCCGCTCTCTGTATGCCAGCCAATGGTGACAAAATTCTGCAAGCGCCAGTGACCGCCATCATTGGCATGGACCTAGAATTTTATGAAAATCTGCCTGAGCTATTTCCGCACACAGATGCGCACAGCTGGTTTGTTGGTAATGATGCGCTGATTGAAAAAACCGCCTTCCGCAATAGCAGCTTGCAAGGCGCCTATTTCATCCTTGCGGCGCGTGCACTTGGGCTCGACACCGGAGCAATGTCGGGCTTCAACAATGCGGCGGTTGACGAGGCATTTTTTGCAGGCACAAAAGTGAAGTCAAATTTCATCTGCACCTTGGGCTATGGCGATAAGGCAAGCATTTTTGAGCGCAGCCCCCGCCCTGCATTTGACCGCTTCAACAGCGTTATCTGATCCCGAAGCGGCAGCGGACCGTTATGCGGACATTGGTTATAGATACCGCGACGCGGGCATGCTCAGTCGCTTTATTCGACGGCCATGATCTCGTATCCGCACAACATGAAGTCATTGGCCGTGGCCACGCGGAACGCCTGCTCCCGCTCATCGCTGCTTTGCCAGATAGCGGCAAGGCGGACCAAATCTTCGTCAATGTCGGGCCTGGAAGCTTTACCGGCATTCGCGTGGGCGTTGCAGCGGCGAAGGCCCTAGGGTTGGCGTGGCATATCGACGTGCAAGGCTATGGCTGCCTGACATTGATCGCCGCGATGGCCCGTGCCCAAATGGCAGAACCCTTGGCCGTCGACGTGATTATGACTGGTGGCCATGGTGAGTATTTCTTTGAAGCTTTCGCTGCCGATGGGCAGTCAATGGAGCCAGTATGCTCCATTCTGCCTGAGGCAGTGTCATCGCTTGCCACTGCGCTGAATGTCGCTGGAGATATTAATCTGCAGCGCGTGAACGGGAGATGGTTCGACCTGCTGCCCGATGCGCACCATTGGGTGCACCTTCCTACGGGCAGCAGCCTGCCGCCGGTCCCAATTTATGGCAGGGCGCCCGACGCGAAGCCATTGGCGATAACCTGATGATTCGAATCATTGAAGGCGACGCGCGCAATATTTCGGCCGTGATGTCGGTCATGAATGATGCATTCGATCCGCGTTTTGGAGAAGCGTGGACTGCCGCGCAGCTTTTATCGACACTTGTTCTACCCGATTGTCGGCTATTACTTGCTACAATTGAAGAAAGTGTCCGCGGTTTTGCATTCGGCCGCTGGGTTCTTGACCACGAAGAACTATTAATGATTGGGGTGATGCAGCAGTTTCAGGGGCAACGCATCGGAAAAATACTATTGTCAGAAACGGTTAAGCGCGCACGCGGCGCAGGACGAACAAAACTGTTCTTAGAGGTCCGTGACGGTAACAATGCTTATGATTTCTACCTTAATTCTGGATTTCTGCCGATTGGTCGTCGCAAAAATTACTACAGAAATGCAGATTGCATCAATCCTGATGCGATTACTATGGAACTAAATTTATAATAATGACATTACATTAGGCTCAGGATTCATTAATTGATCCAGAAGGCGCAGATAGCGGCGATGGTGATAGCGGACAGGAAGGTATGTGCGCATCGGTCATAGCGGGTGTGGATACGCCGCCAGTCTTTGAGTCGCGCGAA
>NZ_JBIKPH010000172.1:0-3980 GCF_044357595.1 Sphingorhabdus sp. | reverse complement strand
CGGGCGTTTTTAAGCTCGGGGAACAGCCCCGCCCAAATGGCTGTAACAAATATGGCACCGAAGCCGCCAAATACAACCGCGCCGACAGGACCAAGCACGGCTGCGGCCAATCCTGATTGAAGTTCACCCAATTCGTTGGAGGCGGAAATGGCGAGACCGGACACCGAACTGACCCGTCCGCGCATGTCGTCGGGGGTATTCAACTGCACTAAGGATGAGCGGACATAGACAGATAACATGTCCGACGCGCCAAGCACTACCAGCATTACCAAAGCCACAGCCATGCCAGCGCCCATGTTGAGGAAACCAATGCGCGCATCGCCAAACACATGGTTGCCGATTTCGTGGCTAAGGCCGAAGCCAATTGTAGCAAGGCCGAACACCACAACTGCCCAGAGCATCTTGGCTCCAACATTGTGGCGGAGCGGCCGGAAGGTAAGCATCAAAGCGACGACCGAAGCGCCAACGGCTGGTGCGGCCCGCAACTGTCCAAGGCCATCAGGCCCCACCATCAATATGTCGCGCGCATAGACAGGGAGCATTGCGGTTGCCCCTGCGAGCAATACTGCAAACAGGTCAAGCGTGATTGCGCCCAGCAAAAAGCGTTCCGACCATGTGTAGCGCATACCGTCGACCATTTGGCGGACCGGGTGGATCTTTTTTTCCATTGGCGGCGGATATACTGGCCGCACCAAGCTGAGGCTAATGGACGCCATAAGCATAAGCGCAGCCGACGCCCAATACGGTAGCGACGGGCTTGCCGCGAACATTAAGCCGCCTGCCGCAGGGCCAATGACCGATCCTATCTGCCAAGCGATGGAGCTTAGGGCAATCGCGCGGGGCAGCGATGCTGGCGGCACGATATTTGGGCCAATTGCCGACATCGATGGCCCGACAAATACACGCGCTACGCCATGTAATGTGGCAAATAAAAACAGCAGGGGTAGGGTAATGCCGTCGATATAGGTGAACCAACCCAGAGCAAGCGCAACCAGCATGTCGATGCTGTTGGCAAGCCGCGCTACGGTGCGGCGTTCCCAGCGGTCGGCGGCCCATCCTGCAACAGGCGTCAACAGTGCCAATGGCACGAACTGCACAAAGCCAAGCAGACCAAGCTGTAGCGATGCCTCCCGAATAGACATACCATAATCGCTGCGTGCAATGTCATAGGCCTGATAACCGATAACAACGACCATCCCCATCGTCGCAAGCACCGCCATAAAACGCGCCATCCAATAAAAGCGGAAGTCGGCGATTTTAAGCGGATGTATTTCTGGGGTATTGTCGGACATGACCTAAGGCCTATCGGCTTGCGCACTCAAGCGCAATGCAGGGACGTGCATTCAATGAAAAAGATGACTGTCATTTTAGGTGATCATCAGCCTGCATCTTCTGGTACGATAGTCGGGCTGTGGTAAATCAACCGCGCGTTCTAAGTCCCGCCGTACCGCTGGATATCCGTGCCTGGATCACCGACGACCACAACGCAATCAGAGGGCGCTGGTCGAATAGGGGCATTATGTCTGTCATTTAGTATCCACCCATCGGTAATGCGGGATTGATGACGAAGTTTTCAGGGTCCTGCGACCTTGGTTCCTCACCATTGAGAAACGCCATCATGTCGGAGATGAGCCGATCGCGGTCGGTTTCGAATATGCCTTGCGGTGAGCCAGTATATTCAACAAGGCGGACGTCTTTAATCAGCGCAGCCGCCATGCGTGCGGTGGGATCGATGGGCACAGTCGAATCTGCCGTGCCGTGGATAATCAAAGTCGGCACCTTAAACGCTGGCAGGTCCTTGCGGAAATCCGTCGATGAGAATGCCTCTGCCGCTTTTAGCGTAGGACGAAGCCCCGCTTGCATGGTCATATTCCATGCCCAATCCAAAGTTGCACTGCTGACCGGCCTTGTCAGCCAACCGACACCGAAAAAGTCGTGTAGAAATGTCCGCATGAATGCCGGCCGGTCAGCGATCATGTCCTGAGTCACCTGTTCGAATGCCTCTTGCGGCACGCCGCCGGGATTGTCTTCTGCCTGCAACAGATAAGGGACCACGGAGGACACCAATATCGCGCGGACAACGCCTGCGCCATCATAACGCGACATGTACCGCGCCACTTCACCGCCACCCATGGAAAATCCAATTAAAGTGACATTTTCGGCAGCATCAGTTGCCTTCATGACGTCAGCGAGGTCATCCGTCAGGCTGTCATAATCATAGCCGTCCCATGCCTGTTCCGACCGGCCAAAGCCGCGCCTGTCGTAAGAGATCACGCGGTGCCCTGCATTCGCGAGCGCCTCGGCTATTGGGTCCCAGCTATCGGAGGAAAGCGGCCAACCGTGGATCAGGATAACCGGATTGCCTTTGCCCCAATCCTTCACATAAAGCCACGTGCCGTCGCGGGTTTCGATCATGGGCATGTTGCCGTCTCCTATGGTATGAAATCTTCATAGGAAACACTTCCAAAGCGCGAACGTTCCGTCAGCCTAAGCTCACGAAGCTGTCCATTACGCGCTTGCGCCCGGCTTGCTCAAAGTCGATCTCCAGCTTGTTGCCCTCAATCAACGCAATCGCGCCATAGCCGAATTTTTCATGGAAGACGCGAAGACCAATGCTGAGGTCACTTCGACCCTCGTTGCCAAGGCTGACGGCGCTGCGGGTGTTTTCGGCAATGCGCTGGGGGCGTGGGTTGAAGCCTCCCGATGTTGCGGCCCTTTGCCAACCGGGGCCACGCGCGTTGCTCCGGCCTTGGTTGGCGGCTGCCAAATGCGCGAACGGGTCGGATTGCTCGCTCCAGTTTGCACGCCATAATGATGCGCCACCTGTCATGCTCTGTTCTGCCTCAATATGGTCAAGCGGCAGTTCTTCAATGAAGCGGCTCGGGATACTGCTTGTCCATTGGCCATAAATCCGGCGGTTGGCGGCATGGATGATAGTGCATTTGCGTTTGGCGCGGGTTATTGCGACATAAGCGAGGCGGCGCTCTTCCTCCAACGAGGCAAGGCCGCCTTCATCCAATGCGCGCTGCGACGGGAAAATGCCTTCCTCCCATCCGACTAAGAAGACATTATCATATTCGAGGCCCTTGGCGGCGTGAATGGTCATGATCGTTACGCTTGCGCCCGTGTCGCCGCGGTCATTATCCATGACGAGGCTGACATGCTCCAAAAACTCGCCCAAAGTTTCATATTCTTCCATCGCGCGGGCAAGTTCGCTCAGGTTTTCAAGGCGGCCCGATGCCTCAACGCTGCGTTCAGATTGCAAGACGGCGGTGTAGCCGCTTTCATCCAATATCAGGCGTGTCAGATTGGCAGGCGACATCGTTGCGGCCTCATCACGCCAGCGGGCAATATCGACGACCAGATCCGCCAACGACTTGCGTGCCTTGCCCGTAAGTTCATCCGTCCCAACAAGACGCGCCGCAGCTACCGACAATGGCGCACGTTCTGCGCGCGCAATAATGTGGATTTTCTCCACCGCCTTGTCGCCAATGCCGCGCTTGGGCACGTTTACGATCCGTTCAAATGCAAGGTCATCCGCAGGCTGATTGACGATACGCAAATAAGCGATGGCGTCGCGAATTTCGGCGCGCTCGTAAAACCGAAAGCCACCAACTATCCGGTAGTTAACGCCGATTTGTATGAAGCGGTCTTCAAATTCACGCGTCTGATGCTGCGCGCGCACGAGGATGGCGATGCTGTCGAGGGTTTCGCCCTTATACTGCACAGCCTCGATTTCCTCACCGACGCGGCGGGCCTCTTCGGGGCCGTCCCATACGCCGATGATACGAACCTTTTCGCCATCGTCCAGCTCAGTCCACAATGTCTTGCCCAACCGCGCGCTGTTGGCATTAATCAGCCCTGATGCTGCGGCAAGAATATGCGGTGTACTGCGATAATTCTGCTCAAGCTTAATCGTCTTTGCGCCCGGGAAATCCTTTTCAAAGCGAAGGATGTTTGCAACCTCCGCTCCGCGCCAT
>NZ_JBIKPH010000081.1:0-10597 GCF_044357595.1 Sphingorhabdus sp. | reverse complement strand
CGCATGCCTGCAGGGTCCGACCCGGCATCAGGCTCGGTCAGGCCAAAGCAGCCAATCAGCGTGCCAGCGGCAAGACCGGGCAAATATTTGCGGCGCTGTTCCTCTGAACCGAATGCGTAGATAGGATGCATTACCAGCGATGACTGCACCGACGCCATCGAACGATAGCCAGAATCGACGCGTTCAATTTCACGCGCAATCAGGCCATAAGCGACATAAGACGCGCCAGCGCCGCCATATTCTTCAGGGATAGTGGCGCCAAGTAGACCAGTTTGGCCCATCAAGGGGAACAGTTCAGGCGCGTCGCATTCAGTCCGGTAGGCATCGATCACGCGCGGTTGCAGCTCGCTTTGCGCAAAGGCGCGGGCGGAGTCGCGGATCATGCGTTCGTCTTCGGTCAGTTGGTCCTCAAGACGAAAAGGGTCAGACCAATCGAATGCTGCCAGTTCGGCCATTTTTATCTCCATTGGGAAGGCCAACTGAATAGCCGCCTGCGTTGTTTTTGCCTTTATAAGCGCGCGGGCAAGACAGCAACCCTTGCTAACAACCTTAGGCCTTGCCATGCGCAAAGGGAATACAGAGCAAAGGCTGGGGATAGTGGTGGATTTAGCGCAAAATATAGCAGTTCTTCTCGAAAAGCTGGGCTGCTCCCTCGGAACGGGCGACCTTCAAGTGCACAGCCCGATTGACGGCAGTCGCATTGGGGCAGTGGCAACGGCAAATGCGGGCGACATCGATGCTGCTGCCGCACAATCGCAGATCGCCTTTCTCCAATGGCGCAGCGTTCCGGCGCCGCGCCGAGGCGAACTGGTCAGGTTGTTCGGCAATGCCTTGCGCGCGCATAAGCATGATCTTGCGCGGCTTGTTACCATTGCTTGCGGAAAGCCGCTTTCCGAAGGGCTTGGCGAAGTTCAGGAGATGATCGATCTTTGCGATTTCGCTGTTGGCCTATCCCGGCAACTGCATGGCCTGACAATCGCTAGCGAGCGGCCCGGCCACAGGATGATGGAACAGTGGCATCCTTTGGGCCCGGTGCTCATCATCTCCGCGTTCAACTTTCCCGTCGCGGTATGGGCATGGAATGCCGCGCTGGCATTGGTCTGCGGCAACAGCGTCATTTGGAAGCCATCCGAAAAAACGCCATTAACCGCCATTGCGGTACAAGCTATTTTCGAACAGGCCGTAGCTGCATTTGGTGATGCGCCTTTAAATTTGTCGCAAGTCTTGCACGGTGGCCGTGACACCGGTGCAGCCTTGGTTGCCGACCCGCGCATTGCATTGATTTCCGCAACCGGGAGCACGGACATGGGCCGAAAGGTCGGACAAGCGGCTGCAGCACGCTTTGCCAAGACTATCCTTGAGCTTGGCGGGAACAATGCAGCGATTATCAGTGACAAGGCGGACCTTGCGCTGGCGCTGCGTGGAGTGCTGTTTTCGGCGTTTGGAACGAGCGGTCAAAGATGCACCAGCCTCCGCCGCCTTTTCGTGCAAGACGCGATTTACGATAGCTTCGTCGGCGCGCTGAAATCGGCGAGTGGTTCAATGGCGGTGGGCGACCCGCTCGACAGCAGCAATTTGGCGGGGCCGCTGATTGATGAACAGGCGTATATAAGCATGCAGATCGCGCTAAGCGAGGCAAAGGCATTGGGCGGAACCATCACTGGCGGCGAACGCATTACGTTGGATGGCGTATATGTGCGTCCGGCAATTGCCGAAATGCCCGCCCATGTCGGCCCTGTCTTAAGGGAGACCTTCGCGCCTATCCTGTATATCTTCCGCTATCATGATTTGGCCGACGCCATCGCCCTTCAAAATAGCGTTGGGGCAGGTTTGTCGTCATCGATTTTCTCCACCGACATCCGCGAGTGTGAGCGGTTCCTGTCTGCCGAAGGTAGCGATTGCGGCATTGCCAATGTCAACATCGGCACGTCGGGCGCAGAAATTGGAGGTGCATTTGGTGGGGAGAAGGAAACCGGCGGTGGCCGGGAGTCTGGTTCCGATGCTTGGAAGGCCTATATGCGCCGCGCCACGAACACGATAAATTACTCGAATAATCTGCCACTTGCACAAGGGGTGATTTTCGACATAGGCTGAGCGCCTAGAGGAGAGCGAAATGCAGATCGAAAAATTGCCGCCGGTAAAGGCAACGCTGCAGCCGAGCAACCACCCTTATCTCAATGGCGCATGGACGCCGCAGCATGAGGAAGTCACCGCGACCGACCTTGATGTGATTGAGGGCCGCATTCCGGACGATATTGACGGCGTGTATTTGCGCAATACGGAGAACCAGTTGCACCAACCGCTAGGGCGCTACCACCCTTTTGACGGCGATGGCATGATCCACCAGATCGATTTTAAGGGTGGCAAGGCGAACTATCGCAACCGCTTTGTCCGCACCCGTTGTTTTCAGGCGGAGCAGGAGGGGGAAGGGTCTCTATGGGGTGGCCTCATGGATAAAGCGTCTATGTCGCTGCGCCCTGGCTTTGGCGCGCATGGAAGTCTTAAGGATTCATCTAGCACCGATATTATCGTCCATGGCGGCAAAGCTGTGTCGACATTCTACCAATGCGGCGAAGGCTATGTCCTTGACCCCGAAACCTTGGCGCAACAGGGCGTTGCGTCTTGGGTGCCACTCGACGGCATTTCCGCCCATCCGAAGGTCGATCAACGCACTGGCGAATTATTGTTCTTCAACTATTCAAAGCATGCGCCCTATATGCATTACGGGGTGGTAGATCGCAGCGGCCAGCTTGTCCATTATGTGCCCATTCCGCTTCCGGGACCACGCCTGCCGCATGACATGATGTTTACGCAGAATTGGTCCATTTTATGCGACTTCCCGCTATTTTGGGATGAAGAACTGCTTAAGCGCAACGTGCATGTCACGCGGTTGCATGAAGGGCTACCATCGCGTTTCGCGCTTGTTCCGCGGTTTGGCCAACCAGAAGACATCCGCTGGTTTGAGGCTGACCCAACTTTTGTCCTCCACTTCATCAACGCCTATGAAGAGCGCGATGAGGTCGTGCTCGACGGCTATTTCGAAGAAGACCCCTATCCACCGCCGCTCGATAACGCCGGAGGCTATGGCCATATGATGGCCTATGTCGACGAACATAGCTTCAAGCCCAAGCTGCACCGCTGGCGGTTTAACCTTGCCGACGGAACGACGCGCGAAGAGCGGTTGGATGACCGGATCCTCGAATTCGGAATGATGAACCAAAGCTATCTGGGGCAGCCTTATCGATATGCCTATAGCACGACGTCTAAGCCCGGCTGGTTCCTGTTCAACGGCTTTGTTAAGCACGACATGCTGACAGGGAATTCATGGTCCCTTCAGCTTCCAGAGGGCGTTTATGGCAGTGAGGCACCCTTTGCCCCGCGCGTTGGTGCAGTGGACGAAGATGACGGCTATCTCGTCAGTTTTGTCACCGACGAAAATCGTGGGACATCCGAATGTATCTTGATTGACTGCAAGCGGTTTGAGGAAGGCCCTGTTTGCCGGATTGCCCTCCCACATAAAATCAGCAGCGGTACCCATGCGCATTGGGCCGACCGTTCGGTTCTTTAAAACGCGGCTGCTTTGCGCCCAATGCCGGTCATTAATGCGTCACTTCCAATTTCTCAAAAGCGGACATCAAGTGAGGCAATGCGTGCCATGACCGGATCAATGCCCGATCGACATGCCGCCTTGCCGCTTGGGGCGTGGCGCTAGCCAGATGAGGGCTGCAGCGACGAGCAGGATTGTGGATGTTGTCCAGAACACATGGATCACAGACAGTGTCGTAGCCTCTACCTCGACCATGTTGCTGAGCATTTGAAGAGTCGCTTCGGGAGAGAAACCAAGCCCGGAAATCGAACCCTCTGCCGCACCTGGCTCTAATACGGCGACGATATCATTGCGGGTCGCGCGTTGCGTGTCGCCCCAGTAGGTCAGCGAGATTGAAGTGGCAAATGCCGTTGCGATCGTGCGCATGAAACTTTGCAGACCTGCTGCAGAAGCGACCTCATGCTCTTCAACGGCGTTCAGCGTCAGAGTCATTATCGGCAGCATCATGAGTGTCATTCCCAGTCCCATTACGAACTGTGGCAAACTGAGTGTCCAGAAATCGCTGTCTGTGGTCCAGAACGTGCGCATCAGCCCGATGACAGCCAACCAAACAATTCCCGCCGAAACCAAGAGGCGGGGGTCAAAGCGCGGCATCAATAGCACAACAATCGGCGCAGTCAGTAGCGCTCCGATCGCTGAAAATGAGGACGAATAACCAGCCTGTGTCGCAGTGAACCCCAGCCAGGCCTGTTGCCATTGCGGGACGATCACGAAGCCAGCAAAATATCCTCCGAAACTAATGGCGAGGACGACCAGACTGATACTTAACCCCCGGTTTCGCAAGACGCGCAGATCGACCATGGGATTGTCATCGGTGAGTTCCCAGATAACAAATATCAGCAAGGCGATGGCCGAGGTGACTGCCAAGGCAACGATCAGCGGATCGCTGAACCAGTCGTGGTTGCGGCCAATGTCCAAAATGATCTGAAGGCAACCAACCCAGATCACCAGCAATATCAACCCGACATAGTCAATCGGCAATGACTGACGCTCCGTTTCAATCGGGCGCAAAAGAACGGCAGAGCCTAAGGTCGCTATCACCGCAATCGGCACGTTGATGAGGAATATCCAATGCCAGGACCAGTTGTCGGTGAGCCAGCCGCCAATGATCGGCCCTAGCGCCGGACCCAGGAGCAGCGTCATCGCCCACATACCCATCCCAAGGTTCTGTTGCTCTGGGGGGAACACCCGCAGCAACAAGGTTTGCGACATGGGCATCAGAAATGCGCCGAAAATGCCTTGGCCGATGCGACAGATGACGAGCATCTCTATTGAAACCGAAAGCCCGCAGAGCATCGAGAAAACACCGAAGCCCACCATACTGAACAAGAAGGTCCGCACCGATCCGAATCGTAACGCGATCCATCCGGTCAAAGGCACGCAGATTGCCTCGGCAATCGCGTAGGACGTGATGACCCATGCGCCCTGTTCCAGTGAAACACCGAGGCTGGCGGCGATATGGGGGATCGAAACATTGGCAATCGTCAGGTCAAGGATCACCATGAAGTTTGCAAATGCCAAGGTGAGCCCGGCAATAAGCCTGAGCGAAGGCGGAATGCCCTTCAAACCCTGTGTTGCGGCAGTCATCGCGCTCAGCCGCCCGACACGTCAATTTCGACTTCCATCGACAGACCGACCCGTAAGGGATGCCGCTTCAGTTCGGCGGGATCGAGTTCGATCCGCACCGGCAATCGCTGGATGACCTTAATCCAGTTGCCGGTTGCGTTCTGAGCTGGAATCACGGCCATCGACGATCCGGTGCCGCCGGAAAAGCCAACCACCTCGCCGCGATAGGTCACGCTCGACCCGTAAAGGTCTGCCGTCAACGTCGCAGGCATGCCAATCCGCACACGCTGCAACTGGTTCTCCTTGAAATTGGCTTCGACATGAACATTGGCCAGCGGCACAATCGTCATGATGGTCTGTCCGGGATTAAGGCGTTGCCCGATCTGGACCTGAAGTCTGCTGACCACACCGTCGATGGGTGCGCGAATTTCTGTCCGGTCCAGATTGAGCTGTGCAGCATCTCGACGCGCCTTTGCCGCGAGAACGGCGGGGTCAGTGTCTTCGGTCAAACCGCTTACCAAGGCGGAATTTGCCGCAAGTTGACCTTGCGCGGCACGCCGTGACGAACTGAACTCGCCTATCGAACCTTGTGCTGCATCGAGCGCCGCACGGGATGTGGCATAGGCGCTGCGCGCCTGGGTAAGTTCCTCACCGGAAATCGCGCCGCTCGCAGCAACGCTTTCCCTACGCTGCAAGTCAATGCGGGCTTTGTCGTGTTCGGCGCGAGCTGCGCGCAATCGTGCCTGCGCCTGAACCATGGCGTCACCTGACCCGTCGACCTTGGCAGCCAATGCAATATTGTTCGCAACCGTCTGGCGGAAACCTCGACGTGTCGCCGCCAGATCGGCTTCGGCCTGTGCTAAGGCAATTCGTGCGTCAGCCTGGTCCAACCGTACGAGCACATCCCCGGCCTTGACCTGCTGGGTATCGCGCACCAGCAGTTCGCTTGCAGACCCCGCGACCAGCGGGGTAATCTGTGCCATCTGCGCGTTGACATAGGCATTGTCAGTGCTGACGAAATTCCGGGCGACCAACAGATACCAGATGCCCCAGGCGAGCCCGATTACCACCAAGACCGCTGCCAGCCGCGTAAGCCATCGCTTGCGCGTAACCTTACGGGACTCGGACAAGGCCGGGTCAACCGCAGGAGTTTCAGGCAGTGCTTCTGTCATGGTGTTATCAATTCCGTTGAAGGTTGAAATGCAGTCACGAATCCGCCTCCGAGCGCCCTGATCAGGGCCAGGGTCGCGCCGCGTTCGTAGGTTTCGAGGCCAACTACGGCGCGCCGTAGGTTGTGAACCGCACTTTCACTGGCCAGCACGTCCAGTTGGCTCGCCAAGCCTGCCGCAAATCGGTTGCGGACAAGTCCGGTGGCCTCCTCGCTTGAGATCAAAGCGGAGCGCGCTGCTGCCAGTCGTTTATCAGCCGCATCGCGCTGCGTCACCGCATCGGCTACCTGCTGATAAGCGGAAATGACCATTTGGTTATAGCTGGCTACAGCTTCTGCATATTCGGCATTGGCCCGGCCATATTGCGCCTTGAGTGCACCTCCTTGAAAAATTGGAAGGCTGATGGCTGGACCGGCTGTTCCAAAGACCGATCCCGAATCGACGAGATTGCCAAGGCCGATTGCCTGTAATCCAACGAGCGCCCTGAGGCTGACCGACGGAAAAAATCCGGCGCGCGCGACCTTGATCCGGCTTGCAGCGGCTTCGACTCGTTCGCGCGCCGCGACAATATCCGGACGTCGTCCGAGCAGGTCCGTTGTCAGTCCAGCCGGAACGCCCGCTGGCGTCGAGGGAGAAAGAGGCGAGCGCGAGATCGACCGGCCCCGATCAGGCCCCGATCCCACCAGCGCGGCCAATTGGTTTCGGCGCAATCCGATGCTTTCATCGACGGCCGCAAGTTCCTGTTCGGCGTTTGCAACATCCGCCTCGGCCCGGCGCAGGCCGATGCGATTGTCCAGCCCGTTGCGTTCGCGCAGAGCAATCAGATCTCGCATCGCCCGGCGGTTACCCAGCACCGCTTCGGCGTTATCGCGTTCCCGGTAGTGCCTGCCGAGTTCCGCATACGCTGCCGTAATCGCAACAGAGAGGACGAGCCGCGCTTGCGCCGCATCGACAACCGCTGCGCGCGCTTCCGAGATCGCGGCTGCATGGGCCGCGCGATTGCGTCCCCAAAGGTCGAGATCGAAACCAAAAGTCAGCGAGGTCTGGCCGTAGTCTCGCCAGCCACCCGGAAGGAACTCTGCGGGAATGCCATTGTTGCCGCTCTGGCGGCGGATACCTGCTTCCGCCTCGGTTCCGATAATCGGGAGTCGGGATGCACCGACACGCTGGACCTCAGCCTCGGCTCGCCTGATCCTGGCCCCGGCAGTTGCAACTTGTGGTGAGTTTACAAGTCCTTCCTCGATCAACAACGTAAGCTGTGGATCGCCCGCCAATCGCCACCATTGGTCGGGGGGCCATCCAATGTTCCCGCGTGCGGCAAGAGTCTGGGCCGCGTCGCTGGCCTCAGAGCTCCGGATGACCGGCTTGACGCCCATTTCAGGGACAGGAACACAACCTGCCAACGCGAGGAATATCGCAAACATCGGGAATGGCCGAAGGTCAACCGACATATGCCGCCCTGCCACTGGCGACCAGTCTTTGTGCCGAGTCCTCAATTCTGGTTTCCGCAACACTCAACTGCTTGCCCAATTTGACCACTCGGCCAATCGCGCGCATTGAACCGGGGGTTGCAGGGCGGTGAAAATCGACGTGCAGGTCGGAGGTCGCGCGCGCTGTCCCGCCGAACGCATTGATAGCGTAAAGGCCGGTCAGATCGATCAAGGCTGACAGGATGCCGCCGTGCACCGCTTGAACCATTGGATTGGATATTATTTCTTCTCGCCAAGGCATTTCAAGGATCAACTCGCGCTCGGTCAAATCAACAACATCCAGTCCGAGCCAGCGGTGAAACGGCGCGATATGGAGCATTTTGCGCAATTCAGCCAATTCGGGTCTGTCGGGATTATCCGTCACCTTGAGACATTCCCCGCGTGCGTGCCGATCAGGAAATCGACAATCGCCGCGCCAAACTCGTCGTTCTGATCTCCGACGACCATGTGCGTAGCACCCGCAATGTCGCTGTAAGCGGCATGCGGGACCAGTTTTCGGAAGTGTTCAACGGCTTCAGGCGAGACAAGATCGCTCGAACCGCCTCTGACCAGATGCACCGGAAGCGAAAGTCGGCTTGCTGCAAGGCTAAGCTCGCTCCGCCCATTTTCGACCGCACCATCGCTCTGCATATGGCGGCGCGTTACGCCCTCGATAAACGAGGGGTCCCAATGCCAATAAAAGCGGCCATCCGATTTTTTGTGGAGGTAGTTCGCTAGACCTGACGATGCTTTACGGCTTGGCCGATGCGGCAGATATTCGGAGATGATTTGCGCGGCCTCATTCGGAGAAGCGAAGCCATCTTGAGCATGGGCTGCCATGAAGCCGACAACCCTCGCAACCCCCGTCGCCTCCATCTGCGGGGTAATATCGACCAGGGTCACCGAAGCGAAACTGCCCGGTGCGAGATGCCCTTCGGCCATGATCCCGGCAAGACCGCCAAGCGATGCACCTATCAGCGCTGGTTTGCGCTCCAATCGGGTCGCGATGGCGATAAGATCGCCAGCAAAATCGGCAATGTCATAGGCCCCGTCTTTGGCCCATTCGCTGTTCCCGTGGCCTCGCAGGTCCAATGCGATCGCGTGAAAGCCATGACTTGCGAGGAGTGTAGAAACCCTCTTCCATGCACGATGTGTTTGTCCACCGCCATGCGCGAGAATGACCGGCATTCCATCGCTTGCGCCTTCGACACTAGCGGCAATGGCAAGGCCGGATTGACCTGCCAGTTTGATAGATTCTTTTGCCATGATGATAGCTTACTGTAATACATCTTACAGTAAAGTCTTTTCAATCCTCTGCCCGTCGGGTAAGACCCTGCCCGATGCGTGACGAAATCAACCATGACAGCTACATGACAGAAACCGACGAGATCGTCTTTCTCGTCGAGGAAGTTCCCCGCAAACTTCGCAAGCTGTTTGATGCGTCCACGGCAAAATTCGGCCTGTCTCGGACCCAGTGGCGTGCCCTTGCATATATTTTTCGCACGCCGGGACTCACTCAGACCGAACTTGCAAAATACCTCGACCTGGAACGCGCGAGCGTGGGTCATGTGATCGATCAATTAGAAAAGGCTCATTTTGTCGAGCGACGCTCCATCGAAGGGAATCGCCGGGTCTGGAACCTGCACCTGCTTCCCAAGGCTATTGAGTTACTTCCATCGCTCAGGTTGGAGGCCGACACGATATACACCCAACTACTGTCCGGGATTTCCGCAACGGAGTTTGCCACGATCAAAACCCTGCTTGTGAAAATGTCTGGCAACCTCGCCGACTAATCCAAGTTGGACTCGTTATCGGGTATTGTCAAAGGGATGGCGGTGTCTGGCACAGTGGATGGATAGCCGGCAGATTCCAGAGACTTCTGGATTTTCCTCGAATGCCCGATTTGTCGAGGGGCACAGTCATTGGCTCACCCGAATGTCAGCTTTACCCCCCCCCGGTGCTCTAGACCGGCCGGTCCGCTCCCGGCCCATTTGCAGCCGCTGATCGTGTTCGTGCTTCACAGCGATGCAAAGGACCCCACTCGACCGCCAGCGTTTTATGACGAAACATATGCGTTTTTTGGTTTCGTGCGGCATTCCGGAAATCAAGTAGGGTAAGCCGATCACGCAGCGTAACCTGGTCCGATGGTTGCTATGTGCTTGCCGGAAACAAAACGCTACCGTGGTTTGCATGCGCGTCGTCGCAGCAAAATGTTCGCAATTGGCGCAGCACGCAGTCCTGCTCCATGTGGTCTCAGGTATGATATTCCCTGTTTCACGGGAATTTGCAGGGAAAATATCCAAAATACGATCCTGCCTGTATTCCGGTCGGCTCGCAAAGCCGCAGTTATCCGGATGTTTGATACGGAAATTCCCTAAATAACCTAACAGGGAATTAACGCACAACATCAGGGAATTCAGAACGCGGATCAGGGTGGTGAAGCCAGGCATTAGGGATTTTATTATCATATCACTCTTGCGCGCTTAGACTTGTTCCTGTATTGTTCGCTTGTTCATCAAAAAATGGATGAGTTGGAAACGGCAGAGCCTGACCCAATTCGCGGTGGAGCCGCAAAGCCGGGGTAGAGCCCCAAAACCGAGGCTGAGCCTCAACATCCCTACGTTCGAGATCGCGCCGTATTGCGTGCACAAAAGGCTGTGCCCGCACGCTATGTGGCCATGGCAGAGCCGATCTCCTTGCTCCATCAACCCGATGATTAAGGTGAATTTCCATGCATACACAATCTGAAATCCCCGCAATAAAGCTTCCGCAACCAAAGCTGATTA
>NZ_JBIKPH010000003.1:0-85094 GCF_044357595.1 Sphingorhabdus sp. | reverse complement strand
AGGAGAGTATTGAGTATCCGCATCCGTTGTTGGAACCGGTGTTAAACGAGACCTATGGTATTTTCGTCTACCAAGAACAGGTCATGCAAGCCGCGCAGATTCTTGCAGGCTACAGCCTTGGGGAAGCGGATTTGCTTCGCCGTGCGATGGGTAAGAAAATTCAGGCCGAAATGGATGCGCAACGCGAACGTTTTGTCAGCGGTTGCGCCACCCACGCGATTACACCCAACCGCGCGAACGAACTGTTCGATTTAATCGACAAATTTGCTGGCTATGGTTTTAACAAAAGTCACGCCGCCGCATATGCTGTGCTCGCTTATCAAACCGCTTGGTTGAAGACGCATCATCCTGAAGAATTTTATGCTGCATCGATGTGCTTTGACATGCACCAAACCGACAAGTTGGCGATTTTCATGGACGATATGCGACGGCTTGACGTTATTTGTTTACCGCCTGACATCAACCGAAGCGAGGCCGAGTTTATCGTTGAAACGAACGCGCATGGTGAGCATGCCGTGCGCTACGCACTGGGCGGCATTAAAAATGTTGGCGAACGGGCCATGGAGATTTTGGTCACGGAGCGCGTGTCATCTGGGCTGTTCAAAAGCCTTGATGACTTTGCCAACCGCGCAGACCCCAGCCAAATCAACCGCCGCAGTCTTGAAAATCTGGCAGCAGCAGGTGCCTTCGATGCGTTAGAGCCAAACCGCGCTTCCGCCCATGGAGCGGCAGAAACGCTGTTGGCTGCGGCACAGTCGGCGCGGGATTCGCGCGAAAGTGGGCAGGGTGGTCTATTTGGCGAGGGCGGGTCAGACATGGCTGCGCTTCGGATTGATAGCAGCCTATATTGGGCGCCTGCCGAGCAAATGAATCAGGAAAAGGACGCGTTCGGCTTCTACTTTTCTGCACATCCTTGCTCGCAATATGACGCGCTTGCCATCAGCCATGGTGCAAAGTCCTATTCTGTTTGGCTCGAAAGCGGTCCAATACCAGAGGGCGTTCGGAGGGCAGCTACCATGTCAGCGCTTATTGAGGGAGTTCGTTGGCGCGAATCGCGCAAAGGCAAGCGCTTCATGATTGCGGATTTTTCTGACAATAGTGGCCAGTTTTCGGTACGCTGCTTTGACGAAGCTGTTGGAATGCAGCTGGCCGAATGGGCGAAGGATGCGGAATGCCTTTTGCTCCATTGCGAAATGGATATGCGGCCAGGGGATGAAGCTCCAAATTTTTCCGTAAAAAGCGTTAAGCCAATGAGCAGCCTGACGAGCTTATCGCGGCTGAAGATGCAGTTGGACGTAACAGCTGAGGTCGCGTTATCGCAGCTTGCGCAAATGGTTGCACCGCTGGACGGCGGCCGAAGCGAATTGGTTATAAAGACGCGCGCCGAAGATGGTCGGTTGGTTCAGATTGTCCTGGGCCGCCGATACCAGATCGATGCGTCCTTACTCGATCAAGTTCGGGCAATTGACGGCATTGAAAATGCAGAGCTTGCGCCCCTGGGCCCAGTTTTGGCATTAGTGCATTGATTGCGATATAAACATTGAATAAAAAATACGTCAGCTTCATTTGACGACGCTTTGTGAGGGAGAGAATTTGATGCGTGGCACCATGCAGGATTGGGACCTTCGCGTTCCCCATTTGATTGACTACGCAGCGCGCGAGCATGGTAAGCGCGAAATCGTGACCCGTTGGACCGATGGGACGATGGAGCGGACCAACTGGGCAGGGGTCGCGGGAGAGGCGCGTAAGCTGTCGCAAGCTTTTACCGCTCTTGGCCTTCAAAAGGGCGATCGCATTGCCACCTTTGCGATGAACCATCATCGGCATTTGGCGGCTTGGTATGGCGCAATTGGTTTTGGCGGGGTTATTCACACCGTTAACGTGCGGCTATTCGACGAAGACTTGATCTACATCATGAACCATGCCGAAGATAAGGTGCTGATGTATGACGCGATGTTTCAGCCCATCATTGACCGGTTAAAACCGCATCTGAAGACCGTCGAGCATTACGTCATCTTTGATCGTGACGACAGTTATAGCGCATTCATCGCTGCGCAAGATGGCAATTACGAATGGGCAACCGGTGACGAGCGCGATGCTTGCATGCTCTGCTACACCAGCGGCACGACGGGCAACCCCAAAGGGGTCTTGTATCAGCACCGATCAACCGTGTTGCACGCAATGGCCGAAATCGCTCCATCCATTTTTGACCTCAGCCCTCAAGCAGTCCTGCTGCCAATCGTTCCAATGTTCCACGCCGCGAGCTGGGGGCTGCCCTTCGCAGGCGCCGCCTCTGGTGTAAAATTTATGTTTTCGACTACCAATGATGCGGCAACCTTGCATGGCCTGATGCTTCAGGAAGGCGTCACGCATAGCGCGGGCGTGCCGACGGTCTGGCTTGCGATGTTTGCGCATTTGGATGCAGAGGCCGCGGCTGGTCGCGACGCGTCGCTTGGCAAATTGCGCCTTGTTACCATTGGCGGTTCGGCCGCACCGCGTGCTATGATCGAGCGCTTGATGAAGTCTGGGGTCCGTGTGGCCCACGCGTGGGGCATGACAGAAACGTCGCCCATTGGCACGATGGGTGCGCCAACGCCCAATTGGGATGATTTAACACTCGATGAGCAGATTGATGCTGTATGCAAACAGGGGCGCACGCCATTTGGCGTTGAGCTGCGGGTGATTGACAAGGATGGCAATGTAGCGCCGCGCGATGGAGTGACATCCGGTGCTCTGCAAATTCGGGGACCTTGGGTCATTAAGCGTTATTTCAAGGCAGAAGCCGACGCTGTTGATGTTGATCAGTGGTTTGATACGGGCGACGTTTCGGTACTTTACCCCGACGGCACGATGCAAATTACTGACCGGGTCAAGGATGTCATTAAGTCCGGTGGTGAGTGGATCAGTTCAGTCGAGCTTGAGAATATCGCGGTTGGTTGTCCAGGTATAGCAGAGGCAGGTGCCATCGGTATTGCGCACCCCAAATGGGACGAGCGGCCCGTTCTGATCGCTGTGAAGAAACCAGGCGCGGAGGTCGACGAAGCAATGGTGAAGGCCTATCTGGCGGAACGCATCGTCAAATGGTGGATGCCCGACCGGGTTCTGTTCGTTGACGAATTGCCGCACACAGGCACAGGTAAAATTCAGAAAGTGGCACTTCGCCAGCAATTCAAGGACTTTGTGCTGGAGGATTGAGAAAAAGAGCACGTTGTCCTTTACCTAAAATAGGCTGAGATTTGACGGCAGAAGCAGGTGCCTCATGGCTTCATTTTGCCCGTTGCTCATGAATGAGAACAAAAAGAAACAGGCTAGACTTCGCGCAATCGCGGCATGAGTTCGACAAAGTTGCAGGGGCGATTGCGGCTATCGAGCTGATGCACCAAAATCTGATCCCAACCGTCCTTTACTGCGCCATTGGATCCGGGCAGCGCGAAAATATACGTCCCACGGGCAAGCACAGCGCAAGCTCTCGATTGAATTGTGGATGTGCCAATGCTTGCAAAGCTCAGCCAACGGAACAATTCCCCGAAGCCAGGAATTTCCTTAGTTTTTACGCGGTCCAACGCCTCGGGCGTCACGTCCCGTCCGGTTAATCCCGTACCACCTGTTGAGATGACAACGTCGACTTGATCGTTATCTATCCAATTGTGCAACCGTGCGGTAATTAACGTTGTATCGTCGCGTAAGATGGTTCGGTCGACGATGTTGTGGCCAGCGGCGATGATCCGTTCGGCCAAAATGTCGCCGCTGGTGTCATCGTCAATACCGCGTGTATCGGAAACTGTTAGAAGCGCGATATTCACGGGCTTAAACACCCTATCTTTATCGAGTGGCAATAGCGCCTCCTAAAATTCGGCGCGCAGTAACGTTGCCATTGGCGTCTGGAAATTTGGGCCACATATACTGAGCTAAACCTTTCAAACTTCCCGATGCTTTTTTCTCGCGCATCTCGTAAATCCAGTAATTGCGTAATATTATCGATACGTAACCACGTGTTTCCCAATAGGGAATGGACTCAATAAACAACAAAGGATCACCATTGTCCCGAATTTCGCTGTTCCAGCGTATAAGCGGCGAGGGGCCGGCATTATAAGCTGCTATTACTTTGGGAAGCAGGCCACCTGTCGCTGGCATATCACGCAATTTTTCAAGGTAGGACTGCCCATACTCCAGGTTAACAGAGGGGCGGTCGAGTTCAGATGCAGCAAAGGCTGCGCCCCGCGCGCGCGCCATGTCTTGGGCTGTTCCTGGGCGTACTTGCATCAAGCCGCGCGCCCCAGCGGGGCTGATGACGTCTGTACGGAAATTGGATTCCTGCAGCGTATGGGCATAAACCAAAGCAGGCGTCACGCGCCAGCCGCCACTGGGTTCCCAATTGGGCATCGGATAGCGCGCCATGGCGTTGCTTTGATCCCGCGACGGACCATAATGGCCGAGCCAAAATTGCGTTGATGCCAAGTTTAGCGCGCCAGCCAATTGCGCGAGGTTTGCGTGTTGCCGCGCATCACCAATTCTCGCCTGATGGCGCAACGCGATGTCAGCCAATTTGTTTTGACCGATTTCTGCAAGCCCAACTGCTAGCGCAGCATTCTCTTGGTCTTTCAGGCTTGCCCAATCCAGTTTAGCCATTTTAGCCGCTTTGCTTGCTATTGGCACCATGCCGAGCGTTTCACTTGCGAGTATCCCGTAGAATGTTTCTGGAAACTGCGCAGCTTTTTGCATTTTGGGCTGAAAATATTGTGGTTGTTTTATCGCCATGGCCGCCCGTGCGCCCCAAAACAGGCCCGCCGCCTTCAAGTCGTCATTTACTGCCAGGCGCGATACATAGTCAAATGCTTCAAAAGCCGCAGCATATTCACGCAGACGCCAAGAAGCGAGACCGCTAACCCATGCAGCTTGTGTGCCCCAATCACCGCCCGCCAATTGGGCTTCGGCCGCAACCCGCTTTGCAGCCGCATCGTCATTTTCGATATAATAGGACCAAGCAACGCGATATTGTAATTCGGTCAATGCTTCGGGCGACAACTCGGCAGCCTTGGTTTCCAAAAACTGTTCTGCGGCCAGCGACTGATCATTTTTTATAAAAATCTGCAATTCCGCACGTATATCATCGCTCGCAATATTTGTCGGCAAATCGCGTTTTGGCGCGCCACCAAGCCATGAAAAGCGCCTGATTCCCGGCCGATTTGGCAAAACTTCTGCACCCCGTTTACGCGCCATGGCCCCCAACTGCTCCGCCTGTGGTAAAAATGGCGCGATCTCGAGCAATGCTTGTAACTGGGTGGCTTCAACCTTTGGGCTATTTGGCGCGACATACAGTTCAGCCCGCGCCATTGCCGACATGGGGCCTCGCGGGGCGGTGTCAATCAGACGTGTGGCTTCATCCCATCTCTCTGTTCGGATGGCATTATAGATTGCGGAAAACAGAACTTTTTCTTTTGCATTGAGAATATTTGGCGCGAGCTGAGGGGATGGGATAGCCCGAAACTCCTCGCTATTATTCCCAACTGCTGCCGAAAAGGGCGACGCAACCGCAGCAATTGCTAACCATTTGGACCTGAAACTCATTGCCCGCCCCTTTTTCCAAACATCTGCAGGTCTCTCCACGCCTCTGCCTTCATTGCAGGTCGCGCGATAAGGGTTCGCGGATGAAATGTCGCCAACACCGTTATGTTGAGACCATCATGATTGATACTCCGCAACTCTGTCCGCGCATTCATGAGATTTTCGTTTAACAGAGCCTTGCATGCGGACGCACCGAGTATCACCACCGATTTGGGCCTAATTAGCTTTATCTGGTGCATGACAAACGCTGCCAGCTCGGGAAAGTCGTGCTCGGGGACTTCCGCTGTCGACGGCATACTCGTTGCCATCCATGTGCAGAAGCAGTCGCTACTTTCTATACCGATAGCCCCCATCATACGGTGCAGCAGAGCAGCGTTGGCCCCGCTTGAAGTGTCCGAGGAACCGATAATGTCTGGCAAGTCTGAAACAATCATGACGTCACAGCTGTCTGGGCCAATCGGTGCATAACGCAAAGGACCATAGCCGTTGCCAGGGAGAGGAGCTCCATGTGTCACCAATTCGCGTAACGACGAAATGTCTTCCGGCCAGGCGACAGACGGAGCAGTGGACGCGGAACCTATTTCTGGCGTGGCAGACGTTTTTATAGGTGGTATGGAGGCGTTTGAAGGCGCTTCTTCTGCAAGCCAGTTGACGCTGGTTTCGCTAACAGCCGCGTCCAGTCCGGCAAGTTCCCACCAGCCAGTTAGCGATTCAACCACAGCAAATGCAGTAATTTCTCCCCGATCCCCCATAAATCCCTTCAGTCATCAGTTGACGGCGGGGTCAATTGCTTGGCATGGCAATTCCCACAAGCTGTTCGAATATCGGGATGGCCTGAATTACATGCCGGGTAAAGGATAAAGGCAATGAGTGAACGCGAGTCGATGCCCTATGATGTTGTTATTGTTGGCGCAGGGCCAGCAGGCCTTTCGGCTGCGATACGCATAAAACAGCAATCGCCTGACACCAGTGTCTGTATCCTTGAAAAAGGATCAGAGGTTGGCGCGCACATTCTTTCTGGTGCTGTCATCGACCCCAAGGCGCTTGATGAACTGCTGCCTGATTGGCGCAATATGGGCTGTTCGCTGGCCGATACGCCCGTGAATGACAATCAGCATTGGATTCTTACTAAGACCGGCAAGTTTAACATGCCGCATTTTCTGACCCCGGGCTTCATGCACAATAAGGGCACCTACACCGGATCGCTTGGTAATCTGTGCCGCTGGCTTGCGGGGCAGGCTGAAAATCTGGGTGTAGAAATTTTCCCCGGCTTTTCCGCGGCAGAAATACTTTATAACAGCGACGGTTCGGTAAAGGGTGTAGCGACGGGCGACATGGGCATCGCGCGCGATGGCAGCCATAAAGACGATTATATGCCCGGCATGGAATTACATGCGAAATATACTTTCTTTGCCGAAGGTGTGCGCGGACACCTATCCAAATTGCTAAAGCCGCAATTTGCGCTCGATAAAGACTGCGAGCCACAGGTTTACGGAATTGGCATTAAAGAATTGTGGGACATTCCGCTCGAGCAGCATTCCGCAGGCCGCGTGATTCACAGCCAGGGCTGGCCTTTGACTGATGCAAATGGCGGCGCGTTTTTGTACCACCATGCGAGCAATCAGGTGGCCTTGGGTTTTGTTGTTTGGCTCAACTATTCCAACCCTTATTTGTCACCCTTCGAAGAATTTCAGCGTTGGAAAACGCATCCCGAGATTAAGAAAATACTCGCCGGCGGCCGCCGCGTCTCTTATGGCGCGCGCGCGATCAGCGATGGTGGCTGGCAGTCGGTACCAAAGCTGGCTTTCCCTGGCGGTGCATTGATCGGGTGTTCGGCCGGTTTCTTGAACGTGCCGCGAATCAAGGGCTCGCATACGGCGATGAAGTCCGGCATGTTGGCTGCGGATGCCGCTGTTGAGGCATTGGCCGCTGGCCGCGAACATGACTCGCTGACATCTTATCAGACAGCTTATGAAAATAGTTGGATTTACAAAGAATTGCGAATGGTACGCAACGTTCTGCCGCTGGTCGAGAAATACGGCAATGTGGTGGGAACGGCGCTTGCCGGTATCAATATGTGGCTGGAGAATTTTGGTATCCGCATGCCGTTCACGATGAAGCATCATCCGGACCACAAGGCGTTTAAAAAGAAAAGCGCCGTCGAACGCATCGAATATCCGAAGCCCGATGGCGTGTTCAGCTTTGACCGTTTGTCATCAGTGTTCTTGTCGAACACCAACCACGCCGAAGATCAGCCAATTCACTTGCAGGTCAAGGATATGGACCTTCAAAAGACCAGCGAATTCATGGAATTTGCGGGCCCATCAACGCGCTATTGCCCTGCGGGTGTGTATGAGTGGATTCAGGAAGAAGGCAAAGACGCGCGTTATCAGATCAACGCCCAGAATTGTGTGCATTGCAAAACATGCGACATCAAGGATCCGAACCAGAATATCAACTGGGTGACGCCAGAAGGCGGCGGTGGGCCGAACTACCCTAATATGTGATTGGGGTAGCGCTTGGGCTGTTGGGCAGGGTTTAAAGGCGTTTTGTGGATCATTCTGAAGTTGCCTTTGCAAAAATCAATCTTGCCCTGCATGTTCGGCGGCGACGGGCAGATGGCTATCATGATATAGAGACGTTGTTTGCGTTTGCGCAAGGTGGCGACGTTTTACATGCGCATTTTTCAGATGCATTGAGCCTTGAAATAGACGGGCCATTCGGGAGTGGTCTCGCTGCAGATGATACCAATCTGGTGCTTCAGGTAGCTGCATTGTTACAGTCGCATTTTGGAGTATCGCAAGGCGCAGCCATTCAGCTTGATAAGCAACTGCCGATTGCTTCGGGCATTGGTGGTGGTTCCGCAGACGCCGCGGCTACAGCACGGCTTTTGAACCGACTTTGGGGATTGAATTTATCCGAACAAGCAATGGCCGACATCCTCGCACCCTTGGGAGCAGATATTCCCGCTTGCGTATTTAGCCGCCCAAGCTTTGGCAGCGGCACCGGTACTGAACTTGTGTTTTTGGACGATAGTAGCATCACCGCAAGGTATTTGCTGCTGGTTAGCCCGCTTCAGTCGGTTTCGACGGCAGCTATATTCAAGGCATGGGCCGGTGTTGATGGCGGCAAAGTTGGCCGTGGCGACATGTGGGACACAGCGTGTGTGAGCCGAAACGACCTAGAGCCTTTGGCTGCGGCGATTTGCCCCGTTATATCGGATATATTGAAACGTCTTTCTTCCGCTAATCCGGCCATCGTGCGCATGTCCGGGTCTGGAGCGACATGCTTTGCATTGTTTGACGATGCGGCGTCATTACAGACGGCAAGAACAACACTTAACCCGCAATGGTGGTCTATGGCCAGTATGCTGCGATGAAGGAGTCGCCGTTTGAGATATTAGGGACGCCGCGCAACGGTGGCTTCCTCATCATCGGTGATCACGCGTCAAACGATGTTCCTGACGATATTGTTTTTGGCATTGATCGACCGGTTCTCAACACCCACATCGCCTGGGATATTGGCGTTGCCCCTGTTGCGCGTTTGATAACGCAACATACGGGCTTTGCGGCCTATTTAGGTCGGTATTCTCGCCTCGTTGTCGACTTGAACCGTGACGAACTCGATCCTGCTGTGATGCCGCTTTCGAGTGATGGCATCGTCATATACGGAAATGACGTCGCGCCATATGAGCGGGAAGCAAGGCTGATGCGCTTCCACACACCTTACCATGACTATTTGAAGGACTTGCTGTCCGAACATAGGCCTGCGCTCATATTGTCACTGCACAGCTTTACACCAGCCTTAGAGAGCAAACCCAATGAGCCTCGGCCTTGGGAAGTCGGCGTGTTGTATAATGAACAGGCGGCGGCGTCTAAGCTTGCCATTCCGTTCCTTGAAAACGCAGGATATCTTGTAGGTGACCAATTGCCTTATTCGGGCAAGCTTCTGAACGCGACGATGAACCGCCATGCGGAGGCCAATGACATACCGTATATCGGCATTGAGATGCGGCAAGATTTAGCCTGCACACCCTCAGGCCAAGCAAGATTTGCACGCATATTGTCAGATATGTGCCATTTTGTGTCGGAACGACTTGGCTAACCAGCACAAAAACGCTTAAAGCACTGGCTTGAAACGGAGTGTAAGATGTCAAACCAGTTCGATAAATCCAAATTGCCAAGCCGCCATGTGTCTGTCGGACCAGAACGGGCACCACATCGTAGCTATTATTACGCAATGGGGTTAACCGCAGAGGAAATTGCGCGGCCATTTGTTGGCGTGGTCTCTGCTGGAAATGACAGCGCACCATGCAACACTACGCTCGATGCCCAAGCGGACATAGCGCGTGTGGGTGTAGAGCAGGGCGGCGGTATGCCGCGCCGTTTCAATACGATAACAGTGACTGATGGCATCGCCATGGGCCATCAAGGGATGAAGTCCTCCCTTGTCAGCCGTGAAGTCATCGCAGATTCGGTTGAGTTGTCCGTGCGTGGGCATTGTTATGACGCGCTTGTAGGCTTTGCCGGCTGCGACAAGTCCTTACCCGGTATAATGATGGCGATGTTGCGCCTGAACGTGCCATCCATATTCGTGTATGGCGGGTCTATCTTGCCGGGTCGCCACAACAACAAGGATGTGACCGTCAAAGACGTCTTTGAAATTGTTGGAAAATATGCGGCGGGCGCGTGTCCTTTGTCAGAACTTGAAGAACTTGAGCGCGTTGCCTGTCCGGGCCATGGCGCGTGTGGCGGTCAATATACTGCGAATACTATGGCGTGCGTTGGGGAAGCGATCGGCCTTTCGTTGCCCAACAGCAATATGGCGCCAGCACCTTACTCCACGCGTGATCAGATTGCGCATGCTGCAGGCTTTCAAGTGATGGAATTGCTGGCGCGTAATATTAGGCCACGTGACATTTGTACGCGTGAAGCCTTCGTAAACGCTGCAAGAATTGTTGCGGCAACGGGTGGATCGACCAATGGTGCACTGCATTTGCCCGCCATGGCGCATGAGGCAGGTATAGACTTTGACCTGTTTGATGTCGCCGAGGCCTTCAAAACCACGCCTTATATGGCCGACCTTCAACCCGGCGGGCAATTCGTTGCACGCGACATGTATGACGCCGGCGGCGTGTATATGCTGATGAAGTCCTTGTTGGGCGAAGGCCTTTTGTTTGGGGACTGCATGACCGTCACGGGTAAAACGCTTGGCGAGAATATTGAAGAAATTACGTGGAACCCCGATCAGAAGGTCATTTATCCAGCGACAGCGCCAATAACGCCCACAGGCGGCGTTGTAGGGTTGCGCGGATCGCTTGCCCCCGATGGCGCGATTGTGAAGGTTGCTGGCATGGACCGGCTTACGTTCACGGGGCCAGCCCAAGTGTTCGATTGTGAGGAGGATTGCTTTGCCGCCGTCGAAGCAAGGCAAATCCGCGAGGGTTCAGTTATTGTGATCCGTTATGAAGGGCCAAGGGGCGGCCCCGGCATGCGTGAGATGCTCTCCACAACAGCCGCATTATACGGGCAGGGCATGGGCGAGAAAGTTGCGCTCATCACCGACGGCCGTTTCTCGGGTGCAACGCGCGGCTTCTGCATTGGTCATGTTGGGCCTGAAGCAGCATTGGGCGGCCCGATTGCATTGATTGAAGATGGCGACGAAATAATGATCGACGCTGAAACGGGTGTAATTGATCTGAATGTTGACTCCGAAATACTCGAAAATAGAAGGAAAAGCTGGAAACCGCGCGAAACGGATTATCAGTCTGGTGCCATTTGGCGTTATGCGCAGAATGTTGGGCCGGCCTATAAGGGCGCAGTGACGCATCCTGGCGGTGCTGCCGAAACCCATGTTTACGCCGATATCTAAGTGCTTCGGCGTCACCTTGCTGCTGAATGCGTTGGCAGGCTGCTGAGGCGACGCCGGTTACCCGTCACCCCAATGGCGTGTTGCGGCGTTGCAGCGGCGGATAGTTTTGATGCAACCGGTATGACTTACCAAACGCCAGCGTCCAAAGACGCCAGTTGATTGCTTGGCCCTTCACGGGCATGGGGCGGTATGGAAATTACCGAAGAGATTATCAGGGTTGCCGCACGCGGCGACGGTGTGACCGCAAATGGCCGTTATGTGGCGCTTGCGGCTCCCGGCGACAGTGTAGATCCATCCGGCGGCCTTATCCACGGCCCCCATCATGTACCCCCACCATGCCAGCATTTTCCCTTATGCGGTGGTTGCCAATTACAGCATCTCGACGAAGACAGCCTGCGACTGTTCATTGCTGAGCGCGTCACGCATGCTCTAACCACGCAGCAGGTTGAGATCGGCGAGGTGATGCCTGTTCATCTATCGCCGCCAAAAACCCGCCGTCGCATTGCGGTTCGTTCAGCTTGGGCTGGCAAGCAATTTCAGTTGGGCTTCAGTACCGAAAAAAGTCATCGCATCATTGACGTCAGGCAATGTGACGTCATGGCGTCAGAGCTGTTTGCGTTGCTTGCGCCAATGCGGACATTGCTTGAGCCACGGCTAAACCGTGCGCGTCAGGTGCAAATTAAATTGGCGATGGTAGATCAGGGCGTTGATGTTCTCATTGAGAACTGGATCGCAAATGATCTCGACACGCATGAGCTGCTGTCCGAATTCGCCAAAACCCACAATCTCGCGCGGCTGTCGCTTGATGAAGGCTATGGCCCTGTTCCGTTTTACGAACCTGAACCCGTCACGGTTACATTGGGCGGAGTAGCTGTCGGTTATCAACCTTATGGCTTCCTTCAGGCCACAGTCGATGGAGAGGCCGCGTTGGTGAACGCGGTAAAACAAATCGTCGGCAGCGACACTATTATAGCAGATCTTTTTGCTGGGTCAGGAACTTTTGCGCTGGCGATGGGTGCAGGTCGAAAAATTTATGCCGGTGAGGCAGATCTTCAAGCCAGCCTAGCTTTAAAGGCGGCGGCAGGGCGCACTGGTCGAATGATATTTGCAGAACATAGGGACCTGTTCAGGCGCCCCCTTACGCCTGAGGAACTTAACAAGTTTCAAACGGTGATACTGGATCCGCCACGTGCGGGTGCAAAGGAGCAGGTTGCACAACTTGCAGCGTCTAAAGTAGCAAATATTGCTTATGTCAGTTGCAATCCGGCGAGCTTTGCGCGCGACGCCAAAACATTAGGTTCCGCTGGATACAGGTTGCAGCGGATATGGCCCGTAGGACAATTCCGCTGGTCAACCCATATCGAGCTGGCTGGGCATTTTAGCCGTTAGTTTAACAGTACCGCCATTACGGCATGTACTACGAGCATTATGAGCGCCAATGATGACAATGCAAACAGTGCAAAGCGGATGACAACGCGGTTAGACAATATTTGAACGAGGCTGTGCGTTACACGTAGACCGACATAAACCCACGCAATGGTTGCATTCAGATTGTCGCCCTGACCTACCATGGCAAGTGTTAAACATATTGCATAAAACACCGTAGGTGCTTCATGTAAGTGATTGTAATTATCTGCAACCCACGAAGCTTTTTCTTCGCCTTTAGCTATAAGAGCATCGCGCAAGGCTCCGCTCGAGGAACCAACAATTTTCGTTCCGTCAATCCCGGCGCGGTTCATGGCAGGTATGCGCGTGACATACATCCAGATCCAGATAATCATCGTCCATGCCGCAAGCGCGACGACTGGTCCTAAAATACTACTTTCCATATTATTCCCCCTTAAATAGTTGCGATCAAAGCCTGTATTGCCAAAATCGTTAGGCAAAGTGTTGATAATAAAAAGAACATGAAGCGGATGCTGACGGTATTAACCGTTGCCTGCCAGATGCTGTGAATGACACGTAGAACGGTGTAGCCCCATGCCAACGCGACCGACAGGTCCGTCGCTCCACCTGAAAGCGCCAATATCATAATGGTGGCGTAGAATATTGTCGGCTGTTCCATAAGATGCGCGTAATTGTGGGACTTCCACGCGACCGATGGCGGCACATTCGGGTCAATGTCTTGGCCTCGCCCACCCGGCGCAGCCTGTTTGAGATCCATACCGATCTTTGACATGGCAGGAAGGCGTGTTCCCGCCATCCAGAACAACATCATGATTGACCAGACCACCAACGCAGCTGCTGGCGCCAATATATCCGTATTCATGAAAAAACCCTCCCCATCGACTGGTGGGGAGGGTGGTGCAGCTCTGGTAAATTGTCAAATGTAACTTAGATTTTTGAGCTTTGTGAGAGCTTTGCGCGAACACCTGCGTCATTGGCTGGCGCCCAACCATAGAGTGTGGCCATCGGCTGATCCTCAACGATAAGCGTTTCGGTTTCGCCAAAGCCGTTAAACTCGGTACGCATCGCGCAGCCATACGCGCCGGTCATACCAACTTCGATATAATCACCAGTTTGCACATCATCAGGCAGGATGAAAGGGCCTGCCATATGGTCCATATCGTCGCAGGTAGGCCCGTAGAAGCTGAATTCAGCCATCTGGGTACCAATTGAGGTCTCAGACCGCTGCAGGGCCACAGGGAAGCGCCAGCCGATATGTGCAGCGTCAAACAGCGAACCATAAGCGCCGTCGTTGACGAATAATTCGTTTCCGCGACGCTTCTCAACCTTCACCAATAACGACGCATATTCAGCGCATAATGCACGGCCCGGTTCGCACCAGAGTTCCGCGGAGTAGCTGATTGGCAGGTCTTCAAAGCAGTTGTGAATGACGTCGAAATAGCCCTCCAGCGCCGGCGGCTCCATTCCGGGATAGACTGAAGGAAAACCACCCCCGATATCAACGATATCAACGGTAACAGACGCCTCGACAATCGCGGCGCGGACATGCTCCATAGCCTCGGCATAAGCGGTTGGCGCCATGGCTTGGCTACCCACATGAAAGCAGATCCCAAGGCTGTCTGCGACTTGACGCGTGGCAACCAGCAAGTCTGCGACTTCAGACGGATCAGCACCGAACTTTGAGGCAAGGCTCAACTTTGCGTGGTCGGAAGAGACGCGAATCCGCACGCACAATTCAAGATCTGTCGCGCCATTTGTGGCGCGCACGATCTTTTCCAGCTCATCATGACTGTCGAGGCTGAATGTGCGGACATTATGGTTATGATAGGCCTGCGCGATGGCGCGCTCGCTTTTGACCGGGTGCATGAAGCACAACTTCGCATCGGGCAGGAATTTGTGGACCAGCCGGACTTCGCCCAAGGATGCAACGTCATAATGCGTGATGCCAGCTTCCCAAAGGGTCTCAAGCAGCGCAGGCGATGGATTGGCTTTTACGGCATAAAGCGATTTGCCCTGAAACTTCTCAACGAAGAAACGGGCAGCGCGCGCAGCGGCGTGCGGGCGGATTAACGTGATTGGTTCGTCCGGGCGAAGCGCGCGGACTACAGCAAGTGCGTCAGTGTTCTCGTACAATTCAAGGGACCCCCAAAAGATAATAAAAAACAACAAGGCTGCCTTGCGGTTATTGGAAGTCCCCCTGGGGCAGCGGACGTGCGCATTATCAAAAACTGGTGGGTTGTAAAGTGATTCGTTCGGGTTTTAGCTCAAGCGGTCCCTAAACTCGGTCCACTCGAATGTACGGACGCATTCGAGCGTGCCTGTCTCGCTATTCCAGAGCCACAGTGACGGCAAAGGCACCCCGTTAAAGGTGTTCGTCTTTACCATGGAATAATGCGCTTGATCCAGAAATGCGAAGCGCGCTCCAGGCTCGGCAGGAACGGGAAGGACATAATCTCCTATAATGTCACCAGCTAGGCAGGATGGCCCTCCCAGACGCACTGGAGTGCCTTCCGAGCGCTCAGCGAGCATTGCCGGGCGATAGGGTGCCTCGATCACGTCAGGCATATGGCAGGTGGCACTAATATCAGTGATGCCGACTTGGATCCCATTTTCAAAAACATCAAGCAGTTCGCCGATCAAGATGCCTGCATCAAGGGCAATCGCTTCACCAGGTTCAAGATAGACATCCAAACCCGTTTCTGCGCGCACATCTTGGATGAATGCTACAAGTTCGTCGCGCTGATAATCGGCGCGTGTGATATGGTGGCCGCCACCAAAGTTCAGCCAACGTAGTTTCCCGAAATAAGGGGCTATATGTGGCTTTAGGGCCTCCCATGTGCGTTTGAGCGGTTCAAAGTCTTGTTCGCACAAGCTGTGGAAATGAAGGCCTGAAACGCCTTCAATATGTTCGGCCTTTAACTGACTGATAGGAAAACCAAGCCGCGAACCCGGTGAGCAAGGGTCGTATTTAGGTACTTCGCCTTCCGCATGTTCGGGGTTAATACGAAGGCCAACATCCACGCTATCATTCAGGAACGACACAAAGCGCCGATGCTGATGCGGACTGTTAAAAATGACATGATCCGAGATTTCGACGATCTCGGCCATTTCAGATTCTTTATATCCAGCGCAATAGGTCGCGATTTCGCCCTTGTAATAATCTCGCGCGAGACGCGATTCCCAGAGGCCAGAACTGCATACGCCATCCAGATATTCGCCAATGATAGGCGCCACTTTCCACATAGAAAATGCCTTCATCGCACACAGTATCTTGGCACCAGACCGTTGTTTTACATCGGCCAATATGGATAGGTTGCGCCGCAACGCTGCCTCATCCACCACAAAGGCGGGCGACGGCACGCGGTGAAGGTCAAAGTGGGCAAAAGCCCCCGGATCGCCTGCTTTGGTTTCCATTAGAACTGCAGCGGCCCATCAAGTTCCTTCACTTGCCAAGGCAGACCATGCAAATTGAGCATGTCCATGAAGGGATCGGGGTCGAACTGTTCGATGTTCCACACGCCAGCGCCGGACCATTTTCCAGTTACCAATATCGCCGCGCCAATCATCGCTGGTACGCCCGTTGTGTAGCTGACAGCTTGGTTTCCGGTTTCGGCATACGCATCTTCATGGTCGCAGATATTGTATATGTAGAGCGTCTTTTCCTTGCCGTCCTTGCCAACGCCAGAGGCTATACAGCCAATGTTGGTTTTGCCCTTGGTTGTTGGACCAAGCGAAGCGGGTTCAGGTAATACAGCCTTCAGAAACTGAAGCGGGACGATTTCTTTGCCTTCATACATAACAGGGTCAATCCGAGTCATGCCGACCGCCTGAAGTACGTTCAGGTGGGTGATATAGGCGTCACCAAAGGTCATCCAGAACCGAATGCGCTTGATTTCTGGCAGATGGGTCTTGAGGCTTTCGATTTCCTCATGATACATCAGATACATGTTCTTCGGGCCGACGGCTTCAAAATCGAAGCTTTGCTTCACTGACATCGCTGGTGTTTCCACCCATGCGCCATTTTCCCAGTGACGCGCCACGGCAGTAACTTCGCGGATGTTAATTTCGGGATTGAAGTTTGTGGCAAAGGCCTGACCATGGTCCCCGCCATTGCAGTCGAGAATATCAAGCGTGTCGATGCGGTCGAAGTGATGTTTTTTCAGGTAGGTTGTAAAAACGCTGGTCACGCCGGGGTCAAAACCTGAGCCCAACAATGCCGTAAGGCCAGCATTCTTATAGCGATCCTGATAAGCCCACTGCCAATGATATTCGAACTTGGCGACATCAAGTGGTTCGTAATTTGCCGTGTCCATGTAATGAACGCCAGCAGCCAAACACGCATCCATGATGTTGAGGTCTTGGTAAGGCAAAGCAAGGTTGACGACCAAACTTGGCTTGATTTGGTTCAGCAGCGCAGTTGTCGCGGGGACATCATCGGCATCAAGGCCATAGGTGTCGATATCAACGCCAGTGCGGTCCTTGACTGACGCTGCGATCGCGTCGCATTTCGATTTGGTGCGGCTTGCAAGGCTGATTTGGCTGAAGATATCCGGGTTCATAGCCATCTTGTGGACTGCAACCGACCCGACGCCGCCTGCGCCAATTACCAATATCTTGCTCATCTGCAGTTTCCTCTTATCAGAGATTCGTTCAGCGCACGCATATAGGGGCCTTTTATGACAGGACAAGAATTGGCTGCGACCATCAAGACGCCAACGCACGAAGGTGTGCAGCGGGCTATGACCAAAATTGCCGATATTCTGCCCAAAACACCTTTATTGCCGCTTGAGGTGGATGGCGTGACGCTTTGGTGCAAGGCCGAAATGCTACAACCCGTCGGCGCGTTTAAGATACGCGGCGCTTGGCATCGACTGTCCGACCTAAATGAAGAAGAACGCGCACGCGGCGTTGTTGGCGTGTCCAGTGGAAACCACGCCCAAGGCGTGGCGTGGGCGGCAAAGAAGCTCGGTATAGCTGCCACAATCGTCATGCCCTCCAATGCGCCGCGTATGAAACTGGAAGCTACCAAAGCCTTGGGGGCTCAGGTTGTGCTGTACGACCGTGCAACCGAATCGCGTGAAGAGGTTGCCGCCGGTTTGATCGCCCAAAGTGGCGCGACATTGGTGCATGCCTTTGGTGATCCATGGGTAATCGAAGGGCAGGGCACTGCTGGCATTGAAATAGCAGAGCAGCTTGCAGCGCTTGGTTTGGGCGGTCCCGATATGATTGTCTCATGCTGCGGCGGGGGTGGTCTGGCCTCCGGTCTAGCGTTGGCCTGTCCAGGCGCAGACATTGCGATCGTTGAACCCGAAGGCTGGGACGACATCATAAGGTCGCTTGAGGCAGGCGAAATCCTACCCGTAAAAGACCTTAAGCACCCAACCTATTGCGACGCACTGCAAACGCCGCAAACTTATCCTATTAATTTTGAGATACTGCGCCGACGCGTGTCCAACGGAGTGTCCGTTACAACAGGCGAAGTCGTCACAGCGATGCGCGTGGTGTTTGAAAAACTGCATCTTGTCGTTGAACCCGGCGGGGCAGTGGCGCTTGCTGCTGTGCTTGCAGGTAAAATTCATCCAAAAGGCAATACCGCGGTGACGCTGTCAGGCGGAAATGTTGACCTGGAACTGTTTATAAAGCTGCTTTCTCAAGCTGCCTGAGCGACAGGGATTTCCATCCGGCCCCAAATTTCGAGCAACGCCGAAGTCAAATCACGCATCATCACCTCGTTATGCTGAGGTCCAGGTGTGAAGCGCAACCGCTCGGTGCCGCGCGGCACTGTGGGGTAGTTAATTGGCTGCACATAAACGCCATATTCAGCGAGCAAAATATCACTGATTTTCTTCGCTTTCACCGGATCGCCAACCATCAACGGAACGATGTGGGTGTTGCTCATCATCACGGGTAAGCCGGCATCAAAAAACAGTTTTTTGAGCATCGCTGCGTTTGCCTGCTGCGCGTCACGTTCTTCGCTTGAAGACTTTAAATGGCGCACTGCGGCCAACACACCGGCGACCAACACCGGCGACAATGACGTCGTGAAGATAAAGCCAGGCGCATAAGAGCGGATAACATCGATGATATTCTGGTCAGCTGCGATATAGCCGCCCATGACGCCAAAAGCCTTGCCCAATGTGCCTTCGATAATTGTTACGCGGTCAGCGACGGCATCCCGTTCGGAAATGCCACCGCCACGCGCGCCATACATGCCAACGGCGTGCACTTCGTCACAATAGGTCAGCGCATTATATTTGTCTGCAAGGTCGCAAACCGCTCCGATAGGTGCGACATCTCCGTCCATCGAATAGACGCTTTCGAACGCAACCAGCTTTGGCACATCTGGATCGTCGGCCGCCAGCAATTCTTCAAGATGGGCGAGGTCATTATGCCGCCATACGCGCTTTTCACAGCCTGCATTTCGGATGCCGGCAATCATTGATGCATGATTCAGTTCATCTGAGTATATTATGCAACCCGGCAGAACCTTGGCGAGCGTGGATAAGGTCGCGTCGTTCGAAACATAGCCAGATGTGAACAACAAAGCCCCATCCTTGCCATGCAAATCGGCCAGCTCATGTTCCAGTTCGACGTGATAGTGGGTGTTGCCGCCGATGTTACGTGTGCCGCCAGATCCAGCACCAACGTCGTGGAGCGCGTTTTCCATCGCGCTAATGACGTCCGGATGTTGCCCCATGCAAAGATAATCGTTCGAGCACCACACAGTAATGTCTTTAGGTCCGTTATGTCCGGCAAAGCAGCGCGCGTTAGGGTAATTACCCTTGTTACGCAGAATGTCGATGAAAACGCGATAGCGACCTTCGGCATGAAGCCGGTCAATCGCTTTTTCAAAAATTGCGTTGTAATTCACGGATAATGACCCCGATGGTTTGGACCGCGCGCGCGGTTTGCAATTGCCCATTAATCGCGGAAAATGCAAAAATCTAGCGCGAACGACTTGCAACAAGCGTCATTCCAGTTTCGTTATTGAAATAGTTGCGTTCAGAGTGATGAGATTTGTGTCAAACCAAAGCCAGACAATGCCGGAAGCAACGTGTTTAGCGCAGCAACTGGACCAGTTGTTACGAAAGTTCCTTCCTCGGGATCAACCGGCCAAGTGTGGTCCTTTGTCAAATGGCGAATACGCCGCGCGATACCCGCTGCGCCGTCAACGAATTTCACATGTGGTGCGGCAGCGCGTAACTCATCTTCTATCAGAGGGAAATGCGTGCAACCAAGCACAACGACATCAAGTCGTGCCCCATCTGGTTGGTCCATCAGCCCAGCCATGGCCCTTACATAAACTGCGGGATCAACTGGTTCACCTCGCATTTTTGCCTCGGCTGCACTTACAAGTTCAGGCGCAGCGTGACGCAGCAACTTCATGTTAGGTGCATGGTCTTTATGGAGTTTGTCGACGTAAGTTTGGCGGACTGTCGCATCGGTGCCCAATAGCCCAATAACACCGCTTTGCGTTGCTTCGGCCGCTGGTTTAATGGCCGGAACAGTACCCACCACCGGCACGTCTAATGCCGCCCGCACATGGGCCAGTGCGATTGTGCACGCGGTGTTGCAGGCAATCGTAACTAAACGTGGCCGGTAACGTTCAACCAAGCGGCCGATCAAAGCAGGGACCGGCGCCGAAATCTCTGCCTCGGTTTTGGTTCCATAAGGCAGCCCTGCATAATCGGCTGCAAAAACAATTGGAGCGTTGGGCAAGGCGTCTTGGACGGCTTTCAGGACCGAAAGCCCGCCAATGCCGGAATCAAAAAACAAAAGCGGCGCGCTGCTTGGGATAAACGACATGCCGCATCGATAAGCGGTAGCGGCCGTGCTTGCAAGCCGACAGCCTTGAGCGCGTGGAACAAAACGTTTACGCAATAGAGATATTTAGAGGATTCGTCTGGTGAGTGATCTTTGGTTCAACATGGGTGCCGGTCTTGTGCTTGGCTATGCGCTTGGCGCCATCCCGTTCGGTTTGCTCCTGACGCGCTTGTCCGGTGGTGGCGACATCCGAACAATCGGCTCAGGGAACATCGGCGCCACCAACGTCCTGCGTACAGGACGCAAGGGTATGGCTGCACTCACATTGATCCTTGATGTGCTCAAAGGATTTTGTGCGGTGTGGTTAGCCACCCATTATCTCCCTGGTGGAGAGATACTGGCAGCTGTAGGTGCGTTTTTCGGTCATCTGTTCCCCGTGTGGCTTAGGTTTAAGGGTGGCAAAGGTTCTGCAACTTATGGCGGCATCTTGTTTGGCCTGTTCTGGCAGGGCGGGGTCATTTACGCGTTTATGTGGTTAGGCATTCTAATAATCTCACGTTTATCCTCTGGCGCGAGCCTAACAGCTGCCCTCTCGGCACCCATTGCCGCCGCAATCCTTGGATATTATGATTTGGTGCCAATGCTTTCCGTATGCACGCTCATCATCTTTTGGAAGCACCGGGGTAATATTGAGCGCCTAATGGCTGGCACAGAACCCCGCATCGGTAAAAGCAAAAGCTGACTGCGGTGACTTTTGGTAGTCAGATCCAGTTTGATCAGCTCTGCTTGATAAGGTCACCCAATATTGGGCCTGTTAGTTATCGCCAGCTCATGTCGCGCTTCGGCAGTGCAAGAGCTGCTCTTGAGGCGTTACCTGACCTTGTGCGGCGCGGCGGTGGCAAGCAGATGGTGCTGGCCAATGAGGCCGCTGTTGCAAGGGAGTTTCAAATTACGTGTGCTTTCGGTGCGCGACATGTGTTCGCGTGTGATGCTGACTATCCACTCCTGCTATCGCACCTCGACAATGCGCCGCCGGTAATGTGCGTGAAGGGAGACTTGGCTTTGTTAGCGCGTCCGGCAGTTGCACTTGTGGGCGCACGTAATGCGTCGGCAGGCGCGTGTCAGTTTGCGCGGCAATTGGCCTTTGAACTTGGCCAAATGGAGCTGTCTGTTGTATCTGGCCTAGCACGCGGCATTGATACCGCGGCCCATGTGGGGTCCCATTGACAGCGGAACGGTGGCCGTCATAGCTGGCGGGGTAGACGTGGTTTACCCTCCGGAAAACCGGGCATTGCAGGACAGGATTGCCGAGCGCGGGCTTCTTATCGCAGAGCAGCCCCCAGGCACGGAACCGAGAGCGCGGCACTTCCCCTATCGCAACCGTATTATCGCTGGGGTATCTGCTGGAACCGTGGTGATTGAGGCTGCGCCAAAGTCGGGATCGCTCATTACCGCGCGGCTTGCAGCGGAGGCTGGTCGTGAGGTCATGGCTGTTCCAGGATCGCCACTTGATCCGCGATCGCGCGGCTGCAACCAACTTATCCGTGAGGGCGCAATTCTGGTGCAAAATGCATCTGAGATTGCAGAGATGATCCATCCGATCGACAATCGCATGCTTGGGCAGTCTGCATCCCACTCCAATCTAGCTCCAAAGATATCCGACGACGGCAGCAACGCCGAACGCAGCGCCGTTATCGACCTGATAGGCATGACCTATGTTTCGGTTGATGAATTGGTTCGGCAATCCGGAAGCAGTCCAGCAACTGTCCAGATGGTGTTACTGGAATTTGAGTTGGCCGGAAAATTGGAGCGCGGGGCAGGCGGCAAGGTTCGTTTTACAGCATGAAATAACATCGCATTTTTCATCTTGACGGGGGGCGCATTACCCCTCCAGCCTGCACGCGTACGCGAGAAATTTTAGAAAAGCACAAAATATCATGCAATTAGTCATTGTTGAATCACCTGCAAAAGCCAAGACGATCGAGAAATATTTGGGCCCCGGCTTCAAGGTGCTGGCCTCTTACGGCCATATCCGTGACCTGCCGCCCAAGGATGGATCGGTCGACCCCGACAATGGCTTTGAAATGCTATGGGATAACTATGCCGACAAGGCCAAGCAGCTCAAGGCAATCACGGACGAGGCCAAGAAGGCAGATAGTTTAATCCTTGCGACCGACCCCGATCGCGAAGGTGAGGCAATCAGCTGGCATGTGCAGGAAGTGCTCGCGAAGAAAAAAGTGCTGCCGGCAAAGGTCGGCCGCGTAACTTTCAATGCCATCACCAAACAGGCCGTGACCGATGCGATGAAGCACCCACGCGCGCTGGATGTCGACCTCATCGATGCCTATCGCGCCCGCCGCGCACTCGATTATCTGGTTGGTTTTACTCTTTCGCCTGTCTTGTGGCGCAAATTGCCCGGCGCAAAATCTGCCGGGCGTGTGCAGTCGGTCGCGTTGCGCCTAATCGTTGAACGCGAACGCGAAATTGAGGCGTTCCGTGCGCAGGAATATTGGTCCGTCAAAGCTGGCATGGAGCATAAGGGCCAAAAATTTGATGCCCGTTTAATCCAGTATCTTGGCAATAAGCTCGACAAGATGGATTTGAAAACTGAGGGGGATGCAGAGCAAGCCCGCCTTGCAGTGGAAGCCGGCAACTTTACCGTCGAGACCGTTGAGACCAAACCTGTCACCCGCAATCCACAGCCGCCCTTCACGACGTCCACTTTGCAGCAAGAAGCCGCTCGTAAGCTTGGTTTTTCCGCAAGCCATACCATGCGTATCGCGCAGGGCCTATATGAAGACGGCGCGATTACCTACATGCGGACCGATGGAGTCCAGATGGACCACAGCGCCATTTCCGCCGCGCGTAAATCCATCTCCGACCGCTTTGACAGTGGATATTTACCGGAAAAACCCCGCGTTTATCAAACGAAGGCAAAGAATGCGCAGGAAGCGCATGAGGCAATTCGTCCAACGGATTTTAACAAGGACAAAGCAGGTTCAGGGGATCATGGTCGCCTGTATGATCTCATTTTCAAGCGTGCAATGGCGAGCCAAATGGCCTCGGCGCGCATGGAACGCACCACAATCGATTTTCTTGACGGCACCGGACAAACAGGATTGCGCGCAACCGGGCAGGTCATGAAATTCCCTGGTTTCCTTGCCGTGTATGAAGAGGGCCGCGACGATAGTGATACCGAAGACAGCGCCATCTTGCCAGCCATGGCCGTTGGCGATGCGCCTGCGAAGCATGCTGCGGAAAAGATCCAGCACTTTACGCAGCCGCCACCGCGTTTCTCCGAAGCGACGTTGGTGAAGCGTCTTGAAGAGTTGGGGATCGGCCGCCCATCGACATACGCGTCAACTATTCAGGTTCTAAAAGACCGCACATATGTGCGTGTGGAGAAAAATCGTTTTTTTGCAGAGGAATCTGGGCGATTGCTTACAGCATTTCTTGAACGGTTTTTTGAACGTTATGTCGCGTATGATTACACCGCTGGCCTTGAGGATCAGTTGGATGAAATTAGTGGTGGCCGTGCCAATTGGCAGTCATTTCTTGAGGCTTTTTGGCGTGATTTTAAGCCGAAGACGGCTGAGGTCATGGAGCAGAAACCGTCTGAGGTAACAGCCGAACTTGATATATTCCTATCACCATATCTCTTTCCCGAACGCGAAGACGGTACTGATCCCAGACTTTGCCCCAAATGTGGGGAGGGCAGGCTTGCCTTGCGCGGCGGAAAATTTGGAGCGTTTGTTGCGTGCTCCAATTACCCGGACTGCAAATATACCCGCAAATTCGCGCAGCCCGGCAGCGAAAATGGTGAAGATACCGGCCCCGAGATTCTAGGTCAGCATCCTGAAACCCAATTGGAAGTGACACGGAAATCTGGGCGCTTTGGCCCTTATTTTGAAACGGGCGAGGGCACTGATGTAAAGCGAGCCTCAATACCGAAAGATATCCCGGCAGAAGATATTGGGTTAGAATGGGCTGTGAAGCTGCTGTCATTGCCCCGCACCATCGGGACACACCCAGAAAGCGGTGAACCAGTGATGGCAAGCATTGGTCGTTATGGGCCTTACCTTGCACATAATGGTAAATATGCCCGTTTGCAGTCAACCACCGAGGTGTTCGAAACAGGAATGAACAGCGCGGTTGTGAAGTTGGCCGAAGCTTTGGCTAACCCAGGCCGTGGGCGTGGTGCCGCACGCGCACCGTTGAAAGAATTAGGCAAGCATCCGCGCACTGAAGCTGAAATCAAGCTCATGGAGGGCCGCTTTGGTCCTTATGTGACCGATGGCACCACCAATGCGACATTGCCCAAGTCGATTTCGCCTGATGAATTGACGCTTGAGGAAGCCGCACAGTTGATTGACGCCCGCGCCGCGATGCCGCCCAAAGGCAAGGTCAAGAAAAAGGCCGCACCTAAAAAGAAGGCTGCACCAAAGAAGGCCGCTGCGAAAGCCAAGCCTGCGGCAAAAGCGAAAGCGAAGGCCTGAAGCGTACATAGTCGAACCAGCTAAGGCTGCGGCCTGTTACGCCGATCGGTTTACCGAGAAGCGTGACGGGCCACAGCCTTTTTTGGAGCTGGAAGTAAGATACTGAAGCGCGTTCAGCTTGCCTATTGGCACGTCAGTGCTTCTGTCACTCCACCCACTCAAGCCCAATATCGCGATATAGGCTGCGGTCTTCGTCCCATTTGGCATGCACTTTTACATGCAAATAGAGATGCACCTTCACGTCCATGAGTTTCGCCAATTCAAGGCGGGCGGCTTCGCCAATCGCTTTGATGCGCGTGCCGCCTTTGCCTAGCACAATGGCGCGCTGGGTCGGGCGGGCAACAAGTATTTGCTGGTGAATTTCGAGTGAGCCATCCTCGCGCTCGCTGTACTTTTCGGTCTCAACCGCGCTTGCATAAGGCAACTCTTCGTGCAGCTGCAAATAGAGCTGTTCGCGCGTGATTTCTGAGGCGATTAGGCGGTCGGTCGCATCGGACACCTGATCCTCAGGGAAATGCCATTCCCCCTCAGGCATATTGTCGGCAAGCGCGGTTTTGAATTCTTCAAGGCCGTCACCGGTTGCCGCGCTGATATAATAGATCTGCTCAAACGCGCATTTGTCGGTCAATTTTGTTGTTAGCGCGAGCAGCTTATCCTTAGCTGCAATGTCTACCTTGTTCAAAACCAGCCATTTGCGTTCAGGCCGATCCTTTAGGCCATCTAGGATTTTTTCGACCTTTGGTCCGGCGCCAGCGCGGCCATCGACGATCAACGCAATCATGTCGGCGTCGCCCGCGCCATCCCATGCCGCCGCGACCATGGCGCGATCAAACCTACGCTGTGCCGCAAAAATTCCCGGTGTATCGACTAAAATGATCTGCGTTTCGCCAGCCAGCGCCACGCCCAACATGCGCGTGCGCGTGGTTTGTGCCTTTGGACTGACAATAGCGACCTTCTGCCCAACCAGAGCGTTGACCAAAGTCGACTTGCCTGCATTCGGTGCGCCTATAATGGCGACATTTCCGCATTTCTTGGTCATGCGTTGGCTTCCAAAAAGGCAAGTGCTGCAGCGGTTTCGGCGGCCTGTTTGCTGTTCGCGCTCGCAGTGACGGGGGTAAAACCCTTCACGGTAACGGTGATTTCAAATATCATAGCGTGGGGAGGGCCTTCTTTTTTTGTGACAAAATATTCTGGAACCTTGCGCCCATGGGCGGCGCACCATTCCTGCAATTCGGATTTGGGGTGCTTGGGAGCGCCATTTGCGGTTTCAAGAAGTGGCGCCCAGAGTTGTTCTATAAGCTTGCGCGCAGCATTTAGGCCATGGTCAATATATAGCGCACCAATAATTGCCTCCATGACGTCACCCAACACATTGTCGCTTTGTTGCGCACCATCGTCACGGGCCTGCTTTCCAAGCCGCAAATAAGCCGCAAGGCCAATTTTTCGAGCAATTTCGGCGCATGTCGCGCCGGATACTAGGGCGTTTAAACGATGCGACAAGCGTCCTTCTGCTTCGTCGCTGAAGCGGTGATACAGCATGTCAGCTATGACGAGGCCCAATATTCGATCGCCCAAAAATTCGAGGCGCTGATAATCCGGTTGCCCGGTGCTTCCGTGGGTTAATGCGCGGCTATACAGAGCCCAATCCGATGGCTGCTCAGGAAGCAATTCCGCAAGCCAGATCTCCTGATCACTGCCAATCAAAATCCACGTCCAATGCGTTCAGGGCGCATTGCAGTGAACCAAGTCCACGGCAGCAACCAATGCGACGACCCGTTGGTCGAGAAAACAGATACAAGCGCGCGGCCGACTAAGTTTTTCTGCGGTACAATGCCAATGGCGCCGGGCTTGTCTATGGGCGTCCACCGACTGTCTGCACTCCGGTCGCGATTGTCACCCATCAGGAATAGATCATCCTCACCGACAACAAAGGCCTGGGTATTGTCGCCCTCAAGCCCGTTTTGTAGGTCCAATATTTCATAGCTTTTGCCCTCGGGCAATGTCTCGCGATATCGTGGATAACGACATTGTGAACCACCGTCGGCGCTGGGTTCCTCCATATCGGGCCGCCAGCAAGGGAAAGGATTACGGTCAAGCTCAGCTGTGTCCCGCATATTTTGGGTAACAGGGATAACAAGGTCGGCGATGCGCTCCTTTTTTACCGCGACTCCATTGATTTCCAATATGCCGTCGCGCATTTGAATGACGTCACCGGGAAGACCAATGACGCGCTTAATATAGTCGGTGCCGTTCGACATAGGCGCTTTGAAAACAACGACATCACCACGCGTTGGTTGGCTGGCAAAAATACGGCCTGGAATGATTGGTAACGATAGCGGCAGGCTATATTTTGAATAGCCATAAGGCCATTTTGCTACCAGCAGATAATCCCCAATCAATAAGCGTGGTTGCATCGATTCAGACGGAATGTTGAATGGCGAAACGATGAAACTGCGCAACACGAACACGAACAAAGCGAGCTTTAAAAGGAAGCTTCCATATTCGCGCCATTCAGACGCTTGTGTTGGCGCAGCCTTTGTTTCGGACACTGCCGCAGCTACATCGTCCGGCTTTTCGGTGGTTGAAGTCACAAATTCTCGCAAAAAAAGGTCGGCTAGCGACAGATTGACTGGTCTTTTACAGCGTAGGCGCGTTATTTGCCAGTGCCGAGATTCACTGTCGGCCGCGATGCCATAATTTAAGGGACAAAAAATGACTGATACCCCCTGGACACAACTGGAAAAGCATCAGCCACAAGCGCTTATCGATCTCTTCAAGTCGGACAAGGATCGCGTCGAGAAAATGACTATCCAGTTGTCAGGCTTACGGTTCGATTTGTCGAAGACGCATGTCGACAGCATCGTGCTTGGTCAATTTAAAAAGCTTGCGGCGGACATGGAGCTTGACGGCTTAAAAGCAGCTTTGTTCTCTGGTTCCGCCATCAACGTTACAGAAGGCCGCGCAGCCGAGCATCCTGCAGAACGCGGTAATGGTGATGCGAATTCTGTTGCGCATGCACGTGCCCTTCAGGACAGAATGCGCGGGTTAGTAGAGGCAATTGATGCTGGCTTCATGGGAGATATTCAGCACATATTGCATATCGGCATTGGCGGATCAGCGCTTGGTCCAAAGTTACTCGTCGATGCGCTTGGGCGCGACGGCGCGCGGTATGATGTCAAGGTTGTGTCAAATGTTGATGGTGCAGCGCTCACCGAAGCGGTGAAAAACATGGATCCGCATAAGACCATTGTTGCTGTTGCATCCAAAACCTTCACTACGACCGAAACTTTGCTCAATGCCACAAGCGCCATGGAGTGGATGCGTGAGGGTGGTGTTGCGGACCCATATGCGCAGTTCGTGGCGCTTACCGCTTATCCAGATAAAGCCATACAGTGGGGCATCGACGAAAGCCGCATATTGCCTTTTAACGAAGCCGTTGGCGGACGGTATTCCTTATGGTGCTCGATCGGCTTTCCAGTTGCACTTGGCCTTGGCTGGTCGGTGTATGCCGAATTGCTAGAGGGCGCGGACGCGATGGATCGGCATTTCCGCGATGCCCCTATATTGGTAAACGCGCCAACAATGGCTGCATTTTCTGATCTTTATTATGCCCAGACTAAGTCGTGCCAGACGCGGGCAGTGTTTGCTTATGATGAGCGCTTGCGCTTGTTGCCCGACTATCTGCAGCAGCTTGAAATGGAATCGAACGGTAAATCAGTTACCGCCGATGGCGTTCCGCTGGGCCGGAACAGCGCGCCAGTCACTTGGGGTGGCGTGGGCACCGACGCGCAACACGCCGTGTTCCAACTCCTGCATCAGGGAACGCACCTTATCCCCGTTGAATTCATCGCCAGCAAAACGCCGGGGCATGATTTTGATACCGCCCATCATGAGACTTTGTTGGTCAACTGCTTTGCCCAAGGCGCGGCATTAATGGCAGGGCAGCAATCCGATGATTTGGCGCGCAATTATGTTGGCAATCGACCTTCAACAACGATCTTATTAGATGATGTCACACCGTCAACAGTCGGCGCATTGATTGCCTTTTACGAGCATCGTACGTTCGTCAACGCAGCTTTGTTGGGAATAAACCCCTTTGACCAATTCGGCGTTGAACTCGGTAAGCAAATTGCCAAAAGCATCACGGACAACGGACCAAGCGGCTTTGATCCATCCACTACAGCGCTAATAGAGGCGGCGCTTGGGGAGATCTAAGCAACGCGCATTTGTTCGATAAGACAGCGCGAGAATTCTCGTTGGTAAAAGCATGCATGAGTGACCATATCGCGGACACCTAAGAAAGAAATATATATGGCTCAGTTTGATTATGACCTTTTCGTCATTGGCGCGGGCTCCGGCGGCGTCCGCGCTTCTCGGATCGCCGCATCGCACGGCGCGCGTGTTGCTGTGGCCGAAGAGCATCGCGTTGGAGGCACTTGCGTAATCCGAGGCTGCGTACCCAAAAAGCTGTTGGTATATGGTTCCCACTTTGCTGAAGATTTGAAGGACGCGCAGCGTTTTGGCTGGACCACACAAGGCGCGACATTCGATTGGAACATATTGCGTGACAATGTGGCTGCTGAGGTAAACCGATTAGAAGGGCTTTATGGCCAGACGCTGGGTAGCAACAAGGTTGAGGTATTCCACAAGCGAGCTGTTTTGACGGGTGCAAACAGCGTTCAGCTCTCCAGCGGGCGCACAATTTCGGCAGCTAACATTCTGATTGCGACCGGTGCGTGGCCTTCTGTACCGGATATTCCTGGCGCCGGCCATGGTATCACCTCGAACGAAGTATTTAGCCTACCGGAATTACCCAAGCGCGCAGTGATTGCTGGCGGCGGGTATATTGCGAATGAATTTGCAGGTATTTTCAATGAACTGGGCGTCAAAGTTAATCTTGTAACGCATGGTGACCGCGTGTTGCGCAGCTATGATGATGAAATTGTCGACAGGCTTGTGCAGATTAGTCGGCATAAGGGTATAGATATCCGTTTCAACTTTCGTTTCAAATCCATCATCAAGCAGGACAACGGCAGCTTGTTGATTGAAAGCACCGATGGAAGCACGATTGAGACCGATCTGTTGTTATGGGCCATCGGGCGAACACCACACACCATCGGCCTTGGGCTTGCGGACATTGGCGTTGATCTGGGTAAGGACGGCGCCGTGATGGTCGGTGACGACAACCGGAGCAATGTGCCGAGCATTTATGCCGTTGGCGACGTTACCAACCGGGTGCAGCTAACGCCAATTGCCATTCGAGAAGGCCACGCCTTTGCCGATAGTGTATTTGGAAACAACCCGCGTACGGTGAATTATGAGTGCATTCCCACCGCCGTGTTCAGCAACCCGCCCATTGCTAGCGTTGGCCTGACTGAGGCAGAGGCGCGCGCGCGGTACGATGACGTCAAGGTGTATAAAAGCGATTTTCGGGCGATGAAAAATGTTCTCGCCGACCGGAACGAACGGGCATTGTACAAAATGGTGGTAGCTGGCCCCGACGAGCGCGTGGTTGGACTTCACCTCATTGGCCCTGACAGCGGCGAAATTCTTCAAGCCGCTGCGATTGCGGTTAAGGCAAAACTGACCAAGCAGGATTTCGACGACACGGTGGCATTGCACCCAAGCATGTCTGAAGAATTGGTGCTGATGAAATAGTCAGGGGAAGCAGATGGGCGCATCGCCCGCTTTCCATGGTTGATAGCGCGTCATGATGTGAGTGAACAGGTCGCTGCTCACAAGCGAAGAAAGCCAGTTTTGCACAGCGGGTAGGGGCTGTGCCAAAAACCAGCCTGCGTCGGTAGCAGCGAATTGACGGACGAACGGAAATATGGCGATGTCGGTAAATCCACATTTTGACCCTGCTAAGTAAGGCGCGGCTAACAACCTATTTTCAAGCATCTCCAGATGCGCACCTGCTGCATCGCGATGCACGATGCCATCGGCAAGCCCGAAACGGTGCGGATATTTATACCGGTCGAGAGCTTGCTTAAAAGGGCCGTCATTGACCGTAATCAAGTCTGATGCCTCATGACCTAGCCAGCACTCAGGATCGCTCTGTACGAGCGCCCAGCGCATGATGTCGATGCTTTCTTCAACTACTTGGCCGTCGGGAAGTACGAGCACGGGAACGGTTCCCTTTGGTGAAGCCTCCAGCATTTCGTTTGGCTTGTCGCGTAACACGATCTCGCGCAGCTCGACTGTTACGCCGCTGACATCGACAGCCATGCGGGCGCGCATGGCGTAAGGACACCGGCGGAAGGTGTAGAGGATTGGAAGGTCAGTCATCCGCTCGCGGGTTGACGCCGATATGTTGCTTGCCGCGCTTCTTGGCCAGAGCAATTTGTCTTTGCCGTTCCGCAAAGCGTGCGCGGTCCTCTTCAGTACGTTCGGCAAAGCACGCCGTGCACGACACGCCCTCCTCAAAATGTCCTGATAGCTTGTCGTTTTGCGATATTGGCCGGCGACATGCGTGGCATAGCTCCATTTCGCCGAGCTCTAGCCCATGCGTGACGGAGACACGCTCGTCGAATACGAAGCACTCGCCTTGCCATTTACTCTCCGCCTCGGGAATATTTTCGAGGTAGCGCAGTATGCCGCCTTCTAAATGATAGACTTCATCTATGCCCTCAGCCTTAAGGAAGGCTGTCGATTTTTCGCACCGGATGCCTCCTGTGCAGAACATCGCAAACTTTGTTTTGCCTGTTGCAAGCTCTTCGCGATGGGCGCGAAACCATTCGGGGAATTCACTAAATGATTTGGTGCGCGGGTCAATTGCGCCTTCAAACGTCCCAATCGCAACTTCATAATCGTTACGCGTATCGATCAACACGGTATCTGGATCAGAAATTAAGGCGTTCCAATCCTCAGCTTGCACATAAGTACCCACCTCGCGTTTGGGATCAATACCGTCGACGCCCAGCGTTACGATTTCTCTCTTGAGACGGACCTTCATGCGGTAGAAGGGTATTTCCTTGGCGTGCGAATATTTTACATCAAGTTCGGCACAGCCGGGAATTGACCGCAAAAATGCAATAAGGGCATCGATAGCATCGGGGTCGCCTGCGACTGTCCCGTTAATACCCTCCCGCGCGAGCAATATCGTGCCCGTGATGCCCCCCACGATGCATTTTTCGTGAATGCGTGGCTGCAATTCTTCCGGCGCTTCAAACGCGACAAAACGATACAAAGCCGCGACTTTAATGGGATGCAAGAATTCCATGATGTGGCCCTATAACGTGCTTTTTGAATTATTGCAGCTTTCAATCTCGGGCTTTGCTTGGCGATTTTTAATCGCACGATTAATTTGCAATTTATACGGCAGGATGCCAAAGCTTTGTGCAACTTAATTGCTTATGGGGAATGCCATGTCGGCCAATATTGCTGAACTGGAAGCACGTCGCGCGGCGTCGAAATTGGGTGGTGGGCAAAAGCGTATCGATGCGCAGCACGCCAAGGGACGCCTGACCGCTCGGGAACGGCTTGATATCCTGCTCGATGAAGGCAGCTTCGAAGAGCTTGACGCGTATGTCACGCATAATTGCGCGGATTTCGGCATGGCCGATCAAAAGATACCTGGCGACGGCGTTGTCACCGGTAGCGGCACGATCAATGGCCGTTTGGTTTATGTTTACAGTCAGGATTTTACTGTATTTGGTGGTTCGCTATCCGAAGCGCATGCAATGAAAATCTGCAAAGTCCTTGATAATGCCATGAAGGTCGGCGCCCCAGTCATCGGACTGAACGACAGCGGCGGTGCGCGTATTCAAGAGGGCGTTGCCTCGCTGGGCGGCTATGCCGAAGTGTTCCAACGCAACGTCTTGGCGAGCGGTGTTGTCCCGCAAATCAGCCTGATCATGGGTCCTTGCGCTGGTGGCGCGGTGTATAGCCCGGCAATAACCGACTTCATCTTCATGGTGAAGGACAGCTCCTATATGTTTGTCACTGGCCCTGATGTGGTCAAAACGGTGACCAACGAAGTGGTGACGCAGGAGGAACTTGGCGGCGCAATATCGCACACGACGAAGTCGGGCGTTGCCGACAATGCGTTCGAAAATGACATTGAGGCGCTTCTTTCGGTTCGCGACTTCTTTGATTATTTGCCCGAGAATAACCGTGCTGGTGTGCCAGAGCGCCCAACGGAAGACGTGTGGGACCGCATTGAGCCCAGCCTTGATACGCTTATCCCGCCAAGCGCCAACCAGCCTTATGATATGCACGAGCTGATCCGCAAAACGGTCGATGAGGCCGATTTCTTCGAGGTGCAGCCAACACACGCGGCAAATATTATCATTGGCTTTGGCCGTATTGAAGGCCGCACAGTTGGTATCGTGGCCAATCAGCCGATGGTGTTGGCGGGTGTACTTGATATCAACAGCTCAAAGAAAGCCGCACGTTTTGTGCGCTTCTGCGACGCGTTCGAAATTCCGATCATAAGCTTCGTCGACGTTCCCGGATTTTTGCCAGGCACCGCGCAGGAATATGGTGGCATCATCAAACATGGCGCCAAACTGCTGTTTGCTTATGCCGAAGCGACTGTGCCTAAAATCACCGTCATTACCCGTAAGGCCTATGGCGGCGCTTATGACGTCATGGCGTCAAAGCATCTGCGCGGTGACCTCAACTACGCATGGCCAACTGCTGAAATCGCAGTGATGGGCGCAAAGGGTGCGGTTGAAATTATCTTCCGTGGACTTGGACCCGAAGAAATCGCTGAGAAGACCAAGGAATATGAAGACCGCTTTGCCAACCCATTTGTCGCGGCGAGCAAGGGTTTCATCGACGAGGTGATCTCCCCGCACTCAACGCGCAAGCGGATTGCGCTGGGTTTACGGAAATTGCGAAACAAGGATTTGGAAAACCCTTGGAAGAAGCATGATAATATTCCGTTGTGAGGATGTAGTATGAAACTCGGTCGTCTCAACCATATCGGCGTTGCAACGCCTTCCATAGCTGACAGCATCGTCTTTTACCGCGACGTGATGGGCGCGGTGAAAATCCATGAACCGTTCGACTTGCCTGACCAAGGCGTTAAGGTGTGTTTTGTTGATACACCCAGCGCGGATGGCGCGATGAATGGAACACAGATAGAGCTTATCGAGCCTTTGCCGGGGAATGCCTCCATCGCGGCATTTCTTGAAAAGAACCCAGCAGGTGGGCAGCATCATATGTGTTACGAGGTGCCTGATATTCACGCCGCAAAGGCGGAGTTTGAAAAGATGGGCAAGCGGGTGCTAGGCGAACCACGAATTGGCGCGCATGGGACGCTCATATTCTTTGTGCATCCCAAGGATATGCAAGGTGTTTTGACCGAGATTATGGAGGTGGGTGTTAAAGCGCACTGACCGCGCATTAACCCCCATCGTCCTGCTGAACGTGTTTCACCTGTGGTCACTGATGTTTCAGCATCCATGATGCCACTCGGACCGATGAGGTGGGTGGTAAAATGGACCCTGAACCGAGTTCAGGGTGACGGAATAATGAATGGAAGTTTTTATGACCAATATCGACCAGTGGAAAAAAGCGGCTGAAAAAGAGGTCAAGGGCAAGGACCTGACGTGGCACACGCCAGAGGGCATTGCCGTAAAACCGCTATACACGGCTGAGGATTCAGCGGACCCTGGTCTTCCAGGCTTTGCGCCGTTCACACGCGGCGTGCGCGCATCCATGTATGCTGGCCGGCCATGGACGATCCGGCAATATGCGGGTTTTTCGACGGCTGAGGAATCGAACGCTTTCTATCGCCGTAATCTCGCCGCTGGGCAAAAGGGTCTGTCGGTAGCGTTCGATCTTGCAACGCACCGTGGCTATGACAGTGACCATCCCCGCGTTGTTGGCGATGTTGGCAAGGCCGGCGTCGCGATTGACTCGGTGGAGGATATGAAAATCCTCTTCGACGGCATTCCGCTCGACCAAATGTCGGTCTCGATGACGATGAACGGCGCGGTCATTCCGATTCTCGCTTTCTTCATTGTTGCCGGTGAAGAGCAGGGCGTTGCTCAAGAGCAACTCGACGGTACGATCCAGAACGATATCCTTAAAGAGTTCATGGTCCGCAATACCTATATTTATCCGCCTGAGCATTCGATGCGTATTGTGTCGGACATCATCGCCTACACCAGCGCGCATATGCCCAAGTTCAACAGCATCTCGATCTCGGGCTATCATATGCATGAGGCTGGCGCGACAGCAGTGCAGGAGCTTGCGTTCACCATCGCTGACGGCAAGGAATATGTGCAGCGCGCCATGGCCTCAGGGCTTGATATTGATGCCTTTGCGGGACGGCTGTCGTTCTTCTTTGGCATCGGCATGAATTTCTTCATGGAAGTGTCGAAACTGCGTGCCGCGCGAACATTGTGGCACCGTGTGATGGATGAGCTTGGCGCACAAGACGAGCGATCCAAAATGCTGCGCACGCATTGCCAGACTTCGGGGGTGTCGTTGCAGGAGCAAGATCCCTATAACAACGTGATCCGCACAACAATCGAGGCGCTGGCGGCTACCTTGGGCGGGACGCAGTCATTGCACACCAATGCCTTGGATGAGGCTATAGCCCTTCCAACGGAGTTCTCGGCGCGTATTGCACGCAACACGCAAATTGTGCTGACCGAAGAAACCGGCATTACAAAGGTCGTCGATCCTTTGGGCGGAAGCTATTATGTCGAAGCCCTAACTGCCGAGCTTGTGGATCAGGCGTGGAAGATTATCGGCGAGGTAGATGAACTGGGCGGCATGACCAAAGCTGTCGCCTCCGGCATGCCCAAGCGCCTCATTGAAGAAGCGGCTGCTGCGCGTCAGGCGCGGGTGGACAAGGGCGAGGATGTCATCGTTGGCGTCAATAAATATAAGCTGGCAACCGAAGAGCAACTCGACACGCTGGAAGTCGATAATGATTTCGTTCGTCAGGGGCAGATTGTGCGCCTTGCCGCGACCCGCGCCGCGCGTAATGAGGCCGCGTGTCAGGCGACGCTGAAAGCACTGACCGAAGGCGCAAAAGGTGGCGCAAACCTCTTGGCGCTTGCTGTCGATGCGGCCCGCGCACGCGCCACGCTTGGTGAAATTTCCGACGCGATGGAACTCGTGTTTGGGCGCTATGCGACCACCCCAGTGCCCGTTCAGGGCATCTACGGAAGTGCCCATGAGTTTGATAAACGCTGGGCGCAAGTCATTGATGGCGTTGCTTCGGTTGAACGCCGCTTGGGCCGTAAGCCGAAATTGCTTGTCGCAAAAATGGGGCAGGATGGCCACGACCGTGGGGCCAACGTTATCGCCTCGGCTTTCTCGGACATGGGTTTTGACGTTATAAGCGGTCCCTTGTTCCAAACCCCCGAAGAAACCGTTGTGCTTGCCCTGCAACATGACGTTGATGCTGTTGGCGCATCCAGCCTTGCCGCTGGGCACAAGACATTGATCCCCGAACTCGTCAAGGGCCTGCGCGAAGCAGGAAGGGGTGATATCAAGGTGATAGCTGGCGGCGTAATCCCGCCGCAAGATTATGATTTTCTGCGCGAAGCGGGCGTTCAGGGTATTTATGGCCCCGGAAGCAATGTGGTTGAATGCGCAGCTGATGTTTTGACGCTATTGGGTCATAATATGCCGCCTTTGGGAGATATCGCGTGACCGTTCGTACCGACTGGACCCGTCCAGAAATAGCCGCGTTATTTGACCTATCTTTCGACGAATTGGTTTACCAGGCCGCAACCGTTCACCGTGCAAACCATGCGGCGGGACAAATCCAGCTTTGCACATTGCTGTCTATCAAAACCGGCGGCTGCCCTGAAGATTGCGGCTATTGCAGCCAATCCGTAAAGGCCGATAGCGGCGTCGAAGCGACCAAGTTGATGGATGTTCAAGCGGTGTTGCAAAAGGCTGCTGAGGCGGCAGATGCTGGCTCACGCCGTTTCTGCATGGGCGCTGCGTGGCGGAACCCGAAAGACCGCGATATGCCAGCGATTGTTCAGATTGTTCAGGGCGTGCGTGCCATGGGCATGGAAACCTGCATGACTTTGGGGATGCTCACGCCGAGCCAAGCCGATATGTTGGCGGATGCAGGCTTGGATTATTACAACCATAACATCGACACCTCGCCAGAGCGCTATAACGAGATCATTACCACGCGGACGATGGAAGACAGACTCGACACGTTGGCCGAGGTCCGCCGTGCGGGCATAAACGTTTGCAGCGGCGGGATTGTCGGCATGGGCGAAACCCGCGCTGACCGGGTGGGCTTTATTCACACGCTGGCGACCCTGCCGCACCATCCCGAAAGCGTGCCGGTTAACGCTTTGGTGCCCGTGAAGGGCACTGTGCTGGGCGACATGCTTGCCGATACGCCGTTGGCGAAAATCGACGATATTGAATTCGTCCGCACAATTGCCGTGGCACGTATTACGATGCCAATGAGCATGGTGCGGTTAAGTGCTGGGCGCGAAAGCATGTCCGAAGCAACACAAGCCTTGTGCTTCATGGCAGGCGCGAACAGCATCTTCACGGGTGACAAGCTGCTGACTGCAGCCAATGCTGGCGACGATAAGGACGCGGCGATGCTGGCGAAACTGGGGCTGGTGCCAATGGAGGCCGAGGAGCCTCTTAGGGCGTGCAAGGCGTTGGAGCCGGCAGAGTGAGTATTGCTTCCGCATTGTTGCCGGAGATTTCGAGCGCCGATACGCAGCAACTTCCCAAAGCGTATGTGATGGCCGAAATTGAAGTTGTCGATGCTGGCACATATGAAGGCTATAAGTCAGCGGCGGCGCCTATCGCAGCGCAGTATGGCGGTCGATACATCGTCAGAGGTGGAGAGATACATCTTGCTGAGGGCGATGCCCCAAGCGGCAGGGTGGTGGTGCTAGAGTTCGCAAATTTGACAGCGACCCAATCATTTTTGAATTCCGATGAATATCGCTCGGTTGCCGAAATACGGCATAAGGCAGCAAAATCTAGAATTATGATTGTCGAAGGGATCATTCCTTAATGTTCAAAAAAATCCTAATCGCAAACCGTGGTGAAATTGCTTGCCGCATTATCAAGACTGCGCGCCGCATGGGTATTGCGACGGTCGCGGTCTATTCCGATGCGGATGCGCGCGCACCGTTTGTGCAAATGGCCGACGAGGCAGTGCATATTGGGCCGTCACCTGCTGCACAGTCCTATCTGATTGCTGATAAGATCATCGCTGCGTGCAAACAGACCGGCGCTGAGGCTGTCCATCCTGGCTATGGCTTCCTGTCGGAACGCACCAGCTTTGCCGAGGCACTTGCCAAGGAAAATATCGCTTTCATCGGACCACCTATAAACGCCATTGCCGCGATGGGTGATAAGATCGAGTCCAAGAAACTGGCCTTAAAAGCAGGCGTTAACGTTGTTCCCGGCTTTGTCGGCGAGATTGACGACACCGAACATGCGGTTAGGATTTCTGCTGAGATCGGCTATCCCGTCATGATGAAAGCTTCCGCCGGCGGCGGCGGCAAGGGAATGCGGCTTGCATATAATGAGCAAGATGTGCGCGAAGGTTTTGAGGCCACTAAACGGGAAGGGCTGAATTCATTCGGTGACGACCGCGTGTTTATAGAGAAGTTCATCCTCAACCCGCGCCATATTGAAATCCAGATTTTGGGTGATCAACACGGCAACATCTTGTATTTAAACGAGCGCGAATGTTCCATTCAGCGCCGGCATCAAAAGGTTGTGGAGGAGGCGCCTTCGCCTTTCGTCACGCCCAAGATGCGTAAAGCGATGGGTGAGCAATGCGTGGCGCTGTCACGCGCTGTGGGCTATTATTCCGCCGGCACGGTTGAGTTGATCGTCTCAGGTGCAGACCCAAGCGGTGAAAGCTTCTACTTTCTCGAAATGAACACGCGTTTGCAGGTTGAGCATCCTGTGACAGAATGCATCACTGGCATCGATCTTGTGGAACAAATGATCCGCGTCGCTGCTGGTGAGAAGCTTGCGATGACGCAGGAAGACATCAAAATCGACGGATGGGCCATCGAAAATCGTGTTTATGCGGAAGACCCCTATCGCGGGTTTTTACCAAGCACGGGCAGGCTCACCCGGTATAGGCCACCCGTTGAAGGTTGGACAGACGATGGAGCCGAGAATGGCCGCCGCGGCTTTGATGGCATCCGTGTAGACGACGGTGTCTATGACGGCGGCGAAGTTAGCATGTTCTACGACCCCATGATTGCCAAGCTCATCACCTGGGGACAAACCCGTGACGAAGCCGCCGACCTGCAAATAGCAGCGCTTGATCGTTTCGAGATTGAAGGGCTGGGCCACAATATTGATTTCGTTAGCGCCATTATGCAGCATCCGCGCTTCCGATCGGGGGAACTCACCACCGGTTTCATTGCGGAAGAATATCCCGATGGCTTCCAAGGTGCGGCATCCTCGGCTGAACTGGTTAAGTCATTGGCCGCTATTGCTGGGTTTGTGGCCACAGCAGAAGCAGATCGCGCGCGTTATGTTGATGGGCAATTGGGCGACACTTTGCCGCCGCCATCACGTTGGCAAGTTAAGATTGCCGATGCCGTGCATGATATCGAAATGATTGATGGCGAAATGCACGTTGACGGCGCGTTGTTTGAACTTTCGATGGAATATGACCCCGGCGACCGGATCATTGAAGCGGAAGTTGACGGCGATGAACTCGCTGTCAAAATTACCAAAACCCGCAATGGTTTTAATCTGAGCACCCGCGGCGCAAAGCATGTCGCCCGCGTGTTGCCAGGTCATATTGCGCATCTCGCTGCCCACATGATCGAAAAGATCCCTCCGGATTTGTCCAAGTTCCTCATTTGCCCGATGCCAGGCTTGCTTACGACGTTGCATGTCGGCGAAGGGGACATTGTCGAAGCCGGCCAACCGCTCGCCGTGGTCGAAGCAATGAAAATGGAAAACATTTTGCGTGCCGAGAAAACGGGAACGGTGAAGCTGGTGAATGCTAAGGCCGGAGATAGCCTGGCGGTAGACGCAGTAATTCTGGAGATGGAGTAAGGCGGAACTTCCTAACCCAAAATGGCAACCGCCCTTATCCATCCGGCACTTGCGCGCTCAATTTTTACGGGAAAGCATGAGAGCGTAAATCCAAATGGTGGCAGGGCCTCCAAATTTGTCAGTTTCTCAATCTGGTAATAAGGCTGGCCTTATGTCCTTCCCAGATGATCGATGGATCGCGCTTTTCGGCCCAACGCTTTGCGGTGTGACTAAAGGGTGCATCCCAACTCCATGCGTCTGCGCCTACAACCTGAACCCCGCGTTCCGTGAGGTACAATGTCGCTTCAGCGCCCATGCCGACGCCTTGGTCCGTGAAATAATCAGTCCCGTATAAAGCGCCGGACTGTACCAATACGATATCACGCGGTTGAAGGGTGTAGCTGATCCGCTTTAACTCTGCCTCAACCTCCGCCGCGCCTATGACGTGGCCAGCGGGCATTTTAGAAAAATCCAACTTCACAGCAGGCGCGAAAAATAGATCTAGCGGTGCTTCGTCAATCGACGGGGCAGGGGTCGCCTCCCTGTTAGTGGTTGAATGAAAATGCCACGGCGCATCCATGTGCGTCCCATTGTGCGTGGACAGGGTTAGGCTCTCCACCGCCAAGCCTTCGCCATCTGGAAGGTCCTCTTTGGTCAGCCCTGGGAAGAACATCGCGATTTGCTCCCACGTGTTTTCATGGGTCATGTAAGTGATTTGCGGCCGCATCACGGGCGGATCGGACACCACGTCGTTGGTAATAGGGATTGAGAGGTCTATAAATTGCGGCATGAAGGGTCTCCTCCCGACATAGGCTAATGCCGCTTGTGGATAAGCGCAACAAGCCGCTTGAACGCTTTAACATTGGCATTAAGACACACATAGAGCGTTTATAGGGGAATATCATGGCCATTGCCGCCGATACCGAAGTCACACTTGATCCGCAGCGCGATCGCCTTGTTATCACGGCATCATCGCTTGGTACTGTGTTCGAATGGTATGATTTCTTCGTATACGGTATATTGGCAGCGTTGATCGGGAAGCTGTTTTTTCCCGCCGATAACCCTACCGCTGCGACATTGGCGTCGCTTGCAATTTTTGGTGCAGGTTTCGGCGTGCGGCCGTTCGGCGCGATACTGTTTGGATATTTCGGCGACAAGATTGGCAGGAAATATACGTTTCTTGTCACAATCACCCTGATGGGCGTTGCCACCGCAGCAATCGGTTTGCTTCCAACCTTTGAAACTGCTGGTGTCTGGGCGGCAGGGTTGCTCTTGCTCATGCGCTGCCTTCAGGGACTGGCGCTTGGTGGGGAATATGGCGGTGCTGCAATCTATGTCGCCGAACATGCGCCTGATGGCAAACGGGGGCAGTATACTAGCTGGATTCAGGCATCGGTTGCGGGCGGTTTTCTACTCGCAGTTATTGTCGTGCTGATCACGCGGCAGTCTATGAGTACGGAGGCGTTTGAAGCTTGGGGTTGGCGTGTGCCGTTTCTGACATCGATTGGCCTGCTGGCGGTTTCTCTCTACATGCGGCTCAAGCTATCGGAGAGCCCGGTTTTCAAGGCCATGAAGGCCGCTGGAACCACTTCCAAAAACCCGTTTTTGGAAAGCTTCCAATATCCAGGCAATATTGGTCGCCTCTTCGTCGCTTTGTTTGGTGTAGCTGCTGGTTTGACCGTCATTTATTACACCTCACAATTCGGCACCTTATACTTCCTCACGGGGACCGCCCGGGTTCCGGAAACGGATGCGCTGCTGTATATGGCTGTGGGCGCTGCCTTGGCTGCGCCAACCTATGTGGCTTGTGGCTGGCTGTCAGATAAATGGGGCAGGAAACGTCTCCTTCTCCTCGGTTATGGCCTATCGATTGTGGGTGTATTTCCGATTTTCTGGATGATGGCGGATGCAGCCAACCCAGCGCTTGCGCGGGCCACAGCGAGCAACCCTGTTACCTTGTCGATGCCCGAATGTGATTTCAATGTCCTCAATCGTGTGCATGAAAGTGAATGCGGGCAGGCGCTAAACTTTCTAACGAAGCGCGGCATTGCTTACAGCAAGCAGGCCGGAGCGACTGTATCCCTGAATGTCGGAAACACTCAGTTGCAAGGTTTTGACGAAAAGGCGTATGTCGCGGCATTAGAAAAGGCGGGCTATCCCGATAAGCCCGACCCTGCGCAACGTCAGCCATGGAAAATCATACTGGCGGTGTTCCTGATGGTAGCCTTGTCGGGGATGACCTATGGCCAGGTCGCCGCGATCCTTGTGGAAATGTTTCCGGCGAAAATCAGATACACCTCCATGTCGATACCCTATCATATTGGCGCAGGCTATTTTGGCGGGTTCTTGCCCTATATCTCTCAGTATATCGTGGCGCAGACGGGGCAACCATTCTCTGGGCTTTGGTATACCGTAGGGGTTACCGCTTTGGCGTTTGTTGTTGCGTTGATCTGGCTGCCGGAAACTTCGGGAAAGACCAAGCTGGATTGACAGGCAAAGGGGCAGGGGCGAGAGGCGGTTAATGACGGATTTTGATTCTCCCTTGCGCCTAACCCTTGACGGATCTGCGTTGGTTTCCAACTGGCGGGCGCTCGATCAACGCAGCGGCGCTGCTCGTGCCGGAGCTGCTGTTAAGGCGGACGCTTATGGCCTTGGTGCGCGTGAAGTCATTGCGCGGTTGCGTGATGCAGGGTGCCGCGACTTTTTCGTTGCCCATTGGGGCGAAGCAGAAGCGATTGCAGATCTCATTCCACCCGAATGGATAGCAGTCCTGAACGGCATATCATCACCGGATGTCCGAGGCGCGCGCGCTTTGGGCGCTATCCCAGTTTTGAACACAGTTGAACAAGTGGCGTTGTGGCGCACATCAGGCGGGGGGCGATGCCATGTCATGTGCGATAGCGGCATTAACCGCTTGGGACTGGAGCCAGAGCAACTCACGGCCGCAGTAGTTCAGGACGTTGAGGTTGATTTGCTGCTGTCGCATTTAGCTTCAGCCGATGCAGACGTGGCGCAGAACAGCGCACAGCTTTCGAGCTTTCAGTCTGTTATCACCACCGTCAACGCCAAACGGCGTAGCTTGGCTAACAGCGCTGGCATCATGCTGGGCGATGACTATCATTTTGACCTAACCCGCCCAGGGCTTAGCCTTTACGGCGGGATCGCACGCGCGGAAATGGCAGCCTTCATCAAACCGGTGGTCGCGCTTTCGGCAAGGCTGCTTCAGGTGCGTGATGTTCCAGCGGGAACACCGATTGGGTATAATGCGACACATATCTGCACGTCGAATACGCGTGTGGGCACGATTTCGATTGGCTATGCCGATGGCTATTTGCGGGATTTTTCCGGCAAGGGAAATGCCCGTGTCAGTGGACACAAAGTCCCTGTTATTGGCCGCGTGTCGATGGACTTGGTCACGTTGGACCTAACTGCGACTCCCGACATAGGCGAAGGCGATTGGGTAGAGTTAGATTATGATCTGATATCTACATCCGCCCTAACTGGGCTGTCGCAATATGAACTGCTGACCAATCTTGGTTCAAGGTTCGCGCGCGTATGGCTTTAAATAATCGGTTAGTTTTCAGTCAGCCTCCCACGATTGGTCAGCACGCATAAAGACTTAAAAAAAAAGGGCGCCACAATGGACGCCCTTTTCTATCTGTTGAACACTAATCCTTAGAAATCAGCATTGATCCCAACGAAGAAGTTACGGCCGAAGCTGTCGAATGGATCGCCACCGGCGGTGCCAAGCAGGCCGAGTGGTGGCTGGGTGTCGAGGAGGTTGTTTACGCCAGCATAGAAACGGAAATCAGTCCCTACGTCAAATCCAAAGCGGATGTCGTGATACAAGACATCTGGGTAGTAGATCTGTGGGAATGCGTCCACGTTGGCTGGAGCCAGCTTCACAATGTTACCAAGCACAGCGTCACAAGTTCCACCGCCGGGGCCAGTGAGGCCTTTGAACGTTCCCGTTAAAGGACACTGGCCAAAATAGCTGTTTTGTGTTTCATAAGAACCGATCGTCTGTTTGCCGATGTAACGCGCGGCGTACAGTAGGTCGAAATCGCCGAAATCATACCCAAGCGAGAAGCTCGCCGACAATGACGGGTCACCAAGTTCGCTTCTCTGACGGTTCGGCGCCACCGGATTGGTTGGGTCGGTGTAGTTGTCTAGTGTCAACACCCGAGTGGCAATCAAACGCGCTGTGATACGATCCCCATTGTCAAAAGTTTTGCGATAGGCGAGGTCGAAGTCGATACCCTTTGTTTTTTGAGCTGCAAAGTTAACCCCGCCAGAAATAACTGCAGGTTCAACAAAAAGACCAGTTGCCGGATCCCGCTGCACGGTGGCGCAGAACGGGTTGTTTATTCCAGATGCATTGCCGTAGCAAAGACTGATGATTGATTGCGCGCTGAGCGAGGCGATTAGGTCCTCAACTTTGATCTTGTAATAATCAACAGTCAAGCTGAGCCCAGGAATGAAGCTCGGCTCAATTACGAAACCAAGCGTCAGGCTCTTGCCCTTCTCTTCGATCAAAGTGGGGTTTCCACCCGATAAGAAGCCCGTAGAAGCCGTGCGCGCCGTGCAGTTAATGAATGAAGCTCCCAAAGCAACGGGAAATGCAGTCGAAGCGCAGGCAGCGACCAATGCCGCGTTTGCCGTGGTAGGCACGCCAGCTGCAAGGCAGTTCGCTGCTGTTGCGCTCCCCGGCGAGACCGAATCGCATGGATCACTAATGAACGCGAAGTTTTCAGATGCTGTCGAGAACAAATCGCCCTGCCCTGGCGCACGTACCGAAGTGGCGTACGCGGCGCGGAAGCGGATGTCCTCGATTGGCGCATAAACACCCTGAATATTGTACGCATAAACCGTACCAGTTGCTGTGTTGTAATCTGAAACGCGTCCGGCAAAGTTTACCGACAGTTCCTTAGCGAAGCGAACATCCTTCAACAACGGAACCTGAACTTCGCCATAAGCTTCTTTTACGGTGAATGCTGGTGGACGGAAGTCCTGAAGTGCGTTTAGGAAGGTCGCGCCGCTTGATGTCAATTCATCATAATCGATGCTTGCTTTTTCCTCACGGTATTCAGCACCGAAAGCAAAGGCAATTGGACCGCCTGGCATTTCAAACACCTGCGAAAGATCACCACCGACAAATGCCGATGCAACGAACTGACTTGCAAACTCGTCTGTACGGCCCTCAGTATTGATGAAGTCAAGCGCACGCGGATCGGCGCGCCCCTGACCAAATACGTTGATTGGAATACAGGCCGCGTTGACGTTGGTGACGGCATTGACGCGACAAATAACCCGCTGGCCAGCAGCGTTTGTTACAAAGTTTGTACCCGTGAAGCCGGCAGGAGCAACAACCGCGTCAACCGCAAGGTTGAACCCGTCATAATTTTCGCCATCCTGCGTAAAAATAACGAGGTTGTTTGTATTGAAGCCTACAGCCTTGAACCGGCCGTAGTTAGCGGCAAGTTCGTAGTTCCAGTCATCATTAAACGTGCCTTCAATACCTGCAACTGCACGGTAAGTTTCGCGCGTACCTTCAAAACGACGACCGCCGAGGTCGATGTTAAAGCGTGCCAGTGGGAATGTACCCGTCGCCAAAGTAGCACAGCGACCATTTGCCTGAAGAAGCGCGATGTTCTGTGCAGTCAAGAAACCGTTGCTGCAACTAAATGCAGGACCGCCAAGTGTGCCAGGTACGCTTGTAAAAAAGCTAGGCTGCCCTTCACCTGAAACTTCAGTGCGAACATATTTTGCTTCAATGAACGGCTTGAAAGCGTCAGACACGTCATAATGCGCCAAAAGGTTGACCGCATAACGGTCAACAGCAGCCAAAAGGCTTCCAGTGTTACGCAGGGTAGAGCCGAAACCACCTTGAGTGTTACCGGACCCAACGCCAGCAAAGTTTTGCGTTGGAGTATCAATAAATAGATCACCGAAGTCATTGAAACGGAGGAATTTTCCAGCGTTTACGCCTGTTGTAAAACCGGAGACCGTGCCTCCGTCCGAGAGCGAACCATTTTTGATGCCGCATAGGAAAGAGTTATCGGGAATACCGTCAGTAGCGCTGTAGCCAACTTCGCCACCAGCTGTGCCCTGAAGGTCAGTCTGCTGGAACTGGCAGCGGCCGGATGCCGCTCCAGTCAATCGATCGCGTTGATTGAAATAAAGCGGCTGCTGACGCGAATATTCCGCCGCTACCGCAACATTACCACGGCCATCTGCAAAATTCTGCCCAGCAACACCGCTGACAAAATATGATCCGCGGTCACCACGCGAAGAAATGCCGCCTTGTGAGCGCACCGTAATGCCGTCATAGTCACGCTTCATTATGAAGTTAACAACACCTGCAACAGCATCCGAGCCGTAAATAGCCGAATTACCGCCGGTGACGATATCAATGCGCTCAACCAGGTCGGTTGGTATCGTGTTGACGTCAAAACCATTATCACCTGGTGTCGATGTGACGTGACGGCGGCCGTTGACGAGAACCAGCGTCCGGTCTGTACCAAGCCCACGAAGGTCGAGAAGGCTGAGACCGGCGGTGCCGATAAAGCGGCTAGAGTTGCCGGAGCTAAAGGTCGAACGCAGCGACGGAAGATCGTTCAAAGCGTCACCAAGCGAAAGTTCACCGGTGCCGGTCAGATCTTCAATGGTTACCGAAGTCAATGGAACGGCGGACTGCAATGTTGGACGTGCAATACGTGAACCAGTTACCAGAATGGGTTGGGCAGTGCCTTCCTCTTCGGCTTCCACATCATCGGCTTCGTCTTCATTGGCTTTCGCCTCATCAGCCTGCGCGACCTGTGCATATGACGGCACGGCACTGAACAATGCGAGACTGATGGCAGACCCAGCAATCAAAAAACCTGACTTCTTCATGAAACGCTCCCGACCTATGAATGTTAATATTCTATTAATATTTGCTTAAAGCGTATAGCTTCGCAATGCGCAATAGTTTGAATTTAAAAATGTCCAATTCCTGTCACAATGTTGCAGTGAAGCAACACCGGTACATGGACTGTATGTTCTGAATGATATCAATATAATCCATATCCTTACGCAGAGGAATAATGATAATGTACCCAAAAACAGCCTTTGAAAATTGAGGCACAAAAAATATGGCCGAGGCAGCGCTTTGAACCTTTTGTCGCTTAGAAAGCTTGATGCAAGACCGCTGTGTCGTTCATTTTATAAGAAATGCGTTTCTTTAAATAGGATTACGAACAGCGCTTGAACCTTACCCTCATGCGCGCCTTCACGCGCCAATGTTGCAGTGCACTATAACTTGGTGCTAGTAGTGACAGAGTATTCGGGGAAGGATCAACTATGGCACGTGCAGCCAGCAGAAACGGTGATGGCCCAATCATCATTAAAAAGTACGCAAATCGGCGGCTTTATAATACCCATACGTCCAAATATATCACGCTCGATTTCCTCGCAGAACTGACGCGCAAGGATATTGATTTTAAGGTCGTTGATGCAAAATCCAACGAAGATATAACCCACGGCGTCCTTACGCAGATCATTATGGATGAGGAAAATAACGGACAGCAGATGCTTCCAGTAGGTTTTCTTAAGCAGCTTATCGCGATGTATGGGGATTCCATGCAGGGAATGGTGCCGCAATTTCTCGAAACCTCGATGGATAATTTCCGCAAAAACCAAAGACAGGTCCAGGACGTTATTGAAACCGCCATCACGTCAGGTCCTTTTGGCCATCTGGCAAAACAGAACATCGAATTCCTGCGGACAGCGCGCGAGGCGCTTATGCCTAATTTGGGCAATTTAACCGGCAAGAAAAGCGAGCACGAGGACAGCATTGCGGACCTTAAGCAACAAATCGCTGCACTGCAGGCCAAGATCGACAAAATGGCGACTGACAAAGCTTTATAACCTCACATATATTTACAGGTAAGATTTTGATAAAACATGCATTAAGTGTTACGCGCGCCCAAAACTTCGCGGGCTGGTATCAAGAAGTCATCTCTGAAGCCGATTTGGCCGAAGAGTCAGGCGTGCGCGGCTGTATGGTCATTCGGCCCTGGGGCTATGGCATGTGGGAACGCATCCAGAAGCTGATGGATGCGGAAATCAAAGCCGCTGGCGTTGAAAACTGCTACTTCCCATTGTTCATCCCATTGTCCTTCTTCGAAAAAGAAGCCGACCATGTAGAGGGCTTTGCCAAAGAAATGGCAGTGGTCACGCACCATCGCCTTATAAGCGACGGCAATGGCAAGCTTATCCCCGACCCAGGATCAAAACTGGAAGAGCCACTTGTTGTTCGTCCAACATCGGAAACGGTGATTGGCGCAGCGATGAGCCGATGGGTGCAAAGCTGGCGTGATTTGCCTTTGATGGTGAACCAATGGGCCAATGTTGTCCGCTGGGAAATGCGCACGCGTATGTTCCTGCGCACCAGCGAGTTTTTGTGGCAGGAAGGTCATACGGCGCATGCCGACCGCGCGGACGCCATGCAGGAAACCCTGCGCGCGCTCGAAATGTACCGTGCCTTTGCTGAAGGTCCGCTGGCGATGCCAGTCGTGGCCGGCGAGAAGCCTGAGAATGAGCGTTTTCCTGGTGCAGTAGCAACCTACAGCATCGAAGCGATGATGCAGGATGGCAAAGCGTTGCAGGCCGGAACCTCCCATTATCTCGGTACGGGCTTTGCCGAAGCTTCGGGGATCAAATATCAGGACAAAGAGGGCAATCAGCAGTTTGCCCATACAACCAGCTGGGGTGTTTCCACGCGCATGATCGGCGGCGTCATTATGACGCATGGCGATGATGATGGCTTGCGTTGCCCGCCGCAAATTGCACCGCACCAAATTGTGATCATTCCCATGCTGCGCGACAATGACGAAGACGATGCGGTTTTGGAATATTGCCGCAGTCTGCGGACCGAATTGTTGGCACACCATGCATTTGGCGAACCCCTGCGGGTGCTGCTCGATACCAAGGCTGCAAAGGCATCAAACAAACGCTGGGCTTGGGTAAAGAAAGGCCCCCCTATCATTGTCGAAGTCGGCCCACGGGACATGAGCGAGGGCAAAGCCGCCGTCATTCGCCGCGACCAACTTTACAAGCAAGATGGCAAGCTTGCGACGGCATTTACCCCCCGCGATGCATTTGTGGCCTCAGCAGCCGCGATGCTGGAAGACATCCAAGGCACCTTATATGCACAGGCGAAGGAACGTCTCGAAGCCAATATTCGTCGCGACGTAACTGACCTTGCACAGCATTTTGCCGGCGATGAAGCGAAATTTGCTGGCTGGATTGAAGTGCAATGGGCACGGCCAAGCGGCGTTGCGCTCGACGAGATTGTCGCGCAACTCAAAGCGCTAAAGCTGACCATGCGCAACAGTCCAGTAGACGCATTACCTTCGGACGGCGCTTGCTTCTTTACAGGCGCGCCCGCGGTGGAGCGGATGTTGATAGGGCGGACCTATTAGGTCATGACCAAATACGCGCAATTTGAGGGGCTCCCCACCCGCGATCAGATATTGGAATTTATCAAGACGTCGAAGGAGCCTGCGGGCAAGCGCGAGATTGCACGTGAGTTTGGTTTGCGCGGTAATGAAAAAATTACGCTTAAGGCGTTGTTGAAGGACATGACCGATGAAGGGCTAATCGATATGGCCCCGGGCCGCGCGTTTCACAAAATGGGCGGCGTGCCGAAGGTTACAGTGCTGAAAATTGTGGCGATTGACGGTGACCAAGCAGTTGCCGTTCCCGAACATTGGGAAGCCGAAGGCATTCCATTGCCTAAAATTCGGGTGATTGAGGCCAAAGGTAAGCGCGGGGCCCTGGGTATTGGCGAGCGGATATTGGCACGCACGGAAGAGCGCGGCAGTGGCTGGGTTGCCCATATCATGAAGAAGCTTGCGAAGGGCAGCGAGCAAATATTGGGCGTCGTCGAAGGCGGAGAAAATGGCCGCTACTGGTTAAAGTCGGTCGACAAAAAGGCGCGCTTTGATACCCAAATCGGGGATGTTGGCGACGCGAAGGCCGGCGAGCTTGTGTTGGCCGAACTGACGGGCAACGCACACAAAAAATCTGCGCGGGTCACGCAAGTACTTGGCGACCCATTTGCGCCCAAAAGTTTCAGCCTTATCGCCATTCACAAATATGGCATTCCGTTTGAAATGCCGGAGGCGACTGAACGCGAGGCAGAACGCGTGCGGGAATTGCCCGTTACCAATGACAATCGCGAAGACCTGCGCCATTTGCCCATAATCGCTATCGATCCACGCGATGCACGCGACTTTGACGATGCAATTTGGGCTACCGCCAATGCCGAAACCGGCGGTTTTGACGCGATCGTGGCGATTGCGGATGTTAGTTACTATGTTCGTCCTGGAAGCGCCTTGGACCACGAGGCGTCTAAGCGCGGGAATAGCGTATATTTCCCCGACTTGGTCGTGCCCATGCTTCCGCATGCTTTGTCATCAGACAAATGTTCTTTGCGGGCAGGGGAGGACCGAGCGGTACTTGCCTGTCACCTGTCCATTGGCAAGACAGGCCAAGTTACGTCATGGCGCTTCACCCGAGCGGTCGCGCGAATTGCTGCCAATATCCCATATCCCGACGCGCAGGCCGCAATTGATGGGCAGATGGAAAACCCGTTGCTCGAAACCGCTCTCAAGCCGCTTTGGGCCTGCTGGCGGCTTCTCGCAAAGGCGCGGCATAAACGCGGGCCATTGGAGCTTAACTTACCCGAGAAGCGAATTACGCTCGACGAACAGGGCCGTGTGATTGGAGTTGCTGTGCGCGAGCAGCTTGAAGCCCATCGCTTGGTAGAAGATTTCATGATCGCTGCAAATGTTGCGGCTGCCAAGGCATTGGAAGTCAAGAAATCATCCTTAATTTACCGCGCCCATGAGCCGCCAAGCCGCGAAAAGCTTGTTGCGCTGAAGGAATATCTCAAGACCTTTGAAATCGACTTCGCGTTGGGTCAAGTGGTGAAACCAGAGACATTAAACGCGATCCTTGAGAAAGTCATTGACGAGGAGGTCCGCCCGCAGATCATGGAGGCGGTGCTTCGCAGCCAGACGCAGGCTTATTATGGCCCCAATAATGTCGGCCATTTTGGCCTTTCACTGGGTAGCTACGCCCATTTCACGTCGCCAATCCGCCGTTATGCCGACCTGATCGTACACCGGGCGCTGGTGAGTTCTTACGGGCTTGAGATGCCCAAACCCAAGTTGAAGGATGTTGAGCCGACGACTGGCATCACCGAGGCAGCCATTACGAAGCTGGCGGCAACTGCCGAAGCCATTAGCCGCACCGAACGCCGCGCGATGGAAGCCGAGCGTGAGACGACTGACCGCTATATCGCGGCGTATCTTTCCGCGCAGGTCGGACAAATCATTCAAGCGCGCATCACGGGCGTACAGAATTTTGGATTTTTCGCGACAGTTGAGGGGGTTGGAGGGGATGGCTTGGTTCCAGTCTCAACCTTGGGCAAAGACTATTTCCATTATGACGAGGCAAGCCAAACACTAATCGGTGAAAAAACGCGGCAGGAATATCGCCCGGGAATGCGACTGGAACTGCGTCTGGCCGAGGCAAACCCCATTTCAGGGTCTCTGCGGTTCGAGTTACCAGAAGGCGGCAGCTTTTCGCCTGACCGGTTCAAGCATAAAGGCAAGCCCAGGTCTGGAAAATATGACGCCGGAAAGCGCGGGCGCCCCGGGAATATAAGGCATCAAGGGAAAAAGCGCTAATCTCGGACCCCGCGTTGCCCCATATTAGCAATTAACTCAAATCATCTAGCTGCGCATCGCTGAGTGATCCCGGAATCACCATGACCGGGCAGGGCAGTGTCCCGGCATTGACGCCGGTAAAGTGCGCTATCAGCGGTCCCGGTGCGCCTTGGGCAGCGGCGCCAAGCACAAGCGCCGCAATGCCCGGATGCTCCTCGAGCATGACCTTCACCACGTCGATTGCTTCGCCGGGTTTGACGGTGATGGCAGGGCGAACGCCCATTTCGTCGAAAATTGAACCCGCCGCAGCAGTCACAAGCTGCTCTGCCCGGTCGCGGGCATCTTCTTCCATGGTTGCCTGAACGCCGCCCCATGCGACAAAATCAGCCTGCTCAACGAGGGCTAAGATATGCACTTCACCTCCGGTTTTGGCAGCACGACGTGACGCAAAACGCAGAGCGAGGCGCGCTTCTTCGGTTTCGTCGATGACCACCAGATATGTCCGCATACATTCCCCCGGAACCGGCTTTGTCGCCAGCCGTTTGTGATTTAAGTTAGACTGCGCGAAAATTGCATGATTGGCAACCTAATCACGCTTGACGCTTGGGAAAGCTTGGCTATTCGGGTTTATCAACGAAGTCCAAAAAAGGCTATTACCCAATGCCCATCGAACTCAAAATGCCCGCGCTTTCCCCCACCATGGAAGAAGGCACATTGTCGCGGTGGCTTGTGAAGGAAGGCGACAGCGTTTCTTCAGGCGATTTATTGGCAGAGATTGAGACCGACAAGGCGACTATGGAGTTCGAGGCGATTGATGACGGGGTCGTCACAAAACTGCTCGTGGCCGCAGGAACCGACGGCGTGAAGGTTGGCACGGTAATCGCGATGATTCAGGGTCAGGATGAGGACGCGGCACCTGCGCCAAAATCAACCGCACCGGCAGCTGCGTTACCCGAAGCTTCAAAAACAGTGCAGGTCGTGTCAAAGTCGATTGAGACGCCGATAACAATATTAAAAGTTGATGCGCAGAAACAATCCTCCGATGACGAACGTATCATAGCCAGCCCATTGGCCAAGCGGATAGCGGCAGAAAAGGGCGTTGACCTAAGCCGCGTAACCGGCAGCGGCCCCAATGGCCGCATCGTCAAGGAAGATGTTGAGGCGGCAGCGAAAAACGCACCGAGGGTAACGGTTGGGCATTCGGCCCCTGCGGCGGCCGCAGCGCTGTCTCCGATCCCCACAGCAGGTATAAACACCGACATCCCGCACGAGGTCATCAAACTCAGCAATATGCGCAAAACTATTGCGCGCCGCCTGACCGAGTCCAAGCAACAGGTGCCGCATATCTATCTGACCGTCGATGTGCGCCTTGACGCACTGCTAAAACTGCGCGGAGAGCTCAATGCGTCTTTGGAGGCGCGCGGTATCAAGCTGTCGGTAAACGATATGCTGATCAAGGCACTGGCGTTGGCGCTGGTTCAGGTGCCGAAGTGCAATGTCAGCTTTGCGGGTGATAATATGCTGCAATATACGCGCGCCGACATCAGCGTTGCTGTCTCGGTGCCCACTGGCCTCATAACGCCAATCATTACGGACGCTGCGAACAAGTCGCTGTCCAAAATCTCGACCGAAGTCGGCGAACTTGCTGCCCGCGCCAAGGAAGGCAAATTGCAACTGCATGAATATCAGGGCGGCACCGCATCTATTTCCAATATGGGTATGATGGGTATCAAGCAATTCGACGCAGTGATCAACCCGCCACAAGGCATGATCCTAGCAGTCGGAGCAGGCGAAAAGCGGCCCTATATTGTCGATGACGCCCTCGCTATCGCGACAGTCATGTCGGCTACCGGCAGCTTCGACCACCGCGCCATCGACGGCGCAGACGGAGCGATGTTCATGAAGGTGTTCAAGGGACTTGTAGAGAAGCCCTTGGGCTTGGTGGCGTAAAATGGCTGATTATGATCTGGTCGTCCTCGGCTCGGGCCCCGGTGGCTATGTCGCAGCCATTCGTGCGGCGCAACTTGGGCTAAAAGTCGCGATTGTTGAGCGTGAAAATCTCGGCGGGATTTGCCTCAACTGGGGCTGCATTCCGACCAAGGCACTGCTGCGGTCTGCGGAGATATATCACTATATGCAGCATGCGGGCGATTATGGCCTGACGGCGGCCAATATAAGCGCGGATATCGACGCGGTGGTGAAGCGGTCGCGTGGCGTTGCCAAGCAGTTGAATCAAGGCGTCACGCATCTGATGAAAAAGAACAAGATCACCGTCCATATGGGCGATGGCAAGCTGACAGCGGCGAATACACTCTCGGTCACCAAGGATGGCAAGACCGAGGAACTAACCGCGAAGAACATCATCATCGCCACCGGCGCACGCGCCCGCGATTTGCCCTTTGCGCCCGCAGACGGAGAGCGCATCTGGACCTATCGCCACGCGATGGTGCCGCCCGAGATGCCAAAGAAATTGCTTGTTATTGGATCTGGCGCAATTGGTATAGAATTCGCGAGCTTTTACAATGACATGGGCGCAGATGTAACCGTGGTTGAAATACTCGATCGCATCGTTCCGGTCGAGGATGCTGATGTCTCGGCCTTCCTTGAAAAGGCGCTCACAAAGCAGGGCATGACCATCATGACCGGGGCGGGTGTCGAAAGCCTGAAGGCGACTGCCACTGCCGTGTCGGCATCCATTAAGGGCAAGGATGGCAAAGTCGTGGCATCTGAGTTCACGCATTGCATTGTCGCCATTGGCATTGTCCCCAATACCGAGAATATCGGGTTGGAAGCGCTTGGCGTTGAGATGGATCGCGGTTTTCTGAAAACCGAACCTAGCTGCCGCACCAACGTGCCGGGCCTTTGGGCGATTGGCGACATTACCGCCCCGCCTTGGTTGGCGCATAAGGCAAGCCATGAAGGCGTGATTGCTGCCGAAACCATTGCTGGCGGGCATCTGCATGTGATGGACCCGCTGAACATCCCCGGCTGCACCTATTGCCATCCACAGGTCGCAAGCGTCGGCCTCACCGAAGCCAAAGCCAAAGAGGCAGGCTATGACGTCAAGGTTGGCAATTTCCCGTTCATGGGTAATGGCAAGGCGATTGCACTGGGTGAGGCAGAAGGCTTCATCAAAACCGTGTTCGATGCCAAAACTGGTGAGTTGCTTGGCGCGCATATGGTTGGCGCGGAGGTGACTGAGCTTATTCAAGGCTACACAATCGGCAAAACTGCTGAACTGGTTGAAGCCGATTTCATGCACACAGTCTTCCCGCATCCGACCTTGAGCGAGATGATGCACGAAAGCGTCTTGGGCGCTTATGGCAAGATGTTGCACATGTGACTTTGTCCGCACGTCTGTTTGCATCTGGCTTGTTGCTCTTTGCGGCAACGATTGCTTTGGGCTTTGCCGTCACAGCACGGCGTTTTCATGATTTTGACATTGCCGTATCACACGCCCTAAACATGCAGCGCGGCGTTTCGCCTGATTGGCTCATCCTTGTCATGCAAGGCATTAGTTGGATTGGTGGCGGTATTCAGCGCTATGTCATCGTTGGCAGTCTTGCCCTTGCACTTTGGCGCTGGTCGGGTCGGGGGGCAGCATTGGCAATGGCGGTTGCGACCTTAGCCTCCGCAATGACGTCCGACATACTAAAAAACTTTTTCGCGCGTGTTCGTCCTGATCTGGTCCCGCAACTTGATCTGATCAGCAGCCCGGCATTTCCAAGCGGTCATGCAGCCAACGCAGCTGTGGTCTATTTGCTATTCATCATGCTCGTTCCGCAAGCGCGCCATCCTGCTTGGCAATTGGCTGCTGCGGCGATGATTTTGCTTACGGGTCTTTCCCGTATTTTGCTAAATGTCCATTGGCCAACAGATGTCATCGGCGGATGGATGCTTGGGACGTCTTTTGCGTTAATGGCTGCAGCGGTCATTTCCTTCCGCCGGGAGCAACGGCAGAACAAAGACCCAACTGTCCAAAAGTTTTAGAATACGGGGCGCTAATTTTTACTGTCCTACACGCCGGTAATTTGTCACCTTACGGTCCACTGATTATTTATGGGACGTGAAACATGCAGTTAATGGCTAATTTACGACGGAATATGCGAGTCGCGGTGTTAACGGGCGCAGCACTTTTGCCTGGCACAGCGCGGGCGCAAACAACGGTCATTACTGCTGACAAGATGATCGACGTTTTGACCGGTAAAACCATAGACTTTCCAGCAGTTTTTGTCGGGTCAGACGGCCGCATCACCAGCATGGCTGACGCGCGCACCGTCAAATGGGGCAGCGATGTCACGCATATCAACATGTCCGGAAAAACCCTTTTACCTGGCCTAATCGACATGCACGTCCATCTCGATGGTCCTGCTGACATAGGCGGTTACCGCGGGCTTGAATTCACCGACAGTTTCTGGGGCATGACGGCGGTTGGATCGGCGCAGGCGATGCTCAAGGCTGGGTTTACGACCGTCCGCAACGTCGGCTCAAGCAACCGCAACGATATTGGTTTAAAACAAGCCATACAAAACGGATATGCGACGGGCCCGCGCATTGTGCCCGCTGGCTATGCTTTAGGCGCAACAGGTGGTCATTGTGACTCGACCTTCCTACCACCAAGCCTCGAAAAATCCGGCAAGGAAGAAGGTATCGCCGACAGCGAAGACGAATTGCGGTACCAGGTGCGCCGTCAGCGTAAATATGGCGCTGAGGTCATTAAGGTGTGCGCAACAGGAGGGGTATTCTCTCGCAACACCGAGCCCGGCCAACAACAGCTTTCCGAGCGCGAGCTCCGCGTAATTGCGGATGAGGCGCATCAATGGGGCTTGCGCGTTGCGGCGCATGCGCATGGCGCAGAGGGAATCAAGGCGGCGATAAAGGGCGGTGTTGATACCATCGAACATGCCAGCCTTGTCGATGATGAGGGGATTAAACTTGCCGTGGCACGGCCGCGTCCGGTCTGGTTCTCCATGGATGTATACAACACGGATTATACGCAGGCCGAAGGCGCCAAAAATGGCGTGCTTGAGGATAATTTGCGTAAAGACCGCGAGGTCGCGCAAATACAGCGCGACAATTTCCGTAAGGCACACAAGGCCGGCGTTCGAATGGTCTTTGCTTCCGACGCCGGCGTGATGCCGCACGGCTTGGTTGGCGGTCAGTTCAAGATCATGGTGCAATATGGCATGACGGCTATGGAAGCCATTCAAGCAGCTACCCGCAATGCGGCGCAGGCGCTTGATCGTGAGAAAGATGTGGGCGCCATCGCGGTTGGCCGTTTTGCCGATATCATCGCCGTGGATGGAAATCCTTTGGCTGATGTGCGCGAACTGGAATCGGTCGATGCCGTGATTAAGGGCGGCAAGGTCGTGCAATAATTCAGTTTACATCAACCCGTCATGGCGCATTGATTGCACCATGACGATTGTGTAAACTGGATGCGCCAGCGGTTGTAGAACCGTCAGGTCAAGAACATCGGGGATTTTGGAACATGATAACTATCATCGCAACTGCACTGCTTAGCATGGCCGCTATGAAGGGTGACGCCATGGACAATGCGCGTAAATCGTTCAACAATTGTATGATCGAAGTGCACAACAACGCAGTTAGCGAAAAAGCGAGCCCGAGTGCTTTCATCCAAACCTCCGACGCGGCGTGCCCGACGGAGCGCGCGGCGTATAAGGAAATCCTTTTAAAGTCAGAGCGGTCTTATGGATCAAGCCAGACCGAAGCGGAGAAATTTGCATCGGAAGAAATCCAGATGATTGTGGATTCTATCGTCACCAGCTTTAACGAGAACATCGAAGGCGGCGCGAAATTGACGCCGGAGAAATAAGAGCGCGACAGGCAGCGATAATTGGCGGACAGGGTGTCCGCCAATTACAAGCTTTTTACTTAAATTTTTCTAAGTAATGGGATTTGTCCCACCACTTATCCCACCACTTCAGCTAAAGCAACAGGCCTGCTTGATGCAAGTAGAGCAGGGCGGGCAGCAATCACATAGCAAGCACCGGGCGACCGTTGCGTCCTGGGCTTACCTTATTTGAGTTCGGAAACGCCGCACGAAACCAAGAACGCATACGTCTCATCATAAAAGGCTGGCGGTCGAGTGGGGTCCTTTCCGTCGCCGTGAGGCACGAAAATGATCAGACCCTGCCTCGCGCGCGTGAGCAGGACACGATAAGCGTTCAGGAGGTACAGCTGGTTCGTCTCGTTGCGAACCTGCTGCCATTTGGTGCCCTTGAAGGCGTAATGCTGCCAAGCATCGTCAGCCCGACGCAAATCAGCATCCCAGCAGACGCCGGCCCAATCTAGTTCCAGACCCTGAATGTCAAACTGTGTAGCGACTTCTTCCAGATAGTAGGACGAGCGCACATCAAATCGGTCATTCAAAAAATACGATGTCGGATCGATCTTTGATTTTACGTGAACGCCTTCAGGACGCAGCCTGTAGCCTCCTGCCGATGCTACAAGGCCGTACCGTTCCGTTCCCCTTGCCTTGCCTCTGAGCCACTCACGGGCGCGTGAAAGGTCACGCGTCAACGTTATCGGGTAGCGGTCAGACAAGTCGTTGAAGACATCGCGCGCATTTGCGGCGTCTCCGTCCAACAAAAGACTGACGAATGATGACACTCGCTCCGCCCGAAATGATCGCATCGAGACCGACAAATGGAGGTCTGGATGTTTCTCAATATGGCCAGCATCGAGCAACTCGGTCGCCTTTGCATCGATCGTGTACTGATGATCATCGAGTAATGAAGATGCGTGCACGTCCCAGTCTGCAAAACGATGCTGCAAAGCGGCCAACCATTCGGACAGACCTGCTTCACCTGTGTTGATTTCCTGCCCACCACCAATCAAGCAGATGACGGTGCACCAGTCGTCATGACGGTCCATGACGCTGATCAAGAATTCTGGCTCGGACATGTTAAAGTCGTGATGACCGCGCTTCGTCTGCATGAATTTCGAAGCTTGATCGCTCGTCCACGCCCGCTGGGCTTCGTCAAACACGACAACCTTTTCAAAAGGCTGTTCGTTGTTCCCAACATAGTGGTCACGGAAATGATGTATGTTCTGAACAAACCCGCGGACCGACCGATACGCGTCGGTCTTTTTACTGCCTTCGCGAGCGACTTGGTCTCGGGCGAGTGCTTCGCGTAGCACGTCCACGAGAGGCCCATTGCCTGACAGGAAGACCGCATGTTCGTCTTCATGCTTCTCGGATCGCTTCGCCGCGATGTTCAATCCAGCCAGCGTTTTACCGGCACCGGGTACACCTGTAATAAAGCATATCGACTTTCGACCTTCCGACTTCGATCGGTCGATGATCGCCGCAATCATATCAGACGTCGTTTGCAGGTTTTTCGCGCCTGCGTCTGATCGCGATATTTCTTCAACCGCGTGGTTACGATACAGGGCTTCCGCCGCTTCGATGATTGTTGGCGTCGGACGGTAACCAGATGTTCTCCATGCAGCTACGTCGATATGCGGCGTTGCGGGCTTAACTTGAACGCACATGGCAAGTACGTCGGCCAAACCGGTCTGCCCAACGAGGATAGGCTTGGCGACACCGTCTACCGCCCATTCGGGCTGCCTAATTACGCCGCTTGAGGCTTTGGTCGCAATAAGGACCGGAACGATCGGATGTGCGTGACTGCCCAGATGGAAGTTCTTCACGTCCAATGCGTAGTCGTGCACCTGATCGATCGCATAGCTGTCAAAGCTCGCCGAATTAACTTTGAACTCGACAACGAATATTACACCTCCAAGCACGATCAATACGTCTGCCCGCTTCCCCATCCGCGGGATCGAAAACTCAAGAAAAACGTATGCATCGTCGATACTGGACAATGCCGAACGGAGATACCGAACTTCATCCCGCCATGCGTCCCGCTGCTGATGTTCAAGCGCATGGTTATGGGCTTGGGTCAGTTCACCCAAGATTGCCTCATCGGAGGTGGCGAGGAAGTCTTTAAGCGTTGCCGCGAAATACGCATCATTCATAAGCACTGCATAATCGTTGAGTTATGTTTTGCCAGCGTCGATTATTAGGCGGGGTTAACCTAAGTCTAAATGAGCCGGTCACAATGCAATTGTATTTGCCTCGTGCCAGCGCTCTGTGTTCACTTAGCATACTAGATTGCAATCCGTTTATCTGCTCGACTTGCATTATGATATCGAAGTAGAACGGTGGCATCAGACGATTGGAGGGGCAATCGCTTTGCTAGGGATGATGAACACAAATGGCAGATAACTCTGATAGCGGTGGCGGAATTGTACTCGCCATTTTGGCCGTGTTAGCAATTTACAATTGCTCAGGGTCCCCTTCAGAAGATGAACAGCAGGTCGCGTCCGAACTGGGGATAAGCGACGATGAAGCGGCAGATCTAATTGCTGAGTATGGCACTGCCGAAAGCGTCATTGAAGACCACGAAGATGACACACGCGAGCCATTTGATGAGGATGCAGCAAAAGAAGCGGCAGAAGATGATCTTGCGTCAGAAAATTATGATTACAGTTATGGGTGCACAAGCGACTGCTCAGGTCACGAAGCAGGATGGAGATGGCGGGCGGACAACGGGTATACAACTCCCGGTAACAGTAATTCCTTCTACGAAGGTGGACAGGCTTTTGATGACGCAGTTGACGACAAGGTCGACGAAATGAGGAATGCATACGAGGCTGGTGAAGACCCGGATCATTAGGAATTTGCATCTGGAAGATTTAATGGATCGCGCCAATTGTTATCATAACAAATTAGCGAGTTAGAAATAAAAAGGTTGAAAAATGAACGGTTTGATAATTGGCCTTGTGGTGTTGATTGGCATTGTCTCCATATTGCTAGTTTTTTGGCTGAAAGAAAAAAAGCAGCGCGAGTTGCTGACAATCAAATACGCGGGAATAACTTCTCTTGAAGAGGAAGCTGAGAAGCTCTCACAAAGTCTAGCATCCATATTACAAGATACTCAGGAAGCAAGATCAACATATGAAGAGAAAAGATCGATACTGACGCGTCTCGAAGAGCAAATTGCAATTTACGACGACACTCTCTCTTTCGCAGAATTTGGCGTGTATGAGCCACAATTCGCCTTTAATGATGGTGAGCTTTTCAAGGAAAGAATTGCTTTAATTCGCAATGAACAAAAAGCCCTGATTTCGATGGGCCTTGCTACTATTTGCGATGCTAATTGGACCATGAATGGTAGCCTGTCTCAGGGACGAACGGCAGTTAAACGGCAGGAAAAACTATCCCTACGCGCATTCAACAGTGAATGTGAGGCAGCAATAGCAAACACCAAATGGAACAATGCTAACGCAATGGAAAAGCGTATAATAAACGCCGCAGAACAAATTAACAAAGCCAATAAAAGCATGATGCTGTCAATAACAGAACGTTATGTACAGCTAAAAATCGATGAACTTCAGGTCACCCACGAACATCGAGAACATAAGAAACAGGAGCGGGATAGGCTTGCCGAGCTAAGAAGCAATGAACGCCAGGAAGCGAGGCTTCGGCAAGATATATATGATGCCGAGCTGGAAGAGAAACGATGGCAATCGAAACTAAACGAAGTTCGCGCATCAGCTGGTGCTGATACAGATACGAAGCTACGCCAACGCATCGAAGAATTAGAGCAATTACTTGCCGAGGCTCATGAAAGAACTGAACGAGCAAAGTCGATGGCCGAACTAACATCAACTGGTTTTGTCTACGTAATTTCAAACGTGGGTTCTTTTGGGGAAGGTATCGTCAAAATCGGCGTTACTCGTCGCCTTGACCCCGATGATCGCATTCGAGAGCTGGGTGATGCCAGTGTCCCATTTACCTTCGATACACATGCTATGATTTATTCAGGCGAAGCTCTCAAACTGGAGGCTAGTTTGCATTCCGAATTCCATGCCCACCGCGTAAACTTATCAAATATGAGGAAAGAGTTTTTTCGTGTCAGCCTCGATAGCGTTGAGGAGGCCGTTAAGCGCCTTGCCCCAGATGCGGCGTTCATAAAGGATCGTGAAGCACAGCAATGGCAAGAAACAATTTTTAAGAGAAATCAGATTTTAGATGCTGAACAAACGAAACGTGAAGCTGAGTTCCCACTCTCCATTTAATTGCTCTGAATGAGGAAGCATCTGAGAAGCTGAGGAAACGGCTTGCGGGCTTACTTTGATAGCTCCCAGTGGCGATTAGCGTTTCGTGCTCAATGGCCTGAGCGCTTACTAACGCAGATAGCTGAAGGGCGATCTTGCTTTCGCTGCGTTTAGTCGCCGTCCATCGGTGGATCTGGATCGTAATACCCGGTTCGTGCCGCGTGCATCGCGCACTCGAACCAGTAAACAAGGTCCATCTCCGACACAGGCTCGCGTTGGTTGTAGGCCCGTGCCCAAACGACTGGGTCCGTGCTATAAGGGTCGTCTTTCGGTCGAAAGCGCTCCCATTCCGAGGATGCATCGTCAACGCGGGCGGCTATGTGCTTTGTTCGTTCGACCATTTACCCCTCCTTCTCAAGGCTTCCAACGACAGCCTTAGCCGAAGGTGGAGACTGACCGTAAGGCTTGAAGCTCTTCTTCGACGATAGGTGTTTTGGGCGAGGAGGATGACGGTGCTGGTGGCTTTTATAAGCCACCGCGCCCGTCGTACGCCGCGCAATCTCCAACTGTTCTTCTTCCGTGTAAGGCGGCTTGTGAAAGCCACCCCATTTAGTCTTTACAAAAACCATCTTCAGTCCTTCCGTTCATTTCACTCACAGCCATGCCACACAAGTCCAACACGCACCCATTTCCGAAACGGTCCGTTGTGCGTGCACACCAGCCGAACCCTGTTTCCCGCGAACTGGTTGAGGAAGCCCCTCTTGCCTTGCGGTACGTCGTATTGAAACGATTGGCCAACGCGGGTCAGTTGGTAGTCCCGATAGTCGAGCAGGGCGCCTTCGTAGCCGTGCATGCATGTAAGACGCTCGAGGTGCTGCCGCATGCTCTCTTTCGTCGGCGACCAGCCGCCGGGCGTATTGAGAAGCTTCGCAGCAAGGCACCCAATGAGGTCGTCCCTAGTGTCGGCAATCATTGCATGGGGCAGGATTACACTTGAGCAGCGTCCACGACCGTAGGAGAGGCGGAACCCCTCAAGTGTAGCATCGTTAGCCATATTTACCTCCTTGTTTGCTCTTGCGAGCCTCGTTGTTTTGCCACCGGTGCCGGAGTTGGTCGGTTGGCAGGGCGCTAAAGCCCTTCTGAACGATGATGCTGTTATCAGCCGATCGGTTGGATAGTTCAAGCGGAATTTTCTGGATGAAGGTAAATGTAGATTGACCAAAAATCGATTGCGTACCAACTAGGACTATAAAAACTCCGACTGAAAATTAAAAAGGAAGCGGCAGTGCGCATCAAAGAAACTGGCTATTTAACAGGCAACGATCGGCGGTTGCTTGCTAGGATCGAGGAACTTGAGAACGAAGTTTCATCGCTAAAAAGAGATATAGCCTATATTGATTAAATGGGGTTTTTGACATGAAGCGAAGCATCTACGTGATTACATTAGCCATGGCGCTAGCGATTGTGCCATTTTTGTCTGTGCCCGCGTTCGCGCAAGCAAAAATTGACTTTGCGATCTATGAGGGGCCTCCAAAAGTTGCGACAGGCGAAGGCGGCACTAAGATCACAAAAAATGGGATTGATTATTGGACTACGGGCACACCGCCACGAAGATATCAGATAATCGGCTTTGTTCAGGACAGGCGCGATGAGCTAATGGATGGAGGCCATGCCATAGGCAGTCCCAGCATCGCCTCTAAGGTTAAGCGCGCCGGAGGTAATGCAGTCATAGTCGAAAGCCAAGATGAAGTCGGAAAGACGGGTGGCTTTGGGAGTGCAAGTCCGTTCTTCGGATTTCTTGCTATGGGGGGCAGCAAAACTGTTACGCGAATGATAGTAGTTAAATACCTACCGGATGAGGTGCAGCCGGTGTCGCCTGCTGAAGCTGCAAAGGAATAGCAGTAAGTGGCTCTAAACTGGTTCGAAGGCGGTCGCCGCATAACAAAGCTTTTCATGGCGATTGCGGCACTTATTGGCGCCTATAACGCATACTTTGAGTTCTCGCCCCCAGCGTTAGAATTTTCGACCGGATCTCCACGCGATGAGTGGCGGGCTAACCTTCCGCCTGAAAATCCAGACGACCGGTACCCGGGCACTTTGATATGCTCTCAAACCGAGATGATCTATGATTTCGAAATAAGGCCAGGCTTATTGAGAAGTATATCACTATGTTTCCAGCCAGATGAACAGGGGAACATTGTCTACTATTCTGCTGCTGAAGAGGGAAAATACCTTAACAAAGTCGAAGGAGCAGTCGCCAAAGCGACCGCGGCAGGTGACGTCAAAGCTGCTCGCCTTTTAGCGTTAGAGGCCGCTCGAACTCGCCGTAGTATCCAAGAGGCGCAGCTGAGGGACAATCAAGACTTAACTGGTGAAGAAGTTGAGGCAGATGTATCAAGCTATGTCGCACGCCGCGTTGCAGAGTTCGAGATTGACGCAGACACGGCAGAAAAAATTGAAAAAGAACTTCCCCGCATCGAGAGGGAGGCGTTCTTCAAACATTCAAAAGAAGTTCTATTGATAGCTGCTTATTTCATCGGGGGCTTCTGGATCTTCAGCTTTATCATGGGATGGATCGTTCGTGGGTTTGCGGGCATACCAAGAGGGCAGGATTTTAGACCAAAGCCTTTAAAACAAGCAGACTAAAATCATTCGTTCAAAACACCATCTTTACCAGTTTGTCGATCCGTCGGTCCACTACCCGCGCCCGCGTTCGCGTACGTGTGTCCTTAGACTGCGTCTAACTTGGACGTTTTCTTAAGATGGACTTCAAGGGGGGTTCTCAACAAATCGATCGTTGGTATATCACCGTCTTTGCTACCCGTCAGAAGCGAGCGCGACAAGACCTGGCGGCACAGCAGGATTGCTTTTCATTTCGGAGGCGGAAACAGTGAAGAAATTAAGGTTGCTTGCTACTGCATCGCTTTTGCTGGTTGCGTTTCCCCAAACAGCCTTGTCGAAGCCCTCGGTGCTCAAAATTCAACCCGAAGGCTCGCAATTGGCAACAATGGAGAGTGGCGCGCAGGTCGTGACTAGCCAAATGGCCGGATCAACTGTCGTTATGCGGACGCCGGAACCTTTTGACGGTAAGCGAACAAGGATATTCTTTACGTTCGTCAACAACAGTCAATTCCCGGTCAACGTGGGACCGGAAAACATAACGTCCACGCAAGTAGCTGTTATCAGCTACGACCAGTTGATGGCCGAGCAAAAAAGAAGCGAGGGGGCAGACAAATTCTTTGCCGCTATGGGCGCAGTGGGCAAAGCACTTTCGGCTACTGATGCCGGTAATCAAAGCACCTCGACCTCATATAGCGGTTACGTTGACTGCGGAATTGGGTGCGGTGGCACTTACAGAGGATCAGCAGTAAGTAGTACCTATAGTCCGTATGCTGCCCAGCAAGCGCGGGCGCAGGTAGCGGCTGAAAATGCTGCGGCTGCATCAGAAATGCATTCAAGCCATGCTTCCGAGCGGAACGCCATCGCAAGAAACCTTCGGACCACGACTGTTAATTCTGGACATTATATAACCGGAATGCTGACGTTTGAGCTGCCTTCGGCAGTTAGGCGTAGCAAGAAGGCCACGCCAATTACGCTTGCCATTAGAATAGGTTCTGACGTTCACATGCTTAGGGGCTTTGCAGGTCCCTTAGGAGTACCGCCGCCTGCGATAAGTTCCGTAGCCAATAGCCAGACTGCTCAGCCTTTGGTAGCCAATGCTTTACCGCAGCCTATGCCGGCAAAGAACGAAGTACGCATTCTGAATGCTGCCGACCTTGTTGGGTCGAAGCCTGCCCCGGCAAAAAACACAGATCAAAGCTATGCTCAGGCTCAGTACACCCTCGGCGTATCCTACGCAACTGGCCGAGGTGTCGCGCAGGATCACGCCACAGCGGTTAACTATTTCCGCAAAGCCGCAGACCTAGGAATAGCTCAAGCGCAGTATAATCTAGGTTTGATGTACGAAAAAGGCCAAGGGATTGCGCAAGATGAGCCTGCAGCGGTAGGCTGGTACCGCAAAGCCGCAGATCAGGGTGTTGCCCAAGCGCAATTAAATCTAGGTATCATGTACGCAACCGGCAAAGGCGTCACGAAGGATAACGCCACAGCAGTTGGCTATTTCCGCAAAGCCGCGGATCAAGGTATAGCTCAAGCGCAGTACTATCTGGCGAGAGTGTACCATTACGGTCTAGGGGTCGCGAAGGATGAACTTACGGCTGTAGACTGGTACCGCAAAGCAGCGGATCAGGGCTTCAGTCAAGCGCAGTCCAGTCTAGAAGTCATGAACGCAAACCGTGTGGTGGCGCAAAGGCAAACTAAATCAAACCTGGCCCGTAGCGCAGCAGTTGCCGCAGTCGAACGTCCTGTAACTGGCAACGCCTTTGAAGATGGCTACAACTATGGGTTTCGCTTGTGGGACGCCAAACTCTATAAGGAAGCACAATCAACGCTTGAAGAAACCTTAGCCAGATTTCCCAAGCATGAAAGGTCTGGCTATGCACGCAATTTGCTTGGTCGGGCATTTTTGGATGACAAAAAACCAGCAACTGCGGTGAAGGTTTTGTACGAGAGTTATAAAGCAGACCCGCATGGCGCACGCGCACCCGATAGTTTGTTATTCTTGGGATTGGCTTTGACTGACCTGGGAAAGGCAGCTGAGGCATGCGAAACTTTTGATGAATTGGCCAGAGCCTATCCTGATGTGGCGACAGGCCGCTTGGCCGAACGCCTCACATCCGGCAAAAAAAACGCGAAGTGTAAGCCAAAACCGCAACCAGCCCCCGCAACAGCTTATGTCCCCGCCACGCCTGCGCCGTTTTCTGCAACAGAGTTTCTCAAGAATTTACCAAAGCCAAAAAATTGAAAGAAGTTCTAGGTATTAAAGGGTATAGAGGCCACTGTTGCTGCAGGTTGCATTTGTCGACCGTTTTTCAAAAATGTTCCTGAACCAGGAAACAGTTTATCAAAAATTCGCAAGCAACCGATCTAAAACACCATCTGCGCCAGCTTGTCGATCTCCTCCTCAACAAACACCTGACGCTCGATCAGCCGATCCACCAACCGTTCCCGCGTCGGCGTGCGGGTGTACTTGGAGAGCGCCTTGAGGCGCTCCTGAGCCTTGTATATGGCGCGGTGACCTCGGTGTATCGGACACTCTCGCTGCGAGCCGTAGGCCACGTTCCAGCCGGTTACAGAGGCGAACTGGACATGACCCGGCGGTAGCACCAACACGGTGATCCTGCGGCCTGTACGCGGGCACAGGGCATACCAACGCTCCCCACAGTATGGCAGGGGCTGCTCCTCGAGATACACCACGCAATCGACGGTATTGCCGAACGCGCGTCCCGTAACCCTCAGACATGGCGAAGGTTCAAGGCAGTGAACGTCGGTTACCAGCGTTAGCTCGGCGATGGTCTGGCCGTATTGGCTCCACACTTGCTCGCGGCGGGTCATGCAGTGTCGCTTCAACATGTCGAGTTGCTTCAGGTTCGCCAGATTGATGCGCAGGCAGTCATCAGTGGTCCAGCGGTTGCTGCGTCGCCCAGATCCGTAGCCGCCCATGTTCGTCCTCACATATTATTCGAAATATCCTTTTTAAGTACATCAAGTTGCATATTTTTGCGAGTAGTATCGGACTATAAAAATCAACTCGTAAAAAATTTCATGTTCACAAAATCACCCCTCAATCAGTGACACCACCACCACCACTCACCCTATATAGATAATAGGGTGGTGGTAGAGGCGGCATACTTGTCACTTAAGCCACCTTCTGCACCACCTCAAAAACCAGGTGGTGCAGTGGCAGCAATGGCTCGTAGCTCTACTCAAAGAAGATCTGAGCCATCGTCGGGTCGTTTACCGCATACGACATATGGGCGAAGCTGCCTGTCTGAACCGTGCCTCTTCTCAATACGTAGATAGCCCGATTTCTTTAGTTCGACTTGGATCGTTTTGACGCGGTATTTGTCACCGTTTTGGTGGATGTTCAAACCCATCGCTCTCCCGATGGCTATGCCTACCCAGTCGTTTGCCTGAACGTTGTCACGATATTCACCGTCATCAACCTCACGTTGTATCGCAATGATGTCCCCTTCAGAAACGTCATCGGTAACTGCAGGCGGCGACCATGGCTCAAGCGCCGCAACGCTGTCTCCGAGATGTTCGAATGTGCCATTGCCAAGTTCCACAGAGTTACGACGGAACCAAGACCCTTTTTCTGCGGGCGCGCGGTTGTGTTTGTCGTCGCTAACAACGACGTATCTCCAACGCTCGTCTTCTTCGATCCCGTACTTTTTTGCATCATCTGCTGTCAGACGGTTTATCGTCAAGAGAGACCGCGCAGCGTTGGACAATGCGGAGGCTCCTCGTGCCGAGTTGGTTTTTACGTCAGCGGATCCCTCCTTCGACGTGTGATGAACTAACACGATGACACAATCGGTGGCCTTGGCGACACGCGCCCAAGCCTTCACTATCTTATCAATCTTCGTGTTCGAATTTTCATCCACTTCATGGCTTGAGACGAATGGGTCAATGATGAGAACCTTAATACCCCGCCGCAAAAGTTCCTCTTTAATCGCGTCGTATACCGGTTCGAGCAGCTGCACGCCGTTGCGGTCCTCTGTGGCGGTGCAAAGCGGCGCGCCGTCCATCGCGCTGTCGACAAACAAGTTGTCGGAAATGTCTGCCGGTTCAAGCCCATGCAGCTTTGCCGTCGCCTGAAGGGACCGTGACAGTTCGTCGAGGTCATCTTCTTGGTTCCACACCCACACCCGCTTTGGGCCGCCCCAGACGGTCTTTCCAAGGTATTCCCGCCCCGACGCCAGCGAAAGCGCCATTCCGGATATCAGCGTTGACTTTCCCATGCCGCCCGGCGCCACAACGACGGCGACAGTTCCGCTTAGAAGCCAAAACCCCAATACCCATTCTCGCCGCGGGATCTTTGTCGGGTCGCGCCAGTTATAAGGCGTAGCCTTTATCTTGTTTGCTTGCTCAAACGCGGCTTTGGCGGCAGCCTCGGCCTCAACATGCTTGAGCGCAGCGTTGAAGTCGCCGTTATGCTCGAAATGCACGTGTAGGTCGAATGCGTCACCAAAGCGGCACCCACTGGCCGCTTTCGCGCCAATTTCAGCATCGTCATCGCTGCCAGAAAGGGAAACAAAGAATTGAGACCCGTCATCCGCCTCCATCACCTGTGTCGCGAAGCTTTCACTCATTTGGTTGGGTGAGCGCCAGTCCTTCTCGTTCCGAGGAGACTGCTCGTACCCATATTCGAACAGCAGGGCCTCGATGTCGTGGCTGATGTTAAATTCTTCGATTACATTCCGCGACCCCGAGGCATTACGCCCTTTACGACGGTTAGCGGCCTTCTTCGCAGCGGCGAGGCGCAGTTCTTGTTCTTTTGTACGCCGCCGCCGCAGGGCGGCGATGAGGCGACTTACTTCTGGCGCGTTCAAATCCGCCGCTGGGCCGTCTTTGACAACGTGTTCGTAGAAGATCGGAGACCCGTCGTCTTTACGTCTCTCTGGCGGCACGTTTGGCAAGTAAACGGGCTGACCGGGGCCAAGAAGTTTAGGATCAGCTGCAATACCGTTCGTTTTAAGATGGTCGAAAAGCGCTTCTCCCGCCTCCGACCATTCGTTGTAGGGCAACTCTCGGTTGAGCGGGATTGCCAGTCGCCACTTCCGGTCGTCTGGTTTGGCAGAAGCGGTGCTGTAAATGCCATAACGCGCGTCGCCAAAGAGAGACGACACAGCCTCCGTTAGGTCCGACATGGAATGATTGCCTTTGTCGATATCAACCATCAGCAAAGGGAACCGGCCATGCTCGCGCTGGACGTGGTGACTGCGTGCATCCTCGGCACCGTTAGCTGTTGTGTACGTTGATGGAATGATAAAATCCGCAGCGTCTTTTGCCACCGATGTTGGGTTTGTGACGCGTTCAAAGATCTCGTTAACGCCGATCGTGTCGTAGGGTGTGTTAGTGCGCTTACGAGTGTCGTTTATGCCGTGTCCAAGGAGGACAGAACTCACATTAGTTGTCATGTTCTGCTGGCAACCAGCAGATTTATAGTCTATAAAATTCATACAGAATGCCTCATGGTCAGCGTCGCCCTCATGGGAGGCGCTGGCTTTTTTCTAAATTGTAAGGTTGATGATGTCGGCTGCTCGCCATACGGTGATGCGGGGTCCAAGCTTCGTTGGCTTGGGGTAGCGGCCCGACGCTACGCCAGCCCAAAAGGTGCTGGCTCCCATTGGCAGGATGCCGGGCACCCCGTTCCTTTTATCGCCGATGATGGTCTTAAGACGCAGATACGCGTCTGGGTGATACTCTTTGGACATTTGCTGCATACTCCTTGTTGATGCAGCGACGTCTTAATCACATGGTTTTGCCCCGTTTGAAGCGGGGCATTCGGGGCATTAAGGGCGCTTTGGTGGGCGAGCCTCCATCGCAAGCTTGATTTGACGAGCAGCCTTCTTGCCAGCTATTCTGTTGTTTATATCGTTTTCAATAAGCCCTTGCGACCGCATGAACGGAACTATTTGCATCGGCTTGGGTGCTGCCTTGAGCCCCGCAATCTCGCGAAAATCTGCAACCATGTCGATATAACTTCGAAGTTCGGCATACGTGTCTGTTATACCCCAAAGGCCTGTAGCATTGAGTGCATGAAGGCCTCTTAGCCTGTCATTTAGACTTGCATTGTCAATAAGTTCAACGACCAGCTCCGAGGCCACATGCTCGACCCAAGTAAGCTTGGTGTAATCATGTGCTTCACCGTTTGCGATTGCCCGCCAAATTTTTTCAGCAGTCAGACGTTCGGACTTGTGGCCTATAGCCTTCATGAGATCGTAAGCGAGCCCGTCAGGGTCACCATGATCATGATCGTCACCGTGATCGGTAGGGCCGTCGAGGGCTGGCTCTGTCCACCCTGCAACCGCAAGTGCGGCGTGGATGCGCGCCACGCGAGAGATAGGGCCACTTGGCTGGGTTGTTAAAGCTTGAGAAAAAGGCTCATCGCTAAGCCCCTGCGATCGGTCGTTGGCCGAGCCAATCCACTCACTCACAGTCTTCGCCCACGCGATTGTTTCTGCATCGGACATTTCGCCGTTTGCGATCTCGCGCCATATGTCGGCGACAGCCTCGCCATTACCATCGTAGTGCGCCTCGCGGAGAGCCTCTCTGAAACGAGGATCAATCATGCTCCGCACCAGTTGGCCCATTCAGCCATCAGTTTCATTCGCTTTGGCAGCATGTCGCCGCGGCGGTATGCCGCTTCTGTCTTGCTACCTATGGTGTGGGCGAGTGCCATCTCGACCGCATCGCGGTCATGGTCAGTGTTTTCTGCCGCCCAATCGCGGAAAGTGGAGCGGAACCCGTGAACCGTGAACGAGCCGAGATCCATGCGCTTTAGCACGGCACTTAGCGACATGTCGGAAAGGGGAGAGATGCGCGTGCTTGGGAAAATCAAAGGGCAGCCATCGATACGTGGCATCTTCTCAAGCAGGGTTAGAGCGGCTGGAGAGAGCGGAACGCGGTGCTCGCGCCGCGCCTTCATTCGCTCGGCAGGCACTACCCATATGTCATCCTTGATTTCGGACCACTGCGCGTGCCGCACTTCGCCCGAGCGCGCGGCTGTCAAAACGGTGAACTCCAACGCCCTTGCGCCCATTCCGCTCCGGGCACGTAAGTCCGCCATGAATACCGCAATTTGTTGCCAGGGCAGGGCTGCGTGATGCCTGACGGCCTTTACCCGCGACTTAGGCGGCAATGCGGCCTCAAGGCCGCCACGCCAGACCGCAGGGTTCTCACCATTGCGCCAGCCCAATAGCTTGGCACTGTTCAAAACCGCTTCAACCCGCATCCGAACGCGGCTGGCAGTTTCGGGCTTAACCGGCCATATCGGAAGCAGGACGTCGAGGACGTGTGCCGACGTAATGTCTTCTACAGGCATGTCGCCGATGGTCGGGTAAGCGTAGGTCTCAAGCGTGTTCGCCCACTGCTGGCGATGCTTAGGATTGGACCAGCCGGTCTCCTTCATCGCTATGTGTCGTTCCGCGGCGTCGCGAAATGTATGTGATGCCTTCGGCGCTTCAACCAAAGCCGCGGCTTCTCGCTCGGAGGCCTGCTTTGCCCGTCGAGCGTCAAGTGGATCCTGCCCACTTGCGACCATAGCCTTCAACGAGGCGGCCTTGGCGCGAGCGTCGGGGGCAGTGAGAGCCGCGAGTGAGCCGATGCCCATCTCGCGCCGCCTTTTATTTAATTGGTAGCGGAATATCCAACTGATCCCGCCTGTAGGACCTACGTTAAGGTAAAGGCCGCCGCCGTCGGAGTGAAGGCCCGGTTTGGCGTTCTTTATTTCTAGCGCTGTAAGTGTCACTTGCCCGTCATCCCACCATATATCCCACCATAATTTACACAGATGCGGTGGGATGGCAATAGATGGCGCTGGACAATAAGTTGCAGCTAATCTAAAAAATACCTATGTTTTATGAGGGCATCTTGGATGTTGGCAGATGATGCTGGAGGCGTAATTGGCGGACAGGGTGGGATTCGAACCCACGGTGAGCTTCCACCCACGACGGTTTTCAAGACCGTTGCCTTAAACCACTCGGCCACCTGTCCGCTTACGAAGCGTCCCCTAGCCAGTGCGGTTTGCGATGGCAAGCGTAGATGATGCGCTGTTGCCCCGCAGCACACGTTGAAATGGGCGTTCGACGGGATCAAAGCAATTCACAGGCTTTGTTCGTTGTGCCAATATGCAACGATGCAGAATACAGGTAACCGCATGCGCGCATATCGTAAGACAGTGATAACTCTGGTCATAAGCGCCTGCGCCTTGATGCTTGGCCCAAATGTGGCAGCGCAAGATGCGGCAATACCGCCCACACCGCCGCCAGTGTCCGCACCCATTGCCAGCACAAATGCGCATGATTCCGGTTTCCGGGCGTATCTGTTGCAGGTGCGGCGGCGGGCTTTGGCTGAAGGCGTTTCCACTGCAACGCTTGACCGCGTGCTGCCATCGCTGAGCTTCAACCGAACCGTGGTCCGCCTGGACAAGCAGCAACCAGAAGGCGCATCCAACGCGCCGGTCCCAAACTTTGCACCCTATAAAGCAACCCATGTGGATGCGTCGCGCATTGGAAGAGGCCGCTTTAAATCTTCAGAGCTTCGGCCGTTGCTGGAGCGGATTGAGAAAAAAACCGGCGTGCCGGAAGAAATCATGATCGCCATTTATGGCCATGAGACCAGTTATGGAGCGGTTACCGGCAATTTTAACGCGCCCGAGGCTTTGGCGTCACTTGCCTATGAGGGCCGCAGACGCCCGTTGTTTGAGGCGGAGTTGATTGCGGTTCTTAAGATGATTGACCGTGGTGTGCCGCAATATGCGATTACAGGAAGTTGGGCAGGGGCACTGGGCAAGCCGCAGTTTCTACCTTCGGTGTATTTGCGGCTCGCCCGCGATGGCGATGGTGACGGCTATGCCGACATCTGGCGCAGCGAAGTCGACGCCATGACGTCTATCGCCAATTATTTCGTCAATGCTGGCTGGCGGCGCGGAGAGGAATGGGGCTTTGCCGTTAATGTTCCAGCAGCTTTAAACCGTGACAAATTGGGGTCACGCATGTCGCCGCCGCGATGCCCCCGCGTTTTTGGCCGACACAGTCAGTGGCGCACCATTGCTGAATGGCGTCAGCTGGGGATCTCGTCCCAGAGCGGGACGTGGCCAAAGGACAGCATGATGGCCACGTTACTTGAACCCGATGGCGTCGGCAAAGCTGGCTATCTTCTGGGCGGAAATTACCGCGTTATATTGGACTATAACTGTTCGAATTTTTACGCGCTTTCGGTCGGGTTGTTGGCTGACCAGCTGCGTAATTAGTGTTCCGACCAATGCCAGCAGACCGCTATACGCGGCGGTTAAAATCGCCTATCGGATTGCGAAGGCAAGCGGTTCTGTCGTTTGACCCATTTCATGACGGAACAGAAGAATTTATGCACCATTTTGCGGACACATTAAACGGCCAGCAACAAAGGGTAAGCCTGTGACTGCGCGTGGCCGGTTTATATCTATCGAGGGCGGTGAAGGGGTTGGTAAATCGACCCAGATCGCCGCGCTGGCCGCATTCATTGAACAAAAGGGCTTTGAGGTTGTATTGACCCGCGAGCCGGGCGGCACGGAGGGCGCGGAGACCATCCGGCAATTGGTGCTTGGCGGCAGTGCAGAACGGTGGTTGCCACGCGCAGAGGCATTATTATTCGCTGCGGCCAGAAGTGACCATGTCGAACGGTTGATCGAACCTGCACTGGCCAGCGGAAAATGGGTTATATCGGACCGCTTTATCGACAGCAGCCGTGCCTATCAGGGTGCGGGCTCTGGCCTGTCGGATGCTGATATTATGGCGCTGCACCACATCGGCAGCCGGGGTATGTTGCCCGACCGGACTTTAGTGTTGCGGCTTGATACCAAGGAAGCCGCCAACCGTGCCGCCGCGCGCGACCAGAACCGACCTGACCGCATTCAGGGCCGCGTCGAAACCTTCCACGCCGACGTTGACATAGCTTTTGTGAGCTTTGCCGAGAGTGAGCAACGCGTTCGGCTTGTCGATGCATCGGGCGGCCCACACGAAGTTACTGTTCGGTTGCTAGCTGAGATCAGCGATCTGATGGAACCTGCATGAACGACTATTTAGGGCATGATAAGGCGTGGCGGCAGTTTGCAACCGCTTACGAAAGTGGCAAGACCCATCATGGCTGGATTTTGGCTGGACCAAGAGGGCTTGGAAAATCCGCGTTTGCACTGCGGGCATCGGCGCTGTTGGTTGATCCGGAAAATGCCTATAGCAACATGATCGCGCGGGGATCACATCCCGATATTTTGTCGGTGAAACGCCTTCCGAAAGAGGCCTTGAAAGATGATGAGGACATCAGTGATGCAACCGAGTTCAAACGCAGCATAACCGTAGATCAGATCCGCAGCCTGCAGCAATCGCTCACCACGCGGCCAGGACTTAGTGACCGGCGCGCAATCATTATAGACGCGGCCGACGACCTAGAGCGCGGCGGGGCCAATGCGTTGCTGAAGTCGCTTGAGGAGCCGCCTGTTGGCACGTTCTTTTTTCTAATCAGCCATGCGAGCGATAGGCTTTTGCCAACCATCCGCTCGCGTTGCCAGATTTTGCGGTTTGAGGCCCTGTCTGACAGCGATATGACCCATGCTTTGCAACGGGCCGCTCCAGAGGTCAGCGCGACAGAGATTGATGCGCTTATCCGTTTGGGAAATGGGACGCCGGGCCAAGCGCTGGATTTTCTCGGGCTTGATCTCAAAGAGATTGAAGACGCCATGACGTCAATCTTACGCACGGGTGACCGTGACAACGCGCTTCGGAGTGGCTTGTCAGACAAGCTGGCGCTGAAGGCAGCGCAGCCACGGTATGAGGCGTTCTTGCGCCGTGCGCCTGCTTTAATCGCGGAATACACCCGCACACTTGATGCCGCACAGGTGCGCAACGGCGTTGCCGCGTGGGAAGCCGCGAGCAGCCTTGCTGCGCGGGCGATAGCCCTAAGCCTCGATAAGCAAAGCGTCGTGTTCCAAATGGGAAGCTTGCTGGCATCGATACAAGCGCATAAAGCGCGAAATTAGTAATAATTAAGAGTATTCATGTCCCAACCTTTCTACATCACCACTGCCATCGCTTATCCCAATGGAAAGCCGCATATCGGCCACGCCTATGAGGCTATTGCAACTGACGCGATTGCGCGCTTTCAGCGTTTGAATGGCCGTGAAGTCTGCTTCGTTACGGGTACCGACGAACACGGCTTAAAAATGGATCAGACCGCACGCGCCGCAGGGAAGGCCACGCGCGACCTTGCAGATGAAATGTCTCTATATTTCAAACAAATGTGCGAAACTCTTGATATTTCATACGATCATTTTTGCCGTACAACGGCCGAAAATCATCACACAGCAAGTCAAGCCATCTGGAAACGCCTGGAAGCGAGTGGCGATCTGTATTTAGACAGGTATGATGGCTGGTACTCTGTCCGTGACGAGGCTTATTATGACGAAAGCGAGCTGACCGACGGGGAAGGGGGGCAGAAGCTCTCACCCCAAGGAACGCCGGTCGAATGGACCGTTGAGGAAAGCTGGTTTTTTCGGCTGTCCAAATATGAGCGGCCATTGCTGGAATATTACGCTACGAACCCCGATTTTATCCGCCCGGACAGCCGCAAAAATGAAACCGTCAAATTTGTTGAAGGCGGATTGAAGGACTTATCCGTATCGCGCACCAGCTTTGATTGGGGCGTCAAGGTCCCAGGCAGCGAGAACCATGTCATGTATGTCTGGCTCGATGCGCTAACGACCTATATTTCGGCGATTGGTTTTCCCAACCAGACCGAAGAGTGGCGCAAATTCTGGCCCGCCAGCGTCCATATCATCGGAAAAGATATTATGCGCTTCCACACCGTCTATTGGCCAGCGTTCCTGATGTCTGCGGGCTTGCCCTTACCAAAAATGGTATTCGGTCATGGTTTCTTGCTCTCTCGCGGTGAAAAAATGTCTAAGTCATTGGGCAATGTCGTCGACCCTATGGAGCTTGCCCAACTTTTCGGTGTCGACGCGTTGCGGTACTTCCTGTTGCGCGAAGTCAGCTTTGGCCAAGACGGCAGCTATAGCCCCGAAGCCATTGTCACCCGCGTAAATGCAGACCTTGCCAACAGCTTTGGCAATCTTGCGCAACGGACGTTGTCCCTGATATTCAAAAACTGCGAGGGTCGCCTTCCGGCTATTGGCGGGCATCATGACGACGATAACGCCTTGCTAGAATTGGTCGGGAACGCGGTTTCAAAGCAAATTCCAGCGCATTTCGAAGACTTGGCGATGTCACAGGCTTTAGAGGCGTGGATGCAGGCGGTGTTTGCCTGTAACGCTTATGTGGACGTGCAAGCGCCCTGGGCTCTGAAAAAGACCGATCCCGAGCGGATGGAAACCGTATTGGCAACGTTGTTCATATGTATCGCGCAGCTTGCCATTGCCGCGCTGCCGATTATTCCAGGGTCCGCAGCCAAGTTGCTTGATCAAATGGGCGTGCCCAATGAAGTACGCAATTTTGCAGACGCTGGGACGCATTGGTATGCGCAACTAGCCGGAAGCGGCTTCCAGATTGCCCAGCCTGTAGGCATTTTCCCGCGGCTAGAAATGCCGGCGGAGCAAGGGGCTACCGCCTGATGTTCGTCGATTCCCACTGCCACCTCAATTATAAGGGCTTGGTTGAACAGCAAGTCGATGTTCTTGCGCGGGCGCGGGAAAGTGGTGTGGCTGCGATGCTCAACATTTCCACGAGGGAGTGTGAGTGGGATGACGTCATCGGATTAGCCGAGCAGGAAAGCGATGTATGGGCTTCCGTTGGCATTCATCCACATGAGGCCGACCAACATGTTGGTATGGATTGTGCAAAGCTAGTCGAAAAGTCAGCGCATCCGCGTGTTGTTGCCATAGGCGAGACCGGCCTGGATTATTATTACGACAAAAGCGACCGCGCCCAGCAGTGCACTGGCTTTCGCGAACATATCAAGGCGTCGCGCGAAACGGGCCTGCCGATCATTATTCACACACGCGATGCAGAGGCAGACACAGCCGCGATATTGACCGAAGAAATGCGGGAAGGGGCTTTCACTGGCGTCATTCATTGTTTCACCGCCAGTGCCGAATTTGCCCGAATTGCCTTGGATCTTGGCATGTACATATCGCTATCCGGCATTGTAACGTTCAAAAACGCACAGGACCTTCAGGACGTGGCCAAATGGCTTCCAGAAGACCGTTTGCTGGTTGAAACCGACGCGCCATTTTTGGCGCCAATTCCACATCGCGGAAGGACCGGCGAACCGGCCTTTGTGGCTGACACCGCGCGCTTTGTCGCCCAGTTACGCGGCGTGACACCCGAAATCCTTGCGCAGCAAACTTCAGACAATTTCTACAATCTGTTTTCTAAGGCGATACGATGAACTTCATCGAGGACAGCCCATCGTTTATTTGGGGCGTCGTGTGCATATTGCTGTTGATCAGCTCACTCGCGGCCCGGCGTTTACCGCTGGGTTATGTCGCCAAGGCTGGGCTGGCTTGGATAGCGATTTTTGCGGCTTTGTTTGCTGTTTTCAGCTTTCGGTATGAATTCATCGGTATTTGGGAACGTGTCAAAGCCGATATTTCTGGCGCAGCAGGACAAAGCATCACCAGTGAAGCCATTGCATTGCGGCGACAGGACGATGGCCATTATTGGCTTCAGGTCGAGGTAAATGGTACGCCAGTGCGTTTTATGATCGATAGCGGCGCAACATTTACTGCCATGAACGCGAACACTGCCAAAGACGCACGAGTTGATGTTGAAACCGGCGGCTATCCAGTCATGCTGGGCACAGCTAACGGCCGTGTAGCGGCCGAGCGTGGCATGATAAGATCGCTAAAAATAGGACCGCATGTGATAACAAATCATCGGGCGGTGGTATCCGAGAATTTTGGAGACACAAATGTGCTTGGTATGAACTTCCTCGATGTTATGCAGAGTTGGAAGGTTGAAGGCAATGTGATGGTCCTGCAACCGTGATGCTCAGGACTATATTCGACTTCAACTCAAACTTAATAATATATATTATTTAACATAATATATATTATCGAACTTAAAGATGCAGGCTCACAGATGCGCACCAATATAACCCCTCTCACAAAAATCATGGCCCAATTGCGTGACCCTAACGACGGCTGTCCTTGGGACCTTGAGCAGGATTTTTCTACCATTGCGCCTTATACCATTGAGGAAGCATATGAAGTTGCCGACGCGATCGAACGCAATGACCTTCACGGATTAAAAGACGAATTAGGCGACCTACTGCTTCAAGTCGTGTTCCATAGCCAGATGGCGTCAGAACTTGGAGCCTTTGGTTTGCAAGACGTAATCAGCGGTATCTGCGATAAAATGATCCGGCGGCACCCGCATGTCTTTGGCGACAAAGTTATCGGGAATGAAGCTGTCCCAGAAGCATGGGAGAGTATTAAGGCTGCTGAACGTAGCGGTAATGAAGACACCAGCGCCCTAGCCGGTGTTGCCCTCGCCCTTCCCGCATTGTTACGCGCACAAAAAATACAGAAGCGCGCTGCGCGTACTGGCTTTGACTGGCCAGATAAGTCTGGCGCACGTGATAAAATAATTGAAGAATTACAAGAAGTTGAAAGCGCAACTTCGGCAGAGCATGTCACTGAGGAAATCGGAGACCTGCTTTTTGCGGTGGTCAATTTTGCGCGCTTTCACAAAGTTGACGCCGAGCACGCTCTAAAATCGGCAACTGCCAAATTTGATCGACGTTTTCGGGAGATGGAAGCGTCTGCCGGTGAAGCGTTTGCTGGGCTCTCGCTGGATGCCAAAGAGGAATTCTGGCGACAAGCAAAAGCGAAGGAAGCTAAATAGCGCCCCTTCTACGCTACTACTTGCGTGAACTGCTTTTCAAACTGTCCCCACAGCTGCCGACTTAACGATACGTCCACGGACACGGTTTCACCGTTAACTATCTGGTGTGTCACGGTCCCTCGCCCATGTAACCACGCCAATGCAGCACCATCGTCAGCCCGAAGCTTCACCGTCCTAACGTCATTGCCCTTGGCAATTAGCGCCGATAAATGCGCTTTGAACGCGCCTACACCCTCTCCTGTCTCGGCAGAAATCAAAAGCACGGTATCATCGCGCCCGGATATGCCGGACAATTCGTCACGACGATCGCCTTCCAAAAGATCCATCTTATTCCATAGCTCAACCATGCGCGGTTGATTCCCAGCATCAGCATCATCAATCACACCAAGATCGCGAAGGATCTGCAGCACATCGTCACGCTGCGCATCCGTTTCGGGATGCGAAATATCGCGAACATGGACGACGATGTCTGCCGAGATCACTTCTTCCAGTGTCGCACGGAAGGCCGCGATCAATTGCGTTGGTAGGTCCGAGACAAAGCCAACAGTGTCTGATAGAATCGCCTTTTCGACGCCAGGCAGTGAAATTTGCCGCATGGTCGGGTCCAATGTCGCAAACAACATATCTTCTGCCAACACGGTTGCGCGCGTCAGTTTATTAAACAAGGTCGATTTACCCGCGTTGGTATATCCGACCAACGCAATGACTGGCCAAGGCGCGCGTTTGCGCCGAGCGCGATGAAGCGAACGCGTTCTCTTGACCTCTTCCAACTCACGCCGCAACCGTGCCATGCGGTCGCGGATCATGCGACGGTCAGCTTCAATCTGCGTTTCACCAGGACCGCCAAGAAAGCCAAAGCCCCCACGCTGACGTTCCAAATGGGTCCAACTGCGCACCAAACGCCCGGCTTGATAATCAAGATGTGCCAACTCCACCTGCAACCGCCCTTCGGCAGTGGCAGCGCGCTCGCCGAAAATCTCAAGAATTAGCCCAGTCCGGTCAATCGTCTTGAGGCCCGTCCGTTCTTCAAGATTTCGTTGCTGAATTGCGGTTAAAGATGCGTCTACAATCAGAAGGTCTGCTTCCAACTCGCGGCCCATTTCTGCGATCTCTTCAACCTGCCCGCCGCCAAGCAAGGTTACCGCGCGCGGCGAACGCACGCGATAATGTTTCTTGCGCACGACATTCAAACCAATCGCAAGTGCAAGCCCCTCAGCCTCGGCAAGACGCGACTCAGGCCCTACAGAGGCTCTTCCAGGCAGCTCTGGGTAAACGACCAAAGCACGCGCGCCACGCGCGAACTCGTCCGTTTCGCTGCGTTCAAACCCGCTCAAATATCGCTCTCGTCGACGCCTTGATTATATTCTGCAAGGTTAACCGGGTGCGCTGGCTGGATAGTGGATATAGCATGCTTGTATACAAGCTGCGTCGTCCCATCTCGTTCCAGCATGACCGAAAAAAGATCATAGGCAGCAATGGCACCTTGGAGCATCACGCCATTCACCAGAAAGGTGGTGACTGACTCGCTCTTGTCGCACATGGCGTGGAGAAAGACGTCCTGCAAAGCGCCAGGTCGGTGGCTTGTACGGGACATCATTTCATCAAACAGCGCCCTGTCAGGAGACGTAGATGGCATAATTGTAGAAATGGAATGCTTATAAACGAGCTGCGACATGCCGTCGCGGCGCAATAGCACCGAAAAATTATCAAACCACGTCACAACGCCTTGAAGTTTGACTCCTTTGACCAAAAACATGGCCACGGGTGTTTTCGATTTTCTGAGGGAGTTCAAAAAGAGGTCTTGAAGTCCGTTATTTTTTTCAGTCATTATGAGTGTCCGATTATATTTATTGTTAAGCCTTATCAGACTGAAGGTCCGTCAAACAGCCGGATGAAAAAGCGGCCTTATCGATACACGAATGACATCGGTTCCGCAATTGTGCTCAAACGTCTCCCTCATCGTTAAAATCCAAGGCGTTCTTACGCACCGAAATACCAAGCAGCTTAAGCTTCCGGTGCAGAGCCGAGCGCTCCATACCAACAAATGTAGCCGTCCTCGAGATGTTCCCAGAGAAACGCTTGATCTGCACGCGAAGATATTCCCGTTCAAACGCTTCGCGTGCTTCCCGTAATGGCGCGCCCATCAAAGACGTTACATTATGCTCTGCGCCTTCATAGCTGTTGATAATTTCCGACGGAAGCATGTCGGCTTCTATCGTTACAATGCCGTCAGCTGGCGCCATTATGATCGTACGTTCTATTATATTTCGCAATTGGCGAACATTGCCTGGCCATTCGCATGCTTGTAGCGCTGCCAAGGCATCGTCGGAAAAAATGGGCGGAGAAATGCGGTGCTCGGATGCAAAACGCGCAGCATAATGGTGGACAAGGTCGGGAATATCTTCACGCCGCCCAGATAATGGCGGTATTTCGACAGGAACGACGTTTAGTCTGTAAAAAAGGTCTTCACGAAACCGACCCTCCGATATTTCAACCGCCAGATCGCGCGCCGTTGCGGATACAAAGCGCACGTCGACCCTTATTTGACGATCACCGCCTACACGCACAAAGCTTTGGTCCGTAAGGACGCGCAGGATTTTGCCTTGTGTTGTAAGTGGCATATCCGCCACTTCGTCGAGGAACAAAGTCCCGCCATGCGCCTTTTCTAGCATGCCTGCCTGAAAAAGGTGTCCATCTCGTTCAATACCGAATAGTTCTTCGTCAAACCGTTCCGGCGAAAGACGGGCGGCGCTAACCGATATAAAGGCAGAACCAGCCCGCGGGCTCCAGCTATGCAGCAAACGCGCCGCGACTTCTTTTCCAACGCCTGCAGGTCCGGTAATAAGCATCCGGCTACCCGTGCCCGCAACTTTTTTCAGCGTCGCACGCACCGCATTGATTGACGCTGAAGACCCTGTCAGTTCTTCCGAATGCCCAACCCGCGCCTTCAGCACAGCATTTTCGGCACGAAGCCGTTCGGTTTCAGTTGCCTTCCCTACCAAGTGTAACAACTTGCTAGCTTCAAAAGGTTTCTCAATGAAGTCAACGGCGCCCTGACCAATCGCTGCAACAGCAGTATCGATGTTACCATGGCCAGAGAACACAATAACCGGAATTTGGGGGTCACGAACCTTTATAACGCGCAACAGTTCGATGCCGTCCATTGATGAACCGCGCAACCAAACGTCGAGCAGTATTAAGGATGGCAAACGGTCATCCAGCGCAGCTAGTGCTTCATGCGCCGAAGATGCAGTTCTGGTGCCGTAGCCCTCGTCTTCCAAAACACCGGAGACCAGATCTCTAATGTCTTGCTCATCGTCTACAATCAGTATGTCGAGTGCCATAATTAGCCCATAACCTCATCTGAATTGGAAGGAGGTAAGGAGGATTTCGCTTTCCCCACCTTGGATGCAACGTTTTCGGGGTGAAACTTTAGCGTGACAACCGCCCCTGCCGGCTCGTTGTCCGAAAGCGAAATTTCGCCAAAATGCTCTTCAATAATCTTCTTTACAATCGCCAGACCAAGACCAGATCCGGTCGTACGATTGGTAATGTAAGGCTCCATGATCCGCTGCCTGTCCGACGGCAAACCAATGCCATTATCTGCTATTCGAATGATTAACGCCGTGTCCTCCATCAAGAGATCAACGGATATCGCGCCATCAAACGATATATTTTTTTGTTTTTCTTCAATAGATTCAGCCGCATTTTTAAGAATGTTGGTAACTGCTTGCCCCAACTGCCGGCGGTCGGAAATCAATGGCGAAATTTGCCCTTCTTGGCGGTAGTCAAAAACAATATCGGGATGCGCCACCTCAAAGAGAAATACCGCATGGCCGACGATATCGTGAACATTCTCCGCACGAAACAGAGGCTTTGGCATACGTGCAAAGGACGAAAACTCATCAACAATGTTACGCAAATCTCCCACCTGACGGACAATTGTGCTGGTCAATTGTTCAAATATAGCTTGATCTTGCGGGATGTTCTTACCGAACCTGCGTTGCAATCGTTCCGCGGCCAATTGAATGGGTGTCAGTGGATTTTTGATTTCATGTGCAACACGGCGTGCGACATCCGACCAAGCAGCACGGCGTTGGTCAGCCAATTGCTGGCTAATGTCTTCGAATGTCACCACATTGCCCTGCTCCCGCGGCGAAACCGTGACTGCGACTGTAACCGGCTCTGGCCCATCGCCTAGTTGTACAACGCCACGCGCGCTTTCGCTTGCCAAAGCGGCGAGCGCGGGCGCGACCAAGGTGAATTTCTGCCCCACGATAGTTGTCGATGCGTTCTTCAAAAGCTTTTCAGCGGTCGAATTGGCCAATTCGACAACACCATTGCCATCAACTGATATAACGCCAGCGGAAACGGACTCTAGGACAGCCTCAATGAACAACCGTCGCTCGCCAAGTTGATGGTTTGTCGCAAGTAACACGCCGGTTTGGGCCTGCAAGCGCTCAGTCATGCGGTTGAACGATTGCGATAGAAACCCAACCTCGTCCTCGCGAAACTCGTCTATACTGACCCGGGCAGACAAGTCACCGTCCGCAATCTGCTGGGCCGCATCCACGAGATTGTTCACAGGACGCACCAGACGATCAGCGACCCGCAGGGCAACCCACAACGTAATTCCAATAATCATCAACGACACAAAATAGAGCGCGAGATTGAACTGGATTTGAAGCGCGCGTGAACGCGCAACCATCTTGTCGTAATCTTCAAGCACGGATTGCGCGCGCGCACCCAAGGCAAATGAAGGGACAGTTTCCGCTCGCCTGACGTATAAATAGGTTCTTGGACTGTCAAACAGAACGACAACTGCATCGATATTGTTAGGGCTGACGGTAACAACGAAATTTTCGCCGGACTTAAGTTTTCGCAACGCTTCGCTACTGATCCAGTTACCACGCGGTTTTTCGGCCAACACAGCCTCTGTATTTTGCTGCCCATTTGGACCGATTGTCACAATCGCGGATTCACTTAGCTTTCGGTTCAAGACCTGCTGGGGATATGCAATTTCGAGAAATTCTGAACTGTCGATTTTGACTTGCGACAGAATGTACCGGATGTCGCCCGCCATCGTAACAGTCTCGGCCCCAACATCGCGCACTTTCTCGTCATAATATCCCTTCGCTAGTTCGCCTGCATTTTGTAGCATCCCACGTGCGGACCCGGAAAACCAGAACTGAACCCCGCTTTGAAAAAGCAGCGACGCAAAGATAACAAGCAAGACAGTTGGCACGGCAGTAATTGCCGAAAATATAGCGACCAGACGCACATGCAGTAATTGTTTACTGCCTATGTTGCTATTCTCCGCCCGCTTGAGTGCAACACGCCGACCAAACAACACCAGAAGTAATGTTGCTGGTAATAAATTGCCCACCAACATCGTTGCGGATGCGGCTGGCGCAAGGGGTTCTGACTGCTGCCCCTGCCCGATCAAAAGCGACGCGGTTACAACGCCAGCGACAACAATCATCACTGCGCTTGCGATTTCGAGAAATTTTATCGACTGGCCGTTACCCAACAGGTCAGCAAGCCATTCAAAAAGGCGACGGACGGCGGAAGGTATTGACGTATCCTTCGTTAGTCCATTTGTTGCCATAAAGTCACTGTGGCATTCCTCGCGTTGCCTGAAAAGCACAAAATTATGGTCCAAATGCCACGTGTCGCGTTAAGTGCTCATTCTAACGCCCACCGGAGGGACCAATCCCATAATCGGTGAGCTTCTTGCGCAATGTGTTGCGATTAAT
>NZ_JBIKPH010000171.1:0-3985 GCF_044357595.1 Sphingorhabdus sp. | reverse complement strand
CGGCGATCGACGTCCGCCCAGTGCGCGATGTTCAGTTCCATCCGCGCGATAGCTGCGGTGGGATATTTCTCCCACACAAGATCGCGCAAGGGCGATGTGCCATCGTCAGGGCACAGGTCGAATACCAAGTCTTCGAGCCCGGGATTGTGCCCGACCATCAGCAGGTTTTTATGTTCGTCGGCCTGATCGCGCAGCACATCCATTAATGTCGCGGAGGACGCTAGATAAATCCGGCGGTCCCAGTTTGGATCCACCTGCGCGCTCGCTCCCTTAACGAACTCGTCAATCGTTTCAATCACCCGTACGGCTGGACTAGCAACCACATGATCGAAGGTCAGGTCATTGCGTTTTACCCAAATGCCCATCGTCAAGGCCGCCTTTTCGCCGCGTTTGTTTAGCGGGCGGTCGAAATCGCGCGGTACGGCGTCATCCCAACTCGACTTTGCGTGGCGAAACAAGGTGAGGGTCAATGTCAAATCGGGTTGCTCTCTTCCAACTGGTTCCCCACCTCCTGCCGCAAATTTGTGTCAGACGAAAGTCCAGATTTTACGGAACGGACGGCTTCTTCCAAGGTGACGCGGCGAATGGGCGTGCCGGGCGGGAAAGCAGACAAAAGCCGGCTAGGCACTGCCGATGACAAAAGCACGAAATGCCCCTTGTCACCGGCGCTGCGAATGAGGCGGCCAAAGGCCTGCGCCATTTTTGCGCGGATAATCCGATCATCAAAATCAATACCGCCATTTTTCAGCCGGCGGGCGCGGTGCAATATGTCGGGGCGGGGCCACGGAATTTGCTCCATGACAACCAACCGCAGCGAATGGCCCGGAACGTCCACCCCGTCGCGCAGTGCATCGGTTCCAAGCAAGCTAGCATGCGGATCATCGCGGAAAATATCGACGAGTGTCCCAGTGTCTATGGGGTCGACATGCTGGGCATAGAGCGGCAAGCCATTACGCGCCAAGCGGTCCGCGATACGGGCATAAGTTGAACGCAACCGCCGTATGGCTGTAAACAGGCCAAGCACACCGCCGCCTGACGCAGTGATCAACGCGGCATAGGCACCGGCCAAGGCGGCAGGGTCGCCCTTTTTGACATCGGTGACGATCAGCACCTCCGCCTGCGCGGTGTAATCAAACGGGCTGATGGCGGAGAAATGCGTGGCTGGCTTTTCAAGATGTGCAGCGCCCGTCCGCGCTTCCGCATTTTTCCAGTCGCCGCCACTGCGCAAGGTGGCCGATGTTGCGAGCACGCCATGGCTTGGCTTAAGGACGATTTCGGCCACGGGTTTCATGGGGTCAAGCCAGCGGCGGTGCATGCCGATGTCGATTTCGCGTCCTTCAAATCGTTCAATGCCAAGCCAGTCGACATATTCGGGGTCAACCGGGCCAACGGCGCGGGCCAACATGGATATCCATGCACGCAATGTGTCAATGCGCCAGCTCAGGCTTGCCGTTGCCCCCTCAACGCGCGCGCGAGCGCTGCCATCAAGCCAATCGGGCGGATCGGCTATCATCGCCTCCAACCGCTGCCCAAGCACCGTCAGTGGCCTTGCCAGAGCCTCCAGCGCGATGGCAGCATCTGCCGCCGCGTCGACAACGCCAGCGTCTGGGTCAGCAAGTTCCGTTTCCAGGCCATAGCCGCTTTCGGTGGCGTTGGTTTCATCGCGGGCAAATACCATCGCGCGAATCGCGGCAAGCAAGCGCTCCACAGGGCCAGACGGTGTGCCTTCACCCAAGCGGGCAAGCCAGCCTTCGCCGGGCAAGGCTTCGGCAGCGACGCGCGCCATCTCAATGGCAAGGCCGCCTTCTTCATCATAAGATGCCACATCGGCCAAGCGCGCGGAAAGCCCGCGCCGCCGTCCCCGTGCTTTGCCTTCGGGGCCAATGACCCAGCGGCGCAGCTCAATGGTCTCTTGCCCTGTCAGCGCGGCGGCGAACATGGAATCTGCGGCATCAAACAAATGATGGCCTTCATCAAAGATGATGCGGCTTGGCCGGTTTTGTTCGTCACGGCCACGCGCGGCGTTGACCATCATCAGCGCGTGATTGGCAATGACAATCTCGGCCTGAACCGATGCACGCGTGGCGCGTTCAATGAAGCATTTTTTATAATGTGGGCATCCGGCATAAATGCATTCGCCCCGCCGGTCGGTCAAAGCGGTCGAGCCATTGCGCCGGAACAAGGTCGGCAGCCAACCGGGCAGATCGCCGCCAATCATGTCGCCATCATGCGAATAAGCGGCCCAGCGCGCCACCAGATGCGCAAGGATTGCCGTACGTCCGGCAAAGCCGCCTTGCAACGCGTCCTCCAAGTTCAGCAGGCACAGATAATTTTCGCGCCCCTTGCGCACCACAACCTTGGATTTGAATGTCTCATGGTCGGGGTAAAGGCGCTTTGCCTCACGCACCAACTGCCGCTGGAGCGCTTTGGTAAAGGTGGAAATCCAGACCGTTCCGTCGGCGGCGGTCGCCCAAAGGCTTGCGGGCGCCAGATAGCCAAGCGTCTTGCCAATGCCTGTGCCAGCCTCAGCCAGCAGCATATTGGGTTCGCCCTTGCGCGTACGCGGCGCGAAAATTTGCGCTGCTGCTTGCGCAAAATCCCTTTGCCCTTGGCGCGTTTCGGCAGAACCGCCGACCAGCGACGCGAGCCTTTCCTGCACGGCGTCAGCCGCAAGCGTTACCACGCGGGGCGGCGTGCGGGGCGGGGCTTCTTCCCATTCGGGCAAGCGGCTGAACAGCCAGCGTTCGGGGCGCTCGGGCTTTTTAAGCTGCGCCAATACCAGATTTGCCCACGGCCAGCGCAGCCGCATCAGCGCTTGCGCTGAATCCCAAGCGCCTTCGCGTTCGGCCCATGCGGTATCGCCCAGCACCGATAGCAATGCCCGCGTCGCCACAAGCAGGAACGGCGGAACCTCCTGATCGGTTGCCGGTGCAGTCAAGCCCAAGGCTTTGGCCAAACCTTTGGGTGTGGGCACAGCAAACCGTGCGGGATATATAAAAGCGTATAACTCCAAAACGTCGAGGCCCGACAAATCAGCATAGCCAAGCCGTTGCGCAACCAAGGGCGCATTCAGCATGATCATTGGCGTTTCTGCCGCACGACCGGCTGCCCCGCCCTTGCCAATTGTTTTTACAGGCCCGTCACTGGTGCCCATCCAAATACCGGCATGGCTTGCATGGAGCGCAGGAAAGGCTAGGGGAGTTTCCATTAGCCCTGATAGGCGTATTTGGAACGAAAGAGCAACACGTGACTGACCTTCGCGATATAGCAATGGCATCAAAAGCCTGGCCTTATGAAGAGGCGCGGCGTTTGTTGAAACGCTATCCCAATGGCAAAGCCGATGGTCAGGCGATTATTTTCGAATGTGGCTATGGTCCATCCGGCCTGCCGCACATCGGAACTTTCAATGAAGTGCTGCGTACGACGATGGTGCGCAACGCATTTCAGGCATTGTCCGATGCAACGACACGCTTGATCGAATTTTCGGACGATATGGACGGCCTGCGCAAGGTTCCGGACAATGTGCCGAACCATGCGATGCTCACCGAACATTTGGGCAAGCCCTTGTCGCGTACCCCTGATCCGTTTGAAAAGTTTGAAAGCTTCGCTGCGCATAACAATGCGATGCTGCGCGACTTTCTGGATCAGTTCGGTTTTGAATATGAATTCATCTCATCCTCGTCGCAATATGAAAGCGGGGCGTTTGATGACGCGTTGAAAAATGTGCTGCGCAATTATCAGGGCATATTGGACATCATGCTGCCGACCTTGCGCAAAGAACGCGCCGCCACCTATTCGCCTATTTTACCCATCAGCGAAAAGACCGGCATTGTGCTTCAGGTGCCCGTCGAAGTCGTGGATGCCGAAGCCGGGCTTGTCCGCTTTGACGACGATGGCGACATGGTGACGCAGTCGGTCTTGGGCGGCAAGTCAAAGCTGCAGTGGAAGGTCGATTGGGCGATGCGCTGGGTCGCATTGGGCGTCG
>NZ_JBIKPH010000170.1:0-3987 GCF_044357595.1 Sphingorhabdus sp. | reverse complement strand
CAAGCACTGCCGCATCGCCAAGTCCCACACGCGCCTGAACGCCACCATTGTTAGGGTCCATGACATCGCCAAAACGCACTGAACTGGCGCCCGCGCCACCGCTGATAAAATGATCGATTTGACGCATGTATCTTCTCCTGATTCCGTTCGCGGCCAATGCCCGTGTCGTGCCCTTATTGCAACCACAGTTTATTACAGTTCAAAAATCTGTAGTGGTGCATATATGGGCGTGAGAAAGCCGCAATATCCTTGTCCTCCATTTTTCAGGAACCCCCATGATTACGCAATTGGTTCGGGCCTCCCTATTGGCGTTCATCATCGGCACGCCTGCTGCTTATGCGCAGGAGGCCGTTGGACCGATTATTATTGTAACTGGAAAAGCGCTCGACCAGACGAAGGGTGACCCTGCTTATGGGTCGGTGGAAATCGACCGTGCGCGCTTGACCAGCGAGGCATCGGGCCGCATCGAAAATGTCCTTGCCGATGTCGCAGGGTTTCAGCAGTTCCGCCGATCCGACAGCCGTTCGGCCAACCCGTCCGCCCAAGGCGCAACGCTACGCGCGCTTGGCGGCAACGCCTCAAGTCGCACGCTCGTTCTGCTCGATGGCGTGCCGCAGGCTGACCCGTTTTTCGGCTACATCCCATTTAGCGCGATTGCGCCGGAACGCTTGTCCTCGGTCAGGGTGACGCGCGGCGGCGGCAATGGCGCTTTTGGTGCAGGCGCCGTTGCTGGCACCATTGAGCTCAACAGTGCCGGACGCGCCGACCAGCCCGATGCATCCTTGTCGGCATTTTACGGAAGCAACAATGCAAGCGAATTGTCGGCTGGCGTTGCTAGGGACCTTGGCGCGGGGTTTGTGACCCTTTCGGGGCGCTGGGACCGCGGTGACGGGTTCTTCACTTCGCCGATGGCCACGCGCCAGCCAAGCGACGTGCGTGCGGCATATGATAGCTGGTCAACGGGCTTGCGCGCAGTCGCTCCATTAGCGGACGGCGTAGAGATGCAATTCCGCGGGCTCATCTTCCAAGACCATCGCACGCTGCGCTTTGCAGGCGCGGACAGCAGCTCCGAAGGTCAAGACGCAAGCATACGCATTGTCTCTCGAGGTCTCTGGCAAGTCGATGCATTGGCCTATGTCCAGGCGCGCAACTTCACCAATGTGGTGATCAGCGCCACATCCTTGCGCAAGACGCTTGACCAAAGGAACACGCCATCCGCAGGACTGGGTGGAAAAATCGAAATCCGTCCGCCGGTTGGCAGCGACCACCAATTGCGCATCGGTGCAGATGCACGATTGTCGGACGGCATGTTGTTTGAAGATGCCTACAGCGCCGTCACGGGCCTCGTCACGGCCCGGCGCAACGCAGGCGGTAATACAGCAACCTTTGGCATCTTTGCGGAGAATGATTGGAAGATCGGCGCAGTAACGCTGACGGGTGGCCTACGCGCAGATCGCTGGACCATCGACAGCGGCTTTTTTGCCGAGCGCAGCGCGAATGGCACGGTCGTGCGCGATGACAAATTTGCTAATCGCGCAAGTTGGCAGACAAGCACGCGTGTCGGCGCGCTCTACCCTGCAAGCGATAGCTTTGCCGCGCGTGCAGCGGCCTATACCGGCTTTCGCTTACCAACGTTGAATGAACTGTACCGGCCTTTCACGGTGTTCCCCGTTGCCACCCGCGCCAATGCGGCATTGAAGGTGGAAAAGCTGCGCGGCGTTGAGGCCGGTTTCGATATCCGCCCAGCCGATGGCCTCTCTTTTGGCGCAACCCTGTTCTACAACCGGCTGAACGACGCGATCGCCAATATCACCATAGGTACGAATTTGCGCCAGCGCGGCAATGTCGATGCCATTGTCGCCAAGGGCGTTGAGTTGTCTGGCGAAGCCATATTCGGGGAAGTGGCCGTTTCGGGTTCCTACGCCTTTAGCGACAGCAAAGTGCGGGCGTCAGGCAGCGCAATTGCGCTTAACGGTTTCTCTCCCGCACAAAGCCCGCGTCATGCCGCCAACGCAACGGTGCGCTGGTCGCCCAGCAAAGGCGCAATGTTCTCTGCAACCGCGCGCTATGTCGGCGCGCAGTTTGAGGATGATCTGGAAAGCAACACGCTGCCGTCGGCGCTAACCTTGGACGGCTTCGCGCAAATCCCGCTGACCAAACAGGTCGCATTGACGGGCCGTGTGGAAAATATCTTCAATAAAGCCGTGGTGACGCGCAAGGTCGATACGTCCATTGACCTCGGCACACCGCGCATCTTGTGGATTGGATTGAAGTTTACGACGCGCTAGGTTGCTTAAAAGCCCCGTTCGAATCACGTCAGCATTCTGCTGGCATGACGAATATCGAAAATGTCCCGCGCTTGGGAATTGCAAGCATACGTCGTAGGTGCGTGCAGGAATGGGATGTTGGCGGTGGGTGCAGTCACGCGTGAACCGTCCTCCGGTTGGATTTCCCTGTTGTGCAGGGAATTTACAGGGAAAAATCGATGTTATCGATGCGAACTTAGGAATTTCGTCGTAATATAGTCAGCAATTCTGCCGGATACACGACTAAATTCCCTACTGTAGGGAACAGGGAATTATTTGGAGTTAGCAGGGAGAGTTTGATGAGCATCAGGGAAATCTTAATGCTAGTTCGCGGATAAAATGACAGTGTGGCTTCACCAATGTGACCCAGACCTTTGAGGGCATATCGTTAGTCTGTGAGCATTTTGATTGCTGCTGATGCTGCGGGAGACAGCCCTTCAACATTGGGCTGTCTGACAAGCGATTTCATTCTGGGGTCCCAGTAGCGTTTGATATGGTTTGCAACCGCCGTAGCCGTATCAGGTTCTCTTTCGAGGTTTGCGGCAATCTGATTTGCCATCAGCACCAACTTATCGATTGTATTCACTCCGCAGGGACCGTTTCGATGCGCCGCGCGCGTTCGGACAAGCCGTTATAGTCCTCTTGCCAATTGATCTGCCCCCTTCTGGGTGGTCCAAAATATATGTTATTTTGGACACGGAAGGAAAAGACAAATGCCATTCAAGAAACACACGCCGGAGGAGATTATCGGCAAGCTGCGTGAAGCAGAGATTGTGCTGGCGCAGGGTGGGACGACGGCAGATGCCTGCCGCCGATTATCGATCAGCGAGCAGACCTATTACCGCTGGCGCAAGGAATATGGCGGTCTGAAGACCGATCAGGCGCGGCGGATGAAAGAGCTTGAGAAAGAGAATGCGCGGCTACGCCGTGCGATCTCAGATCTCACTCTCGACAAGCTGATCCTGCAAGAGGCTGCTCGGGGAAACTACTGAGCCCCGCGCGACGACGGCGCTGTATTGATCATATCCGCAAGGAACTGCCTGTCTCTGAACGCCGCATCTGCGGAGTTCTGGGCCAGCACCGATCGACGCAGCGTAAAGTTCCGCGCGGGGCGGATGACGAGGAAGCCCTGACCGCAGACATTATCGGGTTGGCACGCCAATATGGTCGTTATGGCTATCGGCGTGTGACAGCGCTCCTGCGTGACGCAGGCTGGCATGTGAACCGCAAGCGGGTTGAGCGCATCTGGCGGCGTGAAGGGCTTAAGGTGCCGCAGAAGCAGCCAAAGCGCGGACGGCTGTGGCTGAACGATGGTTCGTGCATCCGGCTGCGCCCTGAATATCCGGGGCATGTCTGGGCTTACGACTTTGTCGAGGGTCGAACCCATGATGGTCGCAAGTTCCGGATCCTTGCGATCATCGATGAAGCGAGCCGAGAGTGTGTGGCCCTGTTGGTTGCACGCCGGATCAGAAGCGCGGACGTGCTCGCGATCCTAGCCGAGCTGTTCGTCATCCACGGCCCGCCAGCGCACATACGGTCAGACAATGGCCCCGAGTTCATTGCCACCGCCGTGAAAGACTGGTTGGCACAGATCGGAGTGCAGACGCTTTACATAACACCAGGCAGCCCGTGGGAGAACGGCTATTGTGAATCGTTCAACGGCAGCTTGCGTGACGAGTTG
>NZ_JBIKPH010000080.1:0-10655 GCF_044357595.1 Sphingorhabdus sp. | reverse complement strand
TGCAGGCCTACGGCCTGCGGCCATCGATGAGTGGCAAAGGCAACTGCTACGACAACGCATCTGTTGAAACGTTCTTCAAATCGCTGAAGGCGGAGCTGATCTGGCGTCAGAAATGGTCAACACGAAGGCAGGCAGAGGCCGCGATCTTCCAGTACATCAACGGGTTCTACAACACCCGCCGCCGTCACTCATATCTGGGTGGCATCAGCCCGCTGGCGTTCGAAGCAAAGGTGGCATAATGAGATCAGTGACCGGCACAAAACCGTTACAAGTCCAGTTACCATCCGTGGCCGTTGGAGTTGCGCCTAAAAAGGTACCGCTGTGTCGGATTACGCCCTTCGTGCTCATTTTAGGTTGCCCCCGATAAACGCAGCCCAATCCTCCATCAGATCTCGGCGCTTAGCAAGAAGATCACCCCGCCGGTAGGCAGCCTCCACCTTGTTCACGATAGTATGCGCCAGCGCCATCTCTATGGTCTCATTAGCATGGTGGGTTGTTTCTGCTGCCCAGTCACGAAACGATGACCTAAAACCATGCACTGTGAAGTGCCGGAGCCCCATCCTCTTGAGAATGGCGCTGAGCGTCATATCCGACATTGGTTTGCCGCGCGTTCCAGGGAAGATTAATGGCGAACTTGCAAGACGGGGTGTCGCCTTCAATATTGCCATGGCTTTATCAGACAATGGCACTCTGTGCTCTCGCCCAGCCTTCATTCTCTCAGCGGGGACTACCCACATGCCGATCTCAAGATCGATCTCATCCCAACTAGCAAGACGGACTTCCCCTGACCTCGCGGCAGTCAAAATACAAAATTGCAGCGCACTACATCCGATGCCATCTCGTTTTTCAAGATCACGAAAGAAAGCAGGAGTATCTTCGAAAGGCATGGCTGGGTGGTGTCGAACGCGACGCACCTTACTTATGGGGGGCAGAACCGCCTCCAAACCACCCTTGTAAACGGCTGGATTTTCGCCAACGCGCCATCCCATCAACTTGGCAGCATTAAGCACGGCTTCAATCCGCATTCTTACACGACTGGCTGTCTCGCTCTTCGTGCTCCATATTGGCCGGAGAATATCAACCAAATGCTCTGCTGCTACATCTGAGACTGGTATCTCGCCTATCACTGGATAAGCATAGGTAGCGAGTGTGTTAGCCCACTGCTGCGCATGCTTGGCGTTTTTCCAACTAGGGGCTCGGCTCTCAATGAAGTGCTCTGCTGCTCTACGAAAGGTCGTCTCAGTTCGCTTGCTAGCTAGAAGCGTTTGTTTTCTAAATGCTGACTGTGCGTCTTTTATTGACCTCCGCTCATCGAGCGGATCGATGCCGTTAGCAACCTTTGCCTTAAGTTGTGCTGCCTCTGCCCTAGCATTGACCGGTTCAAGCACGTTAAGTGAACCAAGTCCCATTTCTCTGCGCTTGCCATTAAGCTGATATCGGAAAACCCAACTCTTGGTACCACCTGACTTTACGGAGAGGTAGAGACCATTGCCGTCAGGATGTACCCCGAATTTAGCGTGCTTGATTTCAAGTACCGTGAGCACCATTATTTGTTCCACCATTTGTTCCACCACATCCAGGGTGACTGTGAGCGAACTCACAAAAGCAACCAGACACGGCAGGACACATAATTCCCTATAAAAGCAAGGAATTCAAGCTATAAAATGAACGACTGCGGTTACCTGAAATCAAGTAATTGGCGGAGAGATAGGGATTCGAACCCTAGGTACCGTCACCGGCACGCCGCATTTCGAGTGCGGTGCTTTCGACCACTCAGCCATCTCTCCGCAGATCCAAGGGGCTGGTCATTACCGAAAAATCGGCGTGCCCCTAAGACAGAGCGGGGCCATTAACTGAAGTTTTTCACTTTGCCAAGCTTCAAGGTTGATTTGCGCATCGGAAGATATGATATTGCAAATATGAACAATGAAATTCCCCTCCCTGAAATCGCTGAAGCCGCATTTTCCATTGGCGCCGTCGTGCGCCACCGGATCTTTGATTTTCGAGGGGTGGTGTTCGACATCGACCCTGTCTTTGCGAATAGCGAAGAATGGTATCAGTCCATACCCGAGGCGGTACGCCCTGAAAAACAGCAGCCCTTTTATCATCTGTTCGCCGAAAATGGGGAGAGCAGCTACATTGCGTATGTCAGCCAGCAAAACCTGTTGCCAGATCATAAACAGGGTCCAATCCATCATCCCGGCATTGATGCCGTGTTTGAGGGGTGGACTGGAGATCAGTATCAGCTGAAACGGTTAATGCGTCAGTGACTTTCTTGCGGCATTGCGGCGATCCAGTCGCGTAGCAAGCCGACGCCCTCTTTATGCACCGTTGAGCGGCCGAGTTCAGGCATAGCTATACCGGGGTCGGTGCTTTCCATGCGCGCAACGAGAATGGATTGATCGGGGCGTCCTGGTGCAATGATGAAATCAAGATCACCACTTGCCCTGCCCGCCGCCACAGGCCGTTTACCAATGCCTAAGGCGACCGGGCTGCGCGCCGAACCGTCCAGAGAAAGCCCGCTATTGCTGGCCGAACCCTGTGGCGCGTGACAATGGCCGCAATTCACCTTGAGATATTGCTTGGCCTTATCGTCCAAGGTTCCTTCGTCGCTTGCGTCCCATCGCGCAAAAGGCTGAAGTCGGGTTAATGACGGCACCATTTTTGACAACCGTTGCCGATCACCCTTTCGGGGGAACTCCAAATTTTGCCACACCGGGCCAATAGGCATGATGTCGTTTGCAACCAAATGACATTGCTTGCACTGGTTCTTGTTTGGGACGCCGTAGTTAATCGATGAAGTCGTGCCAGCATGTTCGAACATAACGGGCACGCGCGTCCCGCCAATGCGTAAGTCTGCATCAGACCCATCGGCCCGCCAGACATAGGGCAACGCCACCCACCCGGACGCCTTGTGCAATAGCACGCGGGTTTCGATAATGCCCAAGCCACCCGATGCAGCAGGGTAACCAAAGCTTTTGATTAAGGCCGTGCCAACGGGAAATATAAGCCGCCCGTCTTTGTCCGCCGTGACGATTGCTCCTCCAGGAAGGTACATAAACCGCTGCTTAGTAGCATAATCACTGAACAACGGTGTGCGCAGTTCATATGGAATAAGCCTGTCCGATGGCTTTGCCGCACTGCCGCCGAAAAAACCAAAGTCCGACAATGTCGATGGGTTAAGCGTCGCCGTAACCGCGGCATCGGAAATGTTATCCGGTGCCGCAGAAGTCGCCACTGCTGCTGCAAAACATGCCAGAAATGGCAATAACAGCCGCATTAACGGACGATAGCTTCCATCGATTCTGGCAATTTAATCGCTGGTAAGGATGCAGGACGCGATACAGAGCGTGCCAATGGCACCGGCTGCGCGCTTGCGGTGTCCGCTTTCAAATCAGATAGGCCAAGCGAAAGCGCCATGACATCATCCTGAATGATTGGGCGAAAGTCGGCGCCGCCGGCACCATCCCAGAATATAGCGGGAAAGCTGCCGCCCAATGCCGCTGCGATTTCGCTGCCACCACGGAACTGAGGCGCCCAACCTGCGCGGCTGTGCTGATTATTCCAAATCACGACCGCACGCGGGGCCGGATCATATTTGGGATCTTCAAACGGAAAACGATAGCCAACGACCATGATGTTCGTCGTGCCGTTTTCACCGATGACATTATCGAAAATTTCCACATTGCGATTGGCCATCACCATCACGCCGGTTCCGGTGGGCACATTCGCGACAATATTACCTTTTGGGGCAAAATTCTGTGTCATGTTATCGACGATGGTATTGCCAAAAATACGAACATTATGCCCACCCATTTGCGGCAAATTGGGCAAGTCAAACACCAGAATGCCACCCGTATTATGGGTTGCGATATTGTCATGTACATCGGCATCAAAGCTGTTTTCAATCTCGATACCAGCGACATTTTCAACAGCCGTTGAATTACGCACAATGATATTGCGCGATTGCCCGACATAAATGCCGGCATCCGACGCACCGCGTACCAATACGGAATCGATCAGGACATCTTTGCTTTCTACCGGGTAAATTCCGTAGGCGCCGTTTGATGTCTTGGGCCCGCCTGTCCATTCGACGCGAAGCTTATAATAGATAATCCGGTCAGCACCTTTGGATTTTATCCCGTCGCCCTTGCTGTTTTCGACAGCGAATTCACGAAGGACAACATTGTCTGAGGTAACCAAAAGCCCTTCACCGGCACCTTGCTGACCCGAAAAATCAAGCGTGGTTTCAACACCGCCCTGCCCCTTTAACGTGACACCGTCCACGTCAAGCGACAAGCCGTCGGTCAGGGCAAATCTGCCTGCCCCAAGCTCCACAATGTCACCCGGTTCAACCGCAATCAGCGCCTCCTGCAACCGCTCTTGCGCGCCGTCCCCGGGCATGACCAAGATCGTTTTTGCATAAGCAGGTTGAACAAGCGCGCATAAGGCGGCGCTGGCGAATATCAGTTCCCTCATCCTCATGGACATAACATGCCCCAGACGATAGGAAATGCCAAGTAGGATTAGATTGAGTCCCCGAGTATCCAGTCGACGCCCGCGTCAGCGTGGATTTCCGCGCTGTCGTAAATCGGCAAGACATTGGCTTTGGTGTCCACCAACATGCTCAGCTCCGTACAGCCCAGCACAACCGATTTGATGCCCTGCTGATCAATTTCGGTGATGATTGTCTTTAACGCGCGCTCGGATTCCCGCTTAACGATGCCGTGCATAAGCTCATCATAGATGATGCGTTCAAGATCGTTCACATCCTCCATTTCAGCGAGCAACAAGGAGACGCCATGCTTGACAAGTCGCTGGCGATACCAGTTTTCAGCCATGACATTCGCCGTACCAAGCAAAGCCGCGGAATGCAAAGCATCGGCTTTCATCTTTTCCCCGACAGTATCGGCAATGTGGATAAGCGGAAGAGAGATAGACGCTGCAACCGCGTCGAACACTTTGTGCATACTGTTCGCGCAGATCAGAAGCGCTGAGGCACCAGCCTGCTCCAGACGGCGCGCAGACGCTGTAAGAACATCAGCGACATGGTTCCAATCCTCTGATGTGGTCGCTGAAATTGAGGCTCTCAATCAGCAGGGGGGCGTTGCAGCTACCGTTCGTTTGCAGAAGAACCTGCCTGTTGATCCGCGCGTAATAGAGCTCAGTCGAATACCAGCCCAAGCCGCCAATCAACCCCAATTTACGCATGCGCAACGTCCCTCAAAAACTACCGTCGTGTCAGCGAAGCCTTGGAGCCATTTTGACTATCAGCTTCGGCTGACGATCAAAATAGGCTCCAACGTTCACTGGGACGACGCGTGCAGTAAGCAGTCCTTAATGCTGCAAGGACTTAACAATGTCTTCGCACATCTTCTTCGCATCGGCGAGAAGCATCATGGTTTGATCCATGTAGAACACATCATTGTCGACGCCAGCATAGCCAACGCCGCCCATGGAACGCTTAACGAAGAACACGGTCTTTGCCTTGTCCACATCAAACACAGGCATCCCGTAGATTGGTGATGTCTTGTCGGTTTTCGCCGCTGGGTTCACAACGTCATTTGCACCAATGATGAAGGCAACATCGGCTTGCGCAAATTCGCTATTGATATCCTCAAGCTCGAACACTTCATCATAAGGCACTGACGCCTCGGCCAGCAGAACGTTCATGTGGCCTGGCATACGCCCCGCAACTGGGTGGATGGCGTATTTTACGCTCACACCCTGCTTTTTCAGGACATCCGCCATTTCGCGCAGGGCATGCTGCGCCTGCGCAACCGCCATACCGTAACCGGGCACGATGATGACGCTTTCCGCTTGCTGCATCATGTACGCAGCATCTTCAGCAGATCCACGCTTCCATGGGCGTTGTTCCTTGGCCTCGCTGCTAGAAACAGCCGCCTCCGCACCAAAGCCACCAGCGATAACGCTAATGAAGCTGCGGTTCATGGCTTTGCACATGATGTATGACAAAATGGCACCTGACGAACCGACCAGCGCCCCCGTGATAATCATCGCTGTGTTATGCAGCGTGAAGCCCATAGCGGCGGCAGCCCAACCGGAGTAGCTGTTCAGCATCGACACCACGACAGGCATATCTGCGCCGCCAATCGGGATGATGAGCAAAAAGCCGATGAGGAAGGCAAGCGCGGTAACGGTCCAGAAAATCCAAGGGCTTTGGTCAACGGTGAAATAACCGATGAGACCAAGGATCGCTGCCAAAGTACCAAGGTTTATAATGTGGCGAAGCGGCAAGAGGATCGGCGCACCCGACATTTTACCCGCCAGTTTCAGGAATGCGATGACCGACCCTGAGAATGTGATGGCACCAATGGCGATGCCCAAGCCCATTTCAATACGGCTAACCGGGTTAATTTGGCCGTCTTCACCTACGATGCCAAAGGCAGCGGGGTTAAGAAACGCGGCAGCAGCAACAAGAACCGCGGCCATGCCAACAAGCGAGTGGAAAGCGGCCACAAGCTGAGGCATATCGGTCATGGCGATCTTGCGTGCCGTAACCCAGCCTATGCCGCCACCGATCGCGATAGCGCCGAGAATTTCAGGCAGCGATGCGACTTCGTGCGTTACCAAGGTTGTGACAACGGCAATAAGCATTCCGGCCATGCCAAACCGGTTACCGCGCTGCGACGTTGCCGGCGACGACAGCCCGCGCAATGCCAAAATGAAAAATACGCCCGAAATCAAATATGCGAGCATGACCCATGCGGGAGGAGCAGTATGTTCCAACTTAACGCTCCTTTTTCTTATACATAGCGAGCATGCGTGCCGTCACAGCAAAGCCGCCGAAGATGTTTACGCTCGCAAGCGCAATTGCAATTAGACCAAGCCATTTAGCAGTAGGCGATCCACCTGCTGCTCCGGCAATTAACGCGCCAACGATGATGACTGAAGAAATTGCGTTCGTAACGGCCATCAACGGCGTGTGGAGCGCAGGTGTTACTGACCAGACGACGTAATAGCCCACAAAACAGGCCATCACGAAGATGGATAAGATTGAAATAAAGTCCATTATGCCCCCTTACGCCAACAGGCGTTCATTCACGACCTTGCCATCTTTGGTCAGGCGAATTGCTCCGGTAATTTCATCGTCGTCGGGCAACACAGGCTTGCCAGCTTCTTTGTCCCAAAAGGCAGACAGGAAATTGAACAAGTTACGCGCATAAAGCGCCGATGCGTCCGCCGCCAAATGTGCTGGCGTGTTGCTGTAGCCGACGATTTTTACGCCGTGCTTTATGACGATTTCGTCAGCTTTTGAGCCTTCGACATTGCCGCCCTGTGCAACCGCAAGGTCAAATATCACTGAGCCCGGTTTCATGCTCGCAATTTGCGCGTCGGACACCAAACGCGGCGCTGGACGACCAGGAATTAGCGCCGTTGTAATAACGATATCCTGCTTCGCAATATGCGCAGACACGAGCTCGGCCTGAGCTTCTTTATACTCATCGGACATTTCGGTTGCGTATCCGCCAGCGCCCTCACCTTCGATGCCGGCGACATCCTCAACGAAGATCGCCTTGGCGCCTAGGGATTCAATCTGCTCCTTGGTTGCCGAACGCACGTCGGTAGCAGACACCTGAGCGCCCAAACGACGTGCCGTGGCAATCGCTTGAAGCCCTGCGACACCAACACCCATGATAAACGCCTTGGCCGCGCTTACTGTGCCCGCAGCGGTCATCATCATTGGAAAGGCGCGGCCATAAACCGACGCGGCTTCAATAACAGCCTTATATCCCGACAGGTTGGATTGCGAGGACAGTATGTCCATCGATTGCGCGCGCGTTATCCGCGGCATGAACTCCATCGCCAGCGCTTCCACACCAGCCTTGGCATAATCGTCGATACGGCCACGCTGGCCAAAGGGGTCAAGCCCCGCCACCAGCCACGCGCCAGACTTCATGCCCTTCAGCGCTTTGGGGTCTGGTCCTTGAACACCCAAGACAATGTCCGCATCCTTCAACACAGACTCCAGTTTCCCGATCATAGCGCCAGCAGCTTCATAGTCGCTGTCACCGATGGACGCACCCGAGCCAGCTTCTGTCTCGACAGAAACAGTCGCACCTAGTGCAATGAATTTCTTAACGGTCTCGGGGGACGCAGAAACGCGGGTTTCGCCTGGGGTGTTTTCCCTCAGTACAGCGATCTTAACCACTTAAGCCGCGCGACTTGCGATGATCAGAACGACAAGTGCCGTGACAGCTGCCGATACCACCGTGCCCCACTTAAAAAGGGTGATGAACTTTGAATATGTCTCTTTTGCAGGTTCAAGGTCGTGATCGTTTGTCAAAACAGCCTCCATATAAACTTTTATTACATGGAAGCCTTAACCGCTCACTTTCCAATGCTCAAGCGTGATGAACAAAGAAAATATCGTCACTGCCTAACCGGCTCTTTACCCGCTCGCTTCACCAAAGCCTTTAAAGGACCCTTATAGCTCTCGCATGACCGAGGTCGCGCCAGCTGGGTATCAGCCGGTCAACCTTGTACTGAGTGCTTTCTGATCAGGGGACAATCGACGCCGCTTAAGAGGCCTTGCCCAACAAAGCTTGCGTAACCCAAAAGCCCACAAGTGAAGCCGACCCCGTCAGAAATGTACCCCAAATGATATCAAGCACGGTCACTTTCGTGCTCCACACTTTCAAAGTTGCGTAGTTGGTCAGATCATAAGTCATGTAGCAAAAGAAGCCGAGCAGCGCGCCCCAAACAAGCGCCGTCTGCCATTTGCCCGTCAGCAATGCAGGGCCCACGGCGAAGATCATCATCCCCAAAATATATAGCAGATAAAAAATAACCGCTGGCCCCAAACGGAAGCCATTCTTCATCATCATTTGGCCAATCTCTGGCTGGTACAGCCGCGTGTACATGCTGCGCAGCCAGACGCTGTCGATAACTGCAAACGCAAGACCCGTTGCGATATAACCAACCAAATATTTCATAAGCATAATATACTCTCCTCGAACCTTCCAAAGCTGCCTGTGAATGCCTCACGGGTCAAGGTGGCCAAATAGCTATAGATTATATTGTCGCTGTTAATGCTGCATCGCGAAGGCCGCGCCAAACCTGAATAGCTTGCACGGTTTCGGCTACGTCATGCACACGCACGATGTGCGCGCCTTGCTCTACTGCCTTCATGGCTACGAAAATAGACCCGCCAAGGCGGCTCCCTGCGCCCGCTTCGTTCGATAGCGCACCAATCAAGCGCTTGCGGCTCGCCCCAAACAGTATCGCGCAACCCAAGCCGTGGTACATGGCGAGATTGTTGATTATCGCCAAATTCTCGGCCAGTGATTTTCCGAAACCAATACCCGGATCGACCAGTATCTTGTCACGCGACAAGCCAGCGGCTTCGACCTCCGAAATGCGCTGTTCAAGCCAGTCAAACACATCGTACACGACATCCTTATAGATGCCGTCCTTATGCGGATCGCTGCTTTGGCTTGGCGCGTGCATCAGGACTACAGGAACGTCGCTAGCGCGCGCTACGTCTAAAGCGCGGTCGTCATATAAGAGCGCCGAAATGTCGTTGATCATAAAAGCACCCGCTTGCACAGCACCCTCCATCACCAATGCTTTGCGCGTATCGATTGAAATTGCGGTACCTGCACCCTCCAACCTGCGGATGACCGGCTCGACGCGCGCCAGTTCGTCGCGTTCCCAGACCAATGCTGCACCAGGACGTGTAGATTCACCGCCTACATCAATGATAGCGGCGCCCGCGGCCGACATTGCAAACGCGGCCTCGACTGCGACTTCGGGCTCAAAGTTCTTGCCGCCGTCTGAAAAGCTGTCGGGTGTTGCGTTTATGATGCCCATCACGTGCGGTTGATCAAGCCGCATGGTGCGCGCACCCATGTGCAGCGCAGCACGAGGGGACGTTATATGTGCCAGCAGAAGCGCGCAGCGTTCGCGGTGCACGTCAGACAGCGTCGCCGTAAAATCAGTCCACTCATGAACAGCTATCAGCCGCCGATGAGTAAATGTTGCTGCGCGCTCGATATATTCAATTTGTGAGAACCAAAGCATGGTTCCTGCAAGTCGCAAGCTTTCTCCGTCGTGCCGTTGTGGGCACTCCACATAGCCGGAAGGACGAAGATAGATTTGGGTCACGGCTCGGTAGCGAGCAAATAGGTTTGGCGCAGATCGTCAATCGGTTTCATTGCGCCATCGGTGGCAGCATAATGCCAATAGGTCCATCCATTGCAGCTTGGCGCATTTTGGACAGTCGAACCCACTTTATGAATGGAACCATCTACAACGCCGCAAATGATGGACCCGTCCGCCCGCACCGTCGCCTCAAAGTTCCGCTTACGATCAAACAGCTTCGTACCTGGGTTCAAATAACCGGCCTCAACCAACTGACCAAAGGCGACCTTTGGCGCAGACTTTGGCGACTGCATGGTCTTGATCGCGCTCTCGTCCAGCGGCAAAGCAGCGGCGATGCGCTCTTCGGCCACTTCACAGTAAACGTCTTCACGTTCGCAGCCAATCCAGTCACGGCCAAGACGGCGTGCGACCGCGCCTGTTGTGCCTGTTCCAAAAAATGGATCAAGGACGACGTCGCCGGGCTTCGTACAAGCGAGCAATATGCGATACAGCAATGCCTCAGGCTTTTGCGTGGGGTGCGCCTTCACGCC
>NZ_JBIKPH010000079.1:0-10694 GCF_044357595.1 Sphingorhabdus sp. | reverse complement strand
ATGAGCTGGATCACGATGCGCCGCCCTTAACGATAGGGTGCATCGGCAGCAAGGTTCGCGGCGATTGCCCGCTCCCACTTTGCGCCATTGTCGAGGAGCTTGGCTTTATCATACAGCAATTCTTCTCGCGTTTCTGTTGCGAATTCGAAATTTGGCCCTTCAACGATAGCGTCTACGGGACATGCCTCTTGGCAAAAACCGCAGTAAATGCATTTGGTCATGTCTATGTCGTAGCGCGTCGTGCGGCGGCTGCCGTCGTCGCGTGGTTCGGACTCAATGGTAATGGCAAGTGCCGGACACACAGCCTCGCACAGCTTGCACGCAATACACCGTTCTTCGCCATTGGGGTAACGACGCAAGGCATGTTCACCGCGAAAACGCGGGCTCAATGGGTTCTTTTCAAACGGATAATTGATCGTCGCCTTTGGCTTAAAGAAATATTGCAAGGTTAGCCAATGCGCCTTGACGAATTCCCACAAGGTGAAGGTTTTGATGAGATGGGCGATACTGGTCATGCGAAATGTCCTGTGAACATAAGATAGCCGCTCACCAAAAAGACCCAGAACAGCGAGATTGGTAGAAAAACTTTCCAACCAAGACGCATCAATTGGTCATAGCGGTAACGCGGCACGGTCGCCTTCACCCATGCGAAGATGAAGAACATCAACAGGATTTTGGCAAAGAACCAGATAATACCGGGAACAAGATAAAGAGGCGCCCAATCAACCGGTGGCAAATATCCGCCCCAGAAAAGTATCGCATTGAGCGCGCACATCAAAAGGACGTTTGCATATTCACCAAGCCAGAACAAAGCGAAGGCCATGGAGGAATATTCGGTCTGATAACCGGCAACCAATTCGCTTTCCGCTTCGGTCAAATCGAACGGCGCACGTGCGGTTTCCGCCATTGAGCTGATGAGGAACATCACCGCGATTGGGAATAGCAACGGGTTGAAGGCATAGGCGTTGATGAAGCCAAAGACATGCCCACGCTGGCCTTCTACAATGCCGCCTATGTTGAATGTGCCAGCCCACAAAACAATGCAAATCAGTATGAACCCAATAGAGACTTCATAGGATATCATTTGCGCGGCGGCGCGCATCGCCGAATAAAATGGATATTTGGAGTTGGAAGCCCAGCCCGCAATCACGACGCCATAAACGCCCAAGCTGCTGATCGCTAGGATGTAGAGCAAGCCTACATTGATATTCGCCAACACGACGCCATAGGCAAACGGAATGACTGCCCATGCCATCAAAGCCACGGTGAAGGTGATGATGGGCGCGATCAGGAACAGGCCGCGGTTTGACGCGCTTGGAATAATCGTTTCCTGCAGGAAAACCTTAAGGCCATCTGCAAAAGATTGCAGGACACCAAAGGGCCCAACCACGTTTGGACCTCTGCGAAGGGCAAATGCGGCCCATAATTTACGTTCCGCATAAATGATCATCGCCACGGCTAACATCAACGGCAGAGCAATCAGGAGGATCCCCGCGATGGTCGCCGTAAACCAGGCGGCGTCATAACCCATGCCCAAATTTTGGAAGAAGGAGGTCATTCCGCCGCCTCCAAAACCTGCGTTCCGTGCACCAGCTCCGAAGAGCATTTCCGCATCGTTTCAGACGCGCGGCAGATGGCGTTCGTCAGATAAAAATCCTTGATTGGATAATCGGCAATTTTGCCATTAACTTCCGCCGAAAGCGACGGTTCGTTCCAACCATAATTGGCGAGACCCTCAACACCAAGCGCCGGCACCGCCTTTGCCATTTCGGCGCGCAACGCGTCGACACTGTCGAACGGCAAGCGCTTGCCCAATGCGACGGACAGTGCCCGGAATATCGCCCAATCTTCACGTGCATCGCCAGGCGGGAATACGGCACGCTCTCCGCGCTGCACTCTGCCTTCTAGATTCACATAAGTACCAGATTTCTCGGAATAGGCAGCACCTGGCAAAATGACGTCAGCATGATGCGCGCCATTGTCACCATGATGGCCGACATAGACCTTAAACGTATTACTAAACAGGCTGTAATCGACCTCATCCGCGCCGAGGAAGAATGCCAGCGTGGGCGATGCTGCCGCCAGCTTCTTGATGCCGCCGTCATGCGCATAGCCCAACATCAGCCCGCCCATGCGCGCCGCTGCAAAATGCAGGACGTTAAATCCGTTCCAGCCATCACGCACCAGTTTGAACTTTTTGGCAAACGCCAACGCCGCCCCATGCACGCCTGCGTAGCGCAACGCACCGCCGCCTACGATGATTGCAGGACGCTCCGCATTCTTCAACGCATCGGTAAGGACCTTGGGCACCTTTGTAAGCGCGCTCAGGTCATCGCCCAGCCACTCAACCTTATAAGTCAGGTCCGTCACTGGCCCGATCGCAAAGACCTTTGCACCGCGCTTTCGGATTGCCTTTTGAATACGCGTGTTCACCAATGGTGCTTCACGCCGCAAGTCGCTTCCAACTAACAGGATGACGTCAGCATTTTCAATGCCCGCGATTGTCGTGTTGAAGTTCACCGCCGAAAGCGAGGATGTGTCATAGGCTAGGCCAGTTTGACGCCCTTCAAGCATCGACGCGCCCGCCAATGCGCGCGCTGCGAACATAGTCTCGCAATCAACCTGATCACCAGCCAATACAGCAGCTTCGCCGGCCCAATGGGCTTTGATCGCATCAAATGCCTCAACCCAGCTTGCCGCGACAAGTTTACCGTCCTTGCGGATATATGGCTTGTCCAAGCGGCGATGCGTAAGGCCGTCAACCGCATGACGGGTTTTGTCCGATGCCCATTCTTCGTTCACATCGTCATTGATGCGCGGCAACGCGCGCAGCACGGCCCTGCCCCGGCTATCAAGGCGAATGTTGGTGCCGACAGCATCCATCACATCGATGCTGGGCGTCTTCTTAAGTTCCCAAGGACGCGCTTCAAAAGCATAAGGCTTCGACGTCAAGGCTCCCACAGGGCACAGATCAACCACATTACCCGAAAGCTCGCTTTGCATGGCGTGCTCAAGATAGGTCGTAATCTGCATATTTTCGCCGCGACCAATCGCGCCGACTTCTTCAATGCCCGCGACTTCTTCTGCAAAACGGACGCAGCGTGTGCACTGGATGCAGCGCGTCATCGCTGTTTTAACCAACGGACCCATATATTTTTCAGTAACTGCGCGCTTATTTTCCTCAAAGCGCGAGGCACCGCGACCATAAGCAACGCTTTGGTCCTGCAAATCGCATTCCCCACCTTGGTCGCAAATAGGGCAATCGAGCGGGTGGTTGATGAGCAGAAACTCCATCACCCCTTCACGCGCCTTTTTGACCATTGGCGTATCGGTGCGGATAATTTGGCCTTCGGTGGCGGGCAACGCGCACGATGCCTGTGGTTTAGGTGGCCCGGGGGCAATCTCGACCAGGCACATCCGGCAGTTACCCGCGATGGACAGCCGTTCATGATAGCAAAAGCGCGGTATTTCTTTCCCCGCCATTTCGCATGCCTGAAGCACTGTCGCGCCTGCAGGGACTTCGATTTCTAAACCGTCTACGGTGACTTTAGGCATTTTTACTCCGCCGCCTCCAGCATATTGTCGCCTTTGGCTTCATGAATGCGCCGCTCCATCTCGGGGCGGAAATGCTTGATCAGCCCCTGAATTGGCCAAGCCGCCGCGTCGCCAAGCGCGCAGATGGTGTGGCCTTCAACCTGTTTGGTGACGTCGTACAAAGTATCGATATCACCTATTTCAGCATTGCCGGTGCGCATCTTTTCCATCACGCGCCACATCCAGCCTGTGCCTTCACGGCAGGGCGTACATTGGCCGCAGCTTTCATGCTTGTAGAAATAGGACAGCCTAGAAATTGCTCGCACAATATCGGTGGACTTGTCCATCACGATGACCGCCGCGGTGCCTAGCCCGGAACCGACAGCCTTGCAGCCGTCAAAGTCCATTGGCACGTCCATCATCATCGCAGCAGGTACCAATGGCACTGACGACCCGCCTGGGATGACAGCCAAGAGATTATCCCAACCGCCTCTGATGCCTCCACAATGCTTCTCAATCAGCTCGCGGAAAGAAATGCCCATTTCTTCTTCGACGACGCATGGCTTTTCAACATGGCCAGAGATTTGGAACAGTTTCGTGCCATGGTTGTTCTCACGACCAAAACTTTTGAACCAAGCCGCACCGCGCCGCAGGATCGTTGGCACCACCGCGATACTTTCGACATTGTTGACCGTGGTGGGGCAACCGTAAAGCCCTGCACCTGCCGGAAACGGCGGTTTCAAACGGGGCTGACCCTTTTTGCCTTCAAGGCTCTCGATCATCGCGGTCTCTTCGCCGCAGATATATGCACCAGCGCCGCGATGGACAAAGACGTCGAAGTCATAACCGGACTTGGCGGCGTTCTTGCCGAGTAAGCCCGCTGAATATGCCTCAGCAACAGCCTGTTCCAGAACCTTTGCTTCAAAAATATATTCACCGCGAATGTAGATATAGGCAGCACGCGCGCGCATGGCGAAGCCAGCGATCAGCGCGCCCTCGATTAGCTTATGCGGATCATGCCGGATGATTTCGCGGTCCTTGCAGCTGCCGGGCTCGGACTCATCGGCGTTGATGACAAGGAAATTTGGACGCTCTGGCGTTGGCGCTTTTGGCATGAAGCTCCACTTCATACCCGTGGGGAAGCCAGCACCGCCGCGACCGCGCAGGCCAGAGGCTTTCACTTCCTCAATAATCGCGTCCTGCCCAATCTTCATCAAGGCAGAGGTTTTGTCCCAATCGCCACGTTTCTGCGCCGCTTTCAGGACGAAATCCTGATAGCCATATAGATTGGTAAAAATGCGGTCTTTGTCAGCGAGCATCAGCCCAAACCTCCAAGAAGAAACCATACGGCGCCCGCGATGAGCAACCCGATGACGGCAAGCTTTATGATGCCCTTAAGCAATCTCCACGCGACGAACGCAGCGACGAGAACGCCGATGAGTGGGAGATATTCCATCAATACTCGCCCCGATAATCATGGTTCTTGTCAACCATCGCCTGCAAGGTGGTTGCGCCACCATAAGGCTCAACCGTGTGGCGACCAGGCAACTGCGTGCCAACCTTCGGCTGCTTGCCCTCTGCGAGATCGCTCAGGATAGCAGTCATGCTGTCATAATCGAGATCTTCGTAATTATCGTCGTTGATCTGAACCATCGGCGCTGATGCACAGTTACCCATGCATTCAACTTCGTTCAGCGTGAACAGCCCGTCGGGCGTTGTTCCACCCTTGACCAGTCCGCGGTTCTTGCAAGCCGCGATTATGTCATCCGACCCGCGCAGCATGCATGGCGTCGTGCCACATATTTGCACATGAAAACGGCCCACTGGGGCGAGATTGTACATCGTGTAAAAGGTCGCAACCTCATAGGTCCGCATATACGGCATGCCTAGATAGCTTGCGACATATTCGATTACCGGCACTGGCAACCAGCCCTGGGTCTGCGTTTCTTCGCCCACCTGACGTTGCGCCAGATCAAGCAGCGCCATCACTGCAGATTGCTGACGCCCCGCGGGATAACGGCCGATGAAGATATCTGCCTTCGCCTTATACGCTGGCGAAAAGGCAAAACCGCCCCACTTGGCGCGGGTTGCAGCTTCATCAGGGATATGCACTGCACCAGCCATTAGCGGACAAACTCCACGCGCGACACTTTGTCGCCATCAAAACTGTAAATCGACATGACATCAAAGGGTTCGGACGATTCCGAACGATACACTTTTTCGTACAACACAGCGTAATCGCCTAAAGCATAGCTCGCCACAATCTCTGCCCTATTCTCCGGGAATTCAGCAAACATTGCCTTCAATCCCGAACGAACACCCTCTTTCCCGTCGCGAACAACGGCCCCGCGATACACCGCCTCGGCAGCATCATCCGTCATTAACGACACATATGCGTCTGCATCTTGTGCATTATAGTAAGCAATCATCTGCTGCACGGTTGCGAGGTGGGCGCTCATTGGACGGACCTTCCCTGTGACAATGCAGCAGCGGAAACGTTGGGAAATTCGCGAAAAAATGGGTCAGCCATGTGCTTCTTTCCGTCCCCAAATCCGTCCAATATATGCCCCAAAGATCATCGCGGCCGCGGTCGACCCAACTTCCTTTGCCGAAATCTCAGCATGAAAAAGATACAGATAGGCGGCAACCAACGCGACCGACCCCATGGCAGCGGATACCAGAAACATAAGCTCGCGTGTCATCAGCGATCACACTCACCGAACACGATATCGAGCGCGCCCAATATGGCGGTCGTATCCGCGAGCATGTGCCCGCGGGTCATGAAATCCATCGCTTGGAGATGCGAAAATGCCGTGGGCCGAATTTTGCAGCGATAGGGTTTATTGCTGCCATCGGCGACCAAATAGACACCGAATTCGCCCTTGGGGCTTTCGGTGGCGACATAGACGCTGCCTGCTGGTACTTTGAAGCCCTCGGTGTAGAGTTTGAAGTGATGGATCAACGCTTCCATCGACTGTTTCATCTCGGCCCGCTTGGGCGGAACGACCTTACGATCATCGCTGCAAACCGGACCTTCTGGCATTTGTTGCAAGCATTGTTTCATAATGCGGACCGATTGGCGGACTTCTTCAACGCGCACCATGAACCGGTCGTAACAATCGCCGCGCGTGCCGACTGGAATATCGAATTCCATCCGGTCATAGACGTCATAAGGCTGGCTTTTGCGGATATCCCACGGGATGCCCGCACCACGGATCATCGGGCCGGAAAAGCCCCATTTTATGGCGTCTTCCTTCGAAACAATCGCGATATCGACGTTGCGCTGCTTAAAAATACGGTTGTCGACAACAAGCGACATAGCGTCTTCAAACAGTCGCGGCATGCGATCATCCAGCCATTCAGCGATGTCGGTCAGCAGCTTCAACGGAACATCCTGATGCACGCCGCCCGGACGGAACCAAGCCGCATGCATACGAGCGCCGCTCGCCCGTTCATAAAAGCCCATGATGTCTTCGCGAATTTCATACAGCCACAAGGGCGGTGTCATCGCACCAACGTCAATGATATGGTGCGCAATATTGAGCGTATGGTTCTTTATCCGTGTCAGCTCGGCGAACAACACCCGCAGATATTGCGCGCGGATCGGCACTTCCAAGTCCAGCAGCTTCTCCACAGCAAGCACATAGCTATGCTCCATAGCCATTGGCGACGCGTAATCCAAACGGTCAAAATAGGGCAAAGCCTGCAAATAGGTCTTATACTCGATCAGCTTTTCCGTGCCGCGATGCAAAAGGCCGATGTGCGGGTCAAGCCGTTCGACAATTTCACCGTCTAACTCCATCACCAAACGCAAAACGCCGTGCGCTGCGGGGTGCTGTGGCCCGAAGTTAATCGTGTAGTTCTGGATGACGTCATCGCCAGTGGTCGGCGCGAGATCTTGCTGCATACTCATGCCTTGTCTCCCGTCGCCTTGGGCTTCCGAACACTGCGTTTAACGGCTTCCTTGTTCGCAGCTTTACCAGCGCCAGTCTGTGTCGCTGTATCCGTCGTTTTGGGTGTAGGCGGTGGCGCAGCGTTGCCAGCACCCTCGCCGGTTTTCTCGTCGCCCGGCAGGATATAATCCGCGCCTTCCCATGGCGAGAGAAAATCAAAATTCCGGAAATCCTGCGCCAGTTGGACTGGCTCATATTTCACGCGTTTTTCTTCTTCGGAATAGCGCAGTTCGACATAGCCAGATAATGGGAAGTCCTTGCGTTGCGGGTGCCCTGCAAAGCCATAATCTGTCAAAATTCGGCGCAAATCCCTATTGCCCGAGAATAGCACACCATACATGTCGAACACTTCGCGCTCCAACCATCCGGCAACAGGCCAGATGCCCGTAACCGACGGAACTGGCTGATCTTCATTCGTCACAAGATGAACGCGGATGCGGTGGTTTTTAGTCAGGCTCAACAGGCAATATACAACCTCAAACCGGGGATCGCGATCAGGCCAATCAACGCCAGCGATTTCCATCAACTGCTGATATGCGCATTCGTCACGCAGCTTAATCATGCACTCCACCAGCGCATCGCGATGAATATGCACAGCAATTTCATTATTGGCTTCTTCAATAGAAACCAGATATTTACCTAGTGCTTTTGAGATAGAATCTACCGTGCCATCAGGCGTGGTAATCAAAGGTGCGGAATGGGTCACCGTTCAATGGTTCCTGTCCGGCGGATTTTGCGCTGCAGCTGCATGATACCGTACAACAATGCTTCTGCGGTCGGAGGGCATCCTGGCACGTAGATGTCGACGGGCACAACACGGTCGCAACCGCGCACAACACTGTAGCTATAATGATAATAACCACCACCATTGGCGCAGCTGCCCATGGAAATGACATATTTCGGCTCAGACATTTGGTCGTAAACCTTGCGCAAGGCAGGTGCCATTTTGTTGCACAGCGTCCCAGCCACAATCATCACGTCGGACTGACGTGGTGACGCGCGTGGCGCTATGCCAAAGCGTTCAAAGTCATAACGCGGCATATATCCGTGGATCATCTCTACGGCGCAGCATGCAAGGCCAAAGGTCATTGGCCACAAGGAACCAGTGCGTGCCCAATTAAACAGATCTTCCGCGGAGGAAACGACAAAACCCTTGTCGTTCACTTCGCTTTCAATATCCTTGAAGAAGTCTGCATCGGGCGTTTGCACATCCGAAAGTGCTGGTGTGACTACTCCCATTCGAGTGCTCCCACTTTCCATGCATAAATAAATCCAATGACCAGTTCGAACAGGAACAGCATCATTGTGCCCCAACCAATCCAACCTGTTTCACCCAGGCTAACTGCCCAGGGAAACAAAAAGGCGGCTTCAAGGTCAAAAATGATGAACAGGATGGCTACGAGATAGAAGCGGACATCAAACTGGCTCCGCGAATCTTCGAACGCCGGAAATCCACACTCATATTCCGTCAGCTTCGCTTCAGTCGGCTTATGTGTGCCCGTCAACCGAGACACACCCATAGGCAAAAACACAAATGCCGACGACAAACCGAGCGCCACCACGAGGAAAAGCAGTATAGGCAAATATTGCGACAAATCAGTCATATCAGACTCGCTTCCGAACCCCGTAAGATGCGGCGCTTTTAGGCAGAAGAAACCTGACCTGCAAGGCCAAGAATCGGCATTTTTTCTAACATTTTCATGGTTTATTTTATGGCGCCGACCAACAGCTTGTGTAGCTTGCTATGTAGGATGTCATTTGCCGCCAAAACCTGAACATCTGCTATGTGCGGGCTGCGCCCGCGATAGTCAGTTACAAAGCCGCCAGCTTCGCGCACCAACAAGCATCCTGCAGCCGTATCCCAAGGTGACAAGCCACTTTCCCAAAAGCCATCATAGCGACCAGCGGCGAGCCAAGCCAGATCAAGGCTGGCAGCACCAAAGCGCCGGATACCCGCGACCGAAGGACCAATCGCGCCAAAAATCTTGGCCCATTCGTCAAAATCGCCATGCCCCTTATATGGGGTTCCCGTCGCAATTAACGCTTCATTTAATTGCCGGCGTGCCGAAACTCGCAAACGACGATTGCCTAACCAAGCACCCTTACCCCGTTCCGCCCAAAAGCTTTCATCCGTAATCGGATTGTACACGAGGCCTGCAAAAATATCACCCCAGCCAGAACCGTCGGGCTTTGGATCTTGCACAGCAATCGAAATCGCGAAATGCGGGATGCCGTGAAGAAAGTTGCTCGTGCCGTCGAGCGGGTCGACGATAAAGCGAGGCTTGCCCTCGGCGCCAGCAATCTCGCCGCCTTCTTCCATCAAAAAGCCCCAATCGGGACGTGCGATTTCGAGTTCCCGAAAAATCGTATCTTCGGCGCGTTCATCGGCCTTGGAAACAAAATCGGCAGGTCCCTTTTGCGACACCTGCAAATGTTCGATTTCGCCAAAATCGCGGCGAAGCTTTCCACCCGCTTTACGGGCGGCTTTTTCCATGATGGTCAAAAGACCGGTTAATGCAGGCATTAATCAGCCTTCCGGACATATTCCCGTTCATACACATCCACCACGATCCGCGTGCCCGAGCTAATGAACGGCGGCACCATCACGCGCACGCCATTATCGAGAATTGCAGGCTTGTAACTGGAGGATGCTGTTTGGCCTTTAACCACGGCATCTGCTTCAACGACCGTTGCTTCGATATGGTCAGGTAAAGCCACGGAAAGCGCTTCATCGTCATACATTTCCATAACAACGTCCATGCCATCCTGCAGGAACGCCGCAGCATCGCCCAAAAGGTCGCTTGGCAACGTTACCTGATCGTAGGTTTCCTTGTCCATGAACACCAAATTGTCACCTTCGGCATAAAGAAACTGGAAATCTTTCTGGTCAAGGCGCACTTTTTCAACGCTTTCCGCCGAACGAAAACGGATATTGTTTTTGCGACCATCACGGAGATTTTTGAGTTCTACCTGCATATATGCGCCGCCCTTACCCGGTTGGGTATGCGCGGTCTTTACGACGCGCCATAGGCCGCCTTCATATTCCAGAATGTTACCCGGCTTGATTTCAACCGCGTTGATTTTCATGAGTGCACTCGCTTGACAGATGGAAAGAGCAGGCACGCAAAAACGTGCCGTTGGACGCGGCCTTTAGCGATGACAGCGCGATTAGGCAAGCAGTGCGTTGAACGCCTTTACGGCTTCTGC
>NZ_JBIKPH010000078.1:0-10777 GCF_044357595.1 Sphingorhabdus sp. | reverse complement strand
TCCGTCTAACATCTTGACTGCGCAGGGCGTTCCGACGCCATTTTCAAGCCGCTACACGATTGAATGGGAACGCTTCGGCCGCCGCTATTCAGGTGGTATCCGCGTAAACTTCTAATGCGCAATCTGCGCCTTGTTTTGCCATTGCTCCTTGCCGGTTGCGTTTCGACGCAGCCGGCGATGAGCCCACTGCCCACGGCTTTAGTGACAGCCAAATTGGAGACGCAGCCCGTTGCGACGATGGAGGATGCGGCGGACGATCCTGCGATATGGCGTAATGCCGCAAATCCGGCACAAAGCCTGATCATAGGCACCGACAAGCGTGCGGGCATTCATGTCTATGACCTGCAAGGGCGTCAGGTCGGCTTTACGCCGTCGCCTAGGCTCAACAATGTTGATCTGCGCGATGTAGGCGGCAGCATCGGCGTCATCGTGGCGGCCAGCGACCGTCAGGAGCTTGCGCAGGCGCAAATGGCGTTGTTCCGGCTGGATACTTCCGCCAAGACATTAGTGCCTCTGGTGACGCTCCCTGTGGGGCCTGGCGAGGCCTATGGCATGTGCCTGTGGCAGCGCGCTAGCGACAAGGCATTGTTCGGCTTTGTTGTGTTGAAGGATGGCCGGATTGATCAGGTTGCGATTGACTTGAACACTGCGATACCCAGTGGCAAAGTCGTGCGCAGCATGAAATTGGGCACCCAGTCCGAAGGCTGCGTCGTCGATGACCGCACCGGAATTTTATACGTGGCCGAAGAAGATGTCGGCCTTTGGAAATTTGACGCCGCGCCCGATGGTGCGAACGTCCCGAAGGCGATTGCCAAGGCAGACGGCAAGCAAATCGTGATGGATGCAGAAGGCGTTGCCTTGGCACCATCCGGCACCGATGGCGGCTATGTCATTGTATCTAGCCAAGGCGACAATGCCTATGCCGTCTATAAACTGCCCGAGGCCACTTATGTTGGCCGTTTTCGCATATATGACGGGGCAATTGATGGCGTTCAGGAAACCGATGGTATCGAGCTGATGCTCGGCGATTTTGGACCTAATTTTTCAGGCGGGCTATTCGTAGTGCAGGACGGCGATAACATGCCCGAAACGCAGAATTTCAAGCTCGTCGATTGGGCCGAAATCAAACGCGCACTCGGTTTATAAAGGCAAGTTACCCTAGACAGTTTCTGTTGCTTCGCGCATGGAGATTATATGTCTATATGGTTTGACGAAAAGCTTGATCTTGCGGCGCTCAGCGCAAGCGGCGCAAATTGCATGCCCGGTTTTGTCGGCATCGAATTTATTGGCTATGGTGACAATTGGATCAAGGCGCGCATGCCCGTCGATGAGCGCACGAAGCAGCCTTATGGGCGGTTGCATGGCGGCGCATCGGTAGTCTTGGCCGAAACGGTGGGCTCCACGGCCGCCGCAATGACAGTCGATCCAAGCAAATTTGCGACCGTGGGCATGGAAATCAACGCCAACCACATCCGTCCTGTCAAAGATGGCTTTGTTTTTGCCACAGCGACATCGGAATCAATTGGGCGGACGACGCAAATCTGGTCCATTCGCATCGAGGATGAGGCGGGAAAACTCGTCTGCATTTCGCGTATTACGATGGCAGTCATTTCCACCGATCGCGCATAAAATATTGCGCGATGGGCGGTTGACGTCCACGAGTGATCGGGAAAATGACACCCTAAACAGAAATTGGAATTTGGGCGAATGTCGCTACGTTATGTGAGAGAATTTAAAGGTTTTGCAGGCATCAGGCTTGAGGCCGACGATATTGGTTCTGCCGATGATCCGTCCATTGTTCTGCTGCATGGTTTTGGCCAAACGCGCAAAATGTGGGAGGATGTGGCGATTGCGCTTGAGCAGGCCGGACGCCATGTGATCAACGTCGATCTGCGCGGCCATGGCGGCAGCGAGTGGCCCGCCGATGGCCGGTATGACTTCAATGCCTATGTCGAAGATTTGCGCGCCGTTCTTGGCCAGATGCGCACGCGTCCTGTCGTCATCGCAGCTTCACACAGCGCGTGGATTGCGACCATGGCGCTGGCGGAGGAAGCCGCGACCCTCGCATCGGGGCTGATTTTGGTGGATCCGCCTGCGGGCCATGCCCCAGGATCTGTGCGTGCGGCGGCAGATCATATGTCAGCAGCTTTGGGGCAGGGTTTGAATCAAGCGGATTATGACAATACCATATTTTCCGCCTTTGATGCCCATGACATTGGCGACGCTTTGACGGAAGCCGCATCGCATATCGCGTTGCCCTCGCTGATCATTCGTGGTGCCTTGGGACGTATTGACCCCGAAACAGCACAGCCCGGTTTTATCGAAGCTTTGCCAAATGCAGAAGCCATTGATGTTGATGGTGGTGGCCTGTTGATTGTGGCCGAACGCGCAGAAGCTTTTAACGGGCTGCTCATCGACTTTCTGGAACGCAAACAGCCGCGCTTCATTCCGGAATATCGTTCAGGATCAGATGCGCGCACGTTGCGCGATGCCATGGGCTGTTTTGCCACCGGTGTGACCATCATTACCGCGCATACGCTTGACGGACTTCCGGTGGGCTTGACAGCCAATAGCTTCACGAGCGTTTCGCTTGATCCGCCTTTGTTGCTGGTCTGCATCGCCAACAATTCGGGCAGCGCCGAAACGCTGCGCGCAATTGACGCATTTGCCGTCAATGTCCTGCAAATCGGGCAGCAGCCAGTATCCAACCTGTTTGCCGGAAAAAGTGAGGATCGCTTCTCAGGGACGCGATGGGAAGTGGGCGAATATGGTGCCCCCATATTGCCAAGCTCGCTGGGTATCTTCGAATGCAAACGGCACGCGCTCTATGAGGCTGGCGATCATTTTATCTTGGTTGGCCGTGTGGAAAAGGCGAGTTTTGAACCCCGCCGCGATCCGTTATTGTACTTCCGTGGCAAATATAGGCGCCTGCATTTTACCTAGGGTCAGGACCACTTAAATCCACCTTCGCGGCGTCAAAATGGCAAAGATATCGAAGTGAAATGTCTGCCGCTGGCAGTCATTCTGCCTGCAAGGGCATTTTGCTTTGAGATGGAAGCCATTTTGGCGTCCTTCGGATTTGACCCATTTTGTCCATTGCCGCGTTGGCAAAGCTAGACTTAGAACCACTAAGCCTGCGCTTTGCCGCCTTGCACTGAACAAAATGGCCTCAAACCGCGAAGGTGGATTTAAGTGGTCCTGACCCTAAGCCATCGCCGCATTGACTTGAGCGACGTGATTGTCTAATTTGATTGCAAATGTAACCAGTTTGACAGGAGCGTGATCATGACCGATGTGTTTGATAACCCGTTGGGTCTTGATGGGTTCGAATTTATCGAATTTTCCGCACCGGAAAAGGGCCTACTGGAACCCGTATTCGAACGCATGGGATTTAGCCGGATTGCGCGGCATCGGTCGAAGGACGTCGACCTGTGGCGGCAGGGTGAGATTAACTTGATCGCCAATTATGAACCCAAAAGCCCGGCGGCGTATTTTGCGGCTGAACATGGCCCGTCGGCCTGCGGCATGGCGTTTCGCGTGAAGAACGCGCGCGTTGCCTATGACGCAGCGATTGCGCGTGGTGCCGATCCGGTTGAAACGCGTACTGGCCCAATGGAGCTTCGGCTGCCCGCCATCCGCGGCATTGGCGGGGCGATGATTTACCTCGTCGATCGTTATGGTGATGCATTGTCGATCTATGATATCGACTTTGATTATCTCCCCGGTGTGGACCGCAATCCTGTGGGCGCGGGTTTCAAGATCATCGATCACCTAACGCATAATGTCTATGGCGGACGGATGGCGCATTGGTGCAGTTTTTACGAGCGCGTCTTCAACTTCCGCGAAATCCGCTATTTCGACATTAAGGGTGAATATACGGGTCTCACCAGCCGTGCGATGACCGCGCCGGACGGCAAGATCCGCATTCCGTTGAATGAAGAGGGTAAGGCCGGCGGCGGACAGATTGAGGAATATCTGCGCGCCTACAATGGCGAAGGTATTCAACACATCGCCTTTTCCTGCGATGATTTGCCCGCCTGCTGGGACCGTCTGAAGGCGCTTGGCACGCCCTTCGCGCCACCACCGCCCAAAGCCTATTATGACATGTTGGAGGAACGCTTGCCCGGCCATGGTGAGCCAGTCGATGCCCTCCAATCGCGCGGTATCATGCTCGATGGGTCCACAGAAGACGGCGAACCGCGGTTGTTGCTGCAGATATTCTCGCAGATCATGATTGGGCCAGTGTTTTTCGAATTCATCCAACGCAAGAAGGACGAAGGCTTTGGCGAAGGCAATTTCACCGCCTTGTTCAAAAGCATCGAGCGCGACCAAATTGAACGCGGCGCGCTGCAAGTTGTGGAGCCAGTCGCATGACTGCGCCCGTGAAACTCGAACGGATCCACCATGTTGCCTATCGCTGCAAGGACGCCAAGGCGACTGTGGACTGGTATGCGGACGTCTTGGGCATGGCGTTCACCACAGCCTTTTCTGAGGACCATGTGCCGTCCACGGGCGAATATGACCCTTATATGCACGTCTTTTTGGATTGCGGCGCGGGCAATGTCATCGCCTTCTTCGAATTGCCGAACCAGCCCGACATGGGCAAAGACCCCAATACGCCAGATTGGGTGCAGCATATTGCGTTTGAGGTTGCGGACCTTGACGCGCTGCTGGCCGCCAAGGCACATATTGAGGGGCGGGGCGTTGAGGTGATTGGCCCGACATGTCACGGCATATTCCAGTCCATTTATTTCTTTGACCCCAATGGCCACCGGCTTGAGCTTGCGTGCAACATCGGCACGGCTGATCAATATGCCGAAATGCAACGCACAGCGCCTGTCATGCTTCGGGAATGGAGCGAGACCAAAAAAGCGCCGCGTCATAAGGCATAAAGGCTAAAAGATGGGTTCCAAAGTGGCTATGACTGGGGGCTTTGGAGCGCCTAACGAGAGCCGCCGAAACATTTAGAGCATTGAACGCGCGGCAGACACGCGAATATCGGCGCTTGCAACATTGCGCCCTCTCCGCCTAACGTCCATTCCAATGATATGACCAAATCTTCAATATTGTACGCAGCCATCAGCGCTGAATTTTCTATGATGGACGTCAATTCTAAATTCATTTCTGCGGTAGGAAAAAATGGCTGACAAGAAATTCGACATCATTGTCTATGGGGCTACAAGTTTCGTTGGCCAGATCATCACGCGCTATATGCATACGCAGTTTGCGGATGGATCCATTGTTTGGGCGATCGCCGGGCGTTCGCGCACGAAGCTTCAACAGGTCAGCGATACGATAGGATTATCGGGGATCGAAATGATCGTTGCGGACTCTGCGGATGAAGGCTCATTGCGGCAGATGTGCGCACAGACGAAGGTTGTCATGTCAACCGTTGGTCCATATGCGCTTTATGGCGATTTGCTGGTGCAGGTTTGCGCCACAACGGGCACCGACTATTGCGATCTGACCGGGGAGCCCCAGTGGATACGCAAGATGCAATTACGGCACAAGGCCGATGCTGCAAAAAGCGGTGCAAGAATTGTGCATTGCTGTGGCTTTGACTCTATCCCGTCCGATCTGGGCGTTCATTTTCTGCAGCGCAATGCGTTGGAACAATTCGGCCAAACATGTGACCGCATCAATATGCGGGTTGCAAATATGAAGGGTGGGGCCTCAGGTGGCACGATCGCGAGCATGATTAACATGGTCAAAGAAGCAGTAAGCGATGCCGATTTGCGTCGCGAGCTTAAAGACCCTTATAGCCTGTGCCCACCGGACCACGGCTTTTTTGTTCCGCAACCCGATGTGCAGATTGCCTATGACAATGTCTATGGTGGCTGGATTGCCCCCTTCGTCATGGCGGGCATCAACACACGGATAGTGCATCGGTCGAACGCTCTGGGTCACAATAATTATGGTGCCGAATTCACTTATGAGGAAGCTGTGGCAACGGGTCAGGGCGCGAAGGGTAAGCGGATGGCTCGCGCGACGAGTTGGGGCGTGAATGCCCTTATGATTGGTCTGGCAGTGCCGCCAATCCGTTGGTTGCTCGAAAATTTTGTTCTTCCAAAGCCTGGCGAAGGACCGACCGAAAAGGCACAGTTGGAGGGCGGGTTTGACATCGTTTTCCTTGGGTCAACTGCGCAGGGCGAAACCATCCGGTGCCGCGTTACGGGGGACCGCGATCCTGGCTATGGATCAACCGCCAAGATGCTGTCGCAGGCTGCCGCATGCCTTGCCAAAGATGTGCCTGACACGGTCGCGGGGGGCTTTTGGACACCAGCGACGATTTTGGGCGACAGGCTAATCGATCGGCTCAAAGCGCATGCCGGACTTACGTTTGAGAAACTGTCTTAGTCCGGGACCGTTCCAAGCCACCGCGCCATCGACAAGGCCGAGACGCGCCTCATGACGCTTTCCGGTTGCTATTAATGAGGTTCTGCCCATCGTCTGCAAAAGCGGGTGCCGTAAACAATAACGCAGGCAGAAGCATGAATTTATGCCAGCAAACGGGCTCTTACTGCTTGCTATCGGAATAAACAGCCCGGCTCGCCGCAGGCGCGTCAAGTAGGACCCAAAGTGACACGGACGATGCCCCCAGCAAGGCGGCAACGGCTATCGCACGCGCCTTTCGAGCCTCCATGCCGGGCCAGATCGGCAGTGCCGATAGAGCGGCCAACGCGAGGGGCAGGGCGACGGCGAAGGGAAGCGTCGGCCCCACCCCTTGCATCAACTGATGACCCAGCGACAACATATAGCCACCAACCAGTGCCATGATAGCAATCTGTACAGCAGCGTGCCGCGCCAAAAGCGCAAACGTGGTGAGTAACAGCGGTAGAACCAGAAAATATGCAGCCGTCGGTGCCAGTGCTTGCGCGGCAAGACCGATGATAAACAGTGGCAGCGCGGCACCTACGACACCAACGCGGCTTGACCGCCAGGTTGCAAACAGCACGAGAAACGCCGCCAGCGATCCCAGCGCTACCATAGCCTCTAGCCGAGGGATCGCGGCCAAACGGTCATAATAATTGGCGGGCGCAAGCCCAAGCGATAAGCGGTTGAGCGCGAACAGTATCACTGCGCTCCCCAAGATCAGCGCCAGCATACGTCCGGCACCGGCCGTCAGACCGCCTGTTCCGTCTTGCCGTACGACCCAAACCATTCCGCCTGCCGCCATGATCATCATGACCCAGCCAAGCCAAACGGGATAGATTACAGTGAAGATACCGAATAGGTCAAAGAACACGGCATCAGCCGTCCTTTGGGGTAGTTTATCGGCCTTAAGGAGCGCGTCCGTGAGGTCGAGAACCTGCCCACCCATGTCCTGCAATGACCCTTGATCGAGGTTGTCCGGCGTCGCCATTGGTGAATGGTAGAGGCCAGATCGCCCGATAAAGGCGAAGTTATAGGCCGCGTAATCATGCTTGATAACAGGGGTCAGATCGGAGTCATTGGGCAGGACTGCGTAAATGAAAGCGGCAAGTGAAGAGGCACCAGGGCGACGGACCGCATCGGCATAGACCTGCATTGCGGCACCGTTCTGGTGTGAGGTTTGAAACAAAGTGGTGCGTCCGCCGCCACCGCGTGCTTCCATATTAATCACGGCGCCAACGCTTTTGCGCAAAGGATGGTCAGCCCAAAATTGACGCGCGCCCTGTAGGCCAAGTTCTTCGCCATCTGTGACCAGCATGACCAGATCGCGTTCCTGCTGCCCACGGGCGCGGATTGCGCGCAGGACTTCCAGGCTTGCAGCAACGCCCGTTGTATCGTCGGCGGCACCGGGTGAGCCCCAAACTGTATCATGGTGCGACATCAGAACAACTGACGGCGCGCTGCGATTTTTTCCGGGGAGAATGCCGATTAAATTGACCAAACTAGCCGGTGGGTCATTGCGCCCGCTCCAGTGATTGAGCCGTTTTGTCCCCTTGGCGTCGATGAGGCCTGTGCTCGTTGAAACCTCCATCCCGAGAGCTTCCATGCGGCGCATGATGTGCTCGCGTACGACTGCGTTTTCGGCCGAGCCGGCGGTGTGCGGATTCTTTGCTATGGTCCGCACATCCGCCATGGCCCGTATTGCGGAGAAGCTTTGCGCTGGGGCATTAGCAGGTATTGCTCTTGGCGGGGTCGTTGCAAAAAGCGTTAACAGCACAGCTATAACAAGCGCCACCAAAACCGGACCAAATTTCTTCATGCGCTTTCCCCTCCACTGGGCTGTGTCACACAACACGCTGCCTCTATGACGCTACCATTAACCTAAGGAACGCAGTTGGCTAGACAAACTGACATTTTCCTTGCGCCGCGACTTTAAATCATTGGCGACGAATGCTTCGTCCGGATAGCCCATAGCGATGCAGATCATGATGCCCTGTCCATTAATCACGCAGCCGAAGCCGCACTCCCAAGCCGCCAGAACAATAGCGTGGGTTATGGCGCTGACATATCTGCTGATCCATTACGTGCTTACCCGCTAGCTGGCCATTGCACCGGGATCATTAGACGCGAAGCGGAACGGCAATGCGTTTCAAAAAACGGGGTTCCCTGTAAAGGGTCGCCCGCCTCACGGATAGGCAACCGTCAGGCTGCGGCTTCCCGCTGCACCGGCACGCCGTTTATCACCGATGCTTCGACGCCCAAGTCCCTTGCTATCTCACGTGCGGTCATCTTAGCTGACATCATCACCGAGGGCGTACCGCCACCCGGCTGTGTTCCTTGGCCTACCAGATATAGATTGTGCACATCTTCCGACTTATTATGTGGGCGGAAGAACGCGGTCTGGGTCAGGACGGGTTCAACGCCAAAACCGTTTCCAAGATATGAACCCAGCGTTTCTGAAAAATAATCTGGCGTGATGAAGCTCATATGCTTCAGACGCGCGGCAAGGTCAGGAACATAGCCTCGTTCCTCGAGGAAGCTCAGCACCCGAGTGGACAATTTTGGTCCTTCTATATCCCAGTCTATGCCGCTCGCATTATTGGGTACAGGGATGAGGGTATATGCAGCATGATGACCCGGAGGAGCTAGGGTCGGGTCAGTCAGGGTCGGGATATGGAGATATTGCGAGAAGTCCGGGCTCATTACCTTTTGCTCGAAAATCTCGTCGAGCAACGCTTCATAGCGTGGACCAAGGATGATGTTGTGATGGCGCAAATCGGGATCATTGTCGCGGCGTTCATAACCGAAATAGATCACCATCAACGACATTGACTGCTTCCGGAATTTAACCAGCGCATCGCGGTTGATCCGCCGATGCGCCTTATCGACCAGCTTTAGGTAAGTGGTTGCGTAATCCGCGTTGGAAACCACAACATCCGCAGCTATCTCTTCCCCATCTTCCAATTCCACACCCTTAGCAGTCCGATTTTCCACCAGAATACGCTTCACGGGTGCGTTGACCCGCAACCGACCGCCCATCTCCTCAAATTTCTTGACGAGCCCTGCAACGAGAGCGCCGGTGCCTCCCTTGGCATAATGAATACCCCACGTCTTTTCGACAAAATGGATCATGGCATAGATCGCAGGCACCTTCATCGGGTTGCCGCCGACCAGCAGAGGCTCAAAGCTGAACACTTGGCGCATTTTGTCTGACTTGAAATATTTGCTAACCATGCCGAACAAGGACTGGACCGCACCGAGTTTTAGCAAATCAGGCACAACGCGCAGCATCGACCCAAGGCTTCCAAAATAGGTATATCCCAGCTTCAAAAATCCGCGGTGAAAAATAGCGCGGGCTTGGTCATGAAAGGCTTCATATCCCGCGAGATCTTCCGGCGCCAATTGCTTGATCTGCTCACGTGTGCTGATCGGATCGCCATCATAATCAAAAAACGTGCCATCGTCGAAATAGATGCGATAAAATGGCAGTATTGGGACTATCTCGACATATTTGCTGGTATTCGGTCCGCCCGAGACGCCCTCCCGAATTCTGCAGTTTTCGTCCAAAGTGCTGGCAGGAAAATCCGGCTCGCCAAGCATCGCATGGTCTTGCTGCAGGCTGAACAATTCCTCGATGAAATGGGGCACAGTAAGCACAGTCGGGCCCATGTCGAACACAAATCCATCGACCTTGCGCACATATGCGCGACCGCCGGGTGCATCCAACGCCTCAACTATTTCCGTATCAAAGCCGAGGCTTTGTAATCGTATGGCGCATGATATGCCGCCGATACCCGCACCAATAACAACTGCTTTACGTCGCGACATTTTTTAGACCATCCTTAGTTGCAGCAGATTTAGTGTCTAAAGCTGTTTGGAACAACCTAGATGTTATCCTAGGTGCTAACATGCTAATGATGGAAGCCGCGCATAGTCTCGGGCAGCATGCGCCGCTGGGTTGCACGCTGAATGTCCTTCACGACACGCTCGGCAGAGGCCTTCAGTTGGCCAGAGTGTTTTGGTCTCATCTTCGTTCCTTCGTCATTGCGATGAAACCAAAACACTCCTTAAATCACAACATCAAATCTGTGCCATTGGTGCTGACGGGGAACATGGATGATGCGGCAAAGATTGTCGACAAACCACCGCCCGATTTTCCAGCTTATGCCTTGATGCTGAAAGAACTTATTGCGCAGAACATCGGCACGGAAGCTGGTTGATATCAGGTGGCGGATTTCAGGTATCGCTTACCGGCCATTGAACGACCGCAATTGGGCGTATTCTGTTGAAAAACTCCGCTTGAAGAGGGGAGCATGTTCTGATTCAACGTAACTGTAGTTGGGAGTTATGCTGATGATGGGCGAGCGAACGGTGATGCAGGAAGCGCTGTTTTACAGCTTCAGCA
>NZ_JBIKPH010000169.1:0-4098 GCF_044357595.1 Sphingorhabdus sp. | reverse complement strand
TGGAGCGGGTAAGGGGAATCGAACCCCTCTAGCTAGCTTGGAAGGCTAGTGCATTACCACTATGCTATACCCGCGACGGACCAAGTGGCCGTTGGAAGCGCAGCTATTGCCATTATCCGGCGCAAGCGTCAACGCCCTCATTTGCAAAAGACAGGGCCGCAAAAGCGGCCCTGTCCATTATCTGTTAGATGGCATCAATGCTTCTTGTCGGCCCAGATGGTCCGATATGACATGAACGCCAATATGGTGAAGATTAAGAGGAAGCCGAGCGCAGCCCAACCCGCGCTCTTGCGGTTTTCCATCTTCGGTTCAGCGGTCCAAGTTAGGAAAGCCGAGACGTCTTTCGCCATCTGCGCTCTGGTTGCCTTGGTACCATCATCATAGGTGACCAAATCGTCAGATGCGATTGGGTTAGCCATAGCGATGTTCAAATTGGCAAACCATGGGTTGAAGTGAAGGCCAGGAGGTGTGGCTGCGTCAGGGAATTCCTTCAGCAGCTCTTTGCCTTCTTCATTCTTATAGCCAGCTTGATCCCGGTAACCGAGCAGCAATGAATACAGATAAGCAGGGCCGTTTTCACGTGCCTTGGTAATCAATGAGAGATCGGGTGGAAGCGCATTGTTGTTCGCCGCACGTGCCGCAGTTTCATTCGCAAATGGCGAAGGAATTTTATCGGCAGGGATGCCGGGACGTGTTGCGGGCTCACCTGTTTCCGGGTTAATGCTTGGCACTTCGGTTTTCCAACCCTTGGCCAATGCCTTCACCTGATCTTCGGAATAACCCAAAGCGGCGAAGTCGCGGAACGCAACCAGCTTCAGGCTGTGGCACGCCGCACAAACTTCGGAATACACCTTCAACCCGCGCTGCAGTTGACCGCGGTCAAATTTGCCAAGCGGACCATCATGCGCGAATGTGACCGGCAAGGTCTCTTCGTGGAACCCAGCTTCAACGGTGGGCAAAGCAGGCTCCTTAATCGCCGAAACGACGGTGTCCCCAAGACCAAGCAACAGCATGCCGCTGAAAAACAGGCCTACTAAAAAAGCAATTAAACGAACCATGATTATGCTTTCCCTGTTTTACGCAGCCGCTGGAAGCGGTTTGCCAGTGACGGCTTCGGTGATTGAATTCGGCAACGCAAGCGGCCGTTCAATGCGCGAAACAATCGGCAGAATGATCAAAAAGTGGGCGAAATAATATGCCGCTGCAATCTGGCTGAGCACGACCCACTGTGTGTACGGAGGCTTGCCACCGCAATAGGTCAGGACGACCAAGCTTGGTATCAGGCCGTACCAGAAGAACTTGCGGAACAGCGGGCGATAATGACCCGAACGCACTGGTGACGTGTCCAGCCAAGGCAGGAAGAACAACAGCAGGATCGAACCAAACATCGCAAGCACGCCCATCAACTTGGCTTCAATAATGATGATGCCCGTGAACGGAATGCCGAAGTCGACAGTGAATGCCTTCAAAATCGCGTAGAATGGCAAGAAATACCATTCAGGCACAATATGCGCTGGTGTCGAAAGCGGGTTCGCCGGAATATAGTTATCTGGGTGACCCAACATATTTGGTGCAAAGAATGTCACTGCAACAAAGAGGATCAAGAAGATGCCAAGGCCGAAGCCGTCCTTCGCGGTGTAATAGGGGTGGAACGGAACTGTGTCCTGTTCGCCCTTTACGCTGACGCCGGTTGGGTTCGAAGACCCAGGAATGTGCAATGCCCAAACGTGCAGGATGATGACGCCTGCAATAACGAACGGCATCAGATAGTGCAGCGAGAAGAAACGGTTCAGAGCCGCTTGGTCTGGCGCAAAGCCGCCAAGCAACAACTGACGCAGTGGCTCACCCACCAAAGGAATCGCGGAGAAGAAGCCAGTGATAACCTGCGCCCCCCAGAAGCTCATTTGGCCCCATGGAAGCACATAGCCCATAAACGCAGTCGCCATCATCAAAAGGAAGATAGTGACACCAAGCAACCAGATCATTTCACGCGGCGCTTTGTATGAACCGTAGAACAGACCGCGGAAGATATGGATATACACCACGATGAAGAAGAAGCTTGCGCCGTTCATATGCGCATACCGCAAGAACCAACCGGCGTTCACGTCGCGCATAATGTGCTCAACGCTATTGAAAGCGCCGTCCACGCTTGCATAATAATGCATGGCAAGGACAATGCCGGTGACAATCTGTATAACCAACGCGACGCCCGCAAGGACACCAAAGTTCCAGAAATAATTCAAATTGCGTGGAACCGGATAGCCGGCGCCAACTGCGTTATAAACGAGGCGCGGCAAGGGGAGGCGTTCATCCACCCACTTAGATACCGTGCCCTGCGGCTTATACTCTTGTGCCCAAGGGAAGCTCATTACGTTCTAGCTCCTCAACCGATTTTAACGACTGTGTCAGAAAGGAATGCATATTCCGGAACGTTAAGGTTCAGCGGCGCTGGACCCTTCCGAATACGCGCGGCGGTGTCATAATGCGAGCCATGGCATGGGCAGAAATAGCCACCAAATTCGCCCTTAACTTCGCCAGAGGCGGCGCCCAGCGGCACACAACCCAAATGGGTGCAGACGCCAAGCGTGATCAACCAATTTTCTTTGCCAGGCTTGGTACGCTCGGCAAGTGTTTGCGGGTCACGTAGTGAACCCACATCAACCTTGTTTGCCGCTTCGATTTCAGCAGGCGTGAGGTTGCGAATAAATACTGGCTGCTTGCGCCAGCTGGTCTTGATAGCTTGACCAGGCTCGATTGCGGCAATGTCAAACTCAACAGAGGCTTGCGCAAGCACGTCTGCGCTTGCGCTCATTTGCGAGACCAAAGGCATGGCGACCGCTGCGGCGCCAACGCCGGCAAAACTGACGGTTGCGATATGGATGAAATCGCGGCGACGCACGCCTTCACCCTCGGTTGTATCCTGAGCCGCGCTCACAACAGGAGCTGCGGGCTTAACCTTGCTGGCTGCCTTCGTCAGCTTTTTTCCTGTGCCATTTGTCTTTTTGACTGTCGACATAATCTGCCCTTTTTGCGTCGCGGAACGGGTCCGCGCAATATCTTCAAAATCCTATCGCTTTGGCCATGCGTGCTCATTCCGGCGCATGTCTAAGGCGATTCAGCGGCCTGATAGACGGCTTTCAAGCAATTTGCCAACAAGGAATTTAGCCGCCAATGTGACAAATGACGCCAGCTTAGTTGCATTTTACAAAACCAACGCAAATTGGCCGCAAAAGCTTGCTTATGGCAACATAATGGGCCTAAAGGGCGCAAATTTTAAACAATTATTGTTGGAGTATACGCCATGGCGACGTGGACGCCGGACAGATGGAGAGACGCGACGGGCATTCATATGCCTGTGTATAAGGACGCTGCTGCGTTGGCTGCAACAGAACATACGCTGCGCAATTACCCCCCGCTGGTGTTCGCAGGTGAAGCACGCAACCTGACCGCGGACCTCGCCAAGGTTGCGGACGGCAAGGCGTTCCTGCTGCAGGGCGGCGACTGTGCCGAGAGCTTTGCCGAGTTCCACCCCGACAATATCCGCGACACCTTCCGCGTTATCTTGCAAATGGCAGTCGTGCTAACCTTTGCTGGTAAGCTTCCCGTGGTGAAGCTTGGCCGGATGGCAGGTCAATTCGCCAAGCCGCGCTCCACGCCGACTGAAACGATCAATGGCGTTGAGCTGCCAAGCTATTTTGGCGACATTATCAACGATATTGAATTCGTTGCCGAAGGTCGGGAGCCCGACCCAGCGCGCATGGTCCGCGCTTATAGTCAGGCAGCGTCGACGCTCAATCTGCTGCGCGCCTTTTCCAATGGCGGTTATGCAAATCTGCAGCAGGTCAATGCCTGGACGCATGATTATATGGGCCGGTCTCCATGGGCGCAGAAATACAAAGAAACGGCTGATCGTATCAGCGAGGCTTTGGCCTTTATGGAGGCGTGTGGCATCACGCCAGAGACCGTGCCGCAAATTAAGGGCACCAGTTTCTATACCAGCCATGAAGCTTTGTTGCTGCCTTATGAGCAGGCGATGACGCGGCAGGACAGCCTGACCGGTGGATGGTATGACACATCCGCGCATTTCCTATGGATTGG
>NZ_JBIKPH010000010.1:0-33542 GCF_044357595.1 Sphingorhabdus sp. | reverse complement strand
CTAAAACGCCCGGGCCAAGTGCGTTTTGAATATCAAAAGGACGTGCCGTTGCTAATCGTGGCCGATGGCCGCGCGCTAACCATGGTGGATTACGAGGTAAAACAAGTGCAGCGTTGGCCAATCCGCAACAGTCCGCTTGCCGCGTTGCTTGACCCAGGTCAGGATCTCGCTCGCTATGGCAAGGTTATTCCTTCGTCTACTGATGACATTATCAGCGTTGAAGTCCGCGATGCCAAACGGCCTGAATTTGGCACAATCACTATGATCTTCGTCGCCAAACCCGGAGCTCCGGGCGGCCTGACGTTAAACGGATGGGTCGCGCTGGATTCAAAAAACAACCGGACCAGTCTTCGGCTAAGCGACATCAACTATAATGGTCCGATCGGTCAAAACGCATTTACATGGAAAGACCCGCGCCCTGTTCGCAGAAAATCTTAGGCCTGGCGACGAACCGATGCTGAGCGCCGACAAACTGCAGCGGTATAGCTATTTGTTCATCTCAACGACAGGAAAGCAGCCGTATAAATAGATGGTCAGCGGTTGAGATTTCGTGTGGTTTCCCCCCTGTTGCCCTCGGAATTATATCATCGCTGATACCCGCGTGACGAACGCAAGCTTAGCCCTCATCCCATATGCCCCCGGGATGAGGGTTTTGCTTTTTTGGGCTGATGTGCCTGCACTGGCTTGCTCCAACGGCTTCTGCCATCTAGGGCCGTATTCCTATGTCCCAGACTATTCGCATCGCCTCGTGGAATATAAACTCGGTTCGCGCCCGTATCGACATCGTTGAGCGGTTCTTGAAGGAAGAAGCGCCGGACGTTTTGTGCCTTCAAGAAACGAAGGTCATCGACAGCCTTTTTCCCGAAGGATTGTTTCGGCAACTGGGCTATCGTCATTTTGTTGTGAACGGCATGCCCATGCATCATGGTGTCGCCATCGTTAGCAAATTGCCCCTGATCAACCGCCGTGTCGAAGATTGGCAAGCCAATGGCGAAGCCCGCCATGTTGGCGCAGAGCTAAACATTGACGCAGCCAAGGGTGTTCGGATCGACAATGTCTACATTCCTGCTGGCGGCGAAGTTCCAGACAGTGAGGTCAATTCGAAATTTGGCCAGAAATTAAGCTTCCTTAAGCGCATGGCTGAATGGTCGCGTAATGTTACCCAGCCAACTATCCTGACCGGCGATTTCAACGTAGCTCCGCTCGAACAGGATGTTTGGAGCCACAAGCAATTGGTGAATGTCGTTAGCCACACGCGGGTTGAGCTTGAGCATTTGGCTGAAATTCAGGCAGCAGCAGACTGGGTGGATATTGCACGGCATTTTGTAGACCCGTCAAAAAAGCTATATACGTGGTGGAGCTACCGCGCTCAGGATTGGGAAACATCCGACCGTGGGCGTAGGCTCGACCACATGTGGGTGACGCCCGACCTCAAGGAAAAGGCAAAGGCGCATATCGTGCACAAACATGTGCGTGGCTGGGGCAAGCCGTCCGACCATGCACCTATAGTGACGGAATTCGCCTTTTGAGCGGCCCCACGTTGGGAGACCCGCGCCGCGCAGCGGTCGCGATTGACGCGTTGCGCCGTGGCTGGCCAGTTACCGTTCAGCATTTGGACAAGCTGCTGACCGTAATGGCGGTCGAAACGGCTCAAGATATTTCTGGCGCCCACGCTATGTTGCTTTCGGCAAGCCGCGCCGCGACACTGAAACTAACAAATCAGCGCGCTGCGGCGGATGGCGACCGTCCGGTGCTGATCAAGGCGCCCGCTGACCTCAACCTGAACCTCGCATTGGCGATTGCCGACCCAAGCCTTGATCTCGCATACCCGATGAAGGGCCCCTTTGCAGCGCTGGCCTTGGACGACGGCCAATCTGCGACAGCGGCCATCGAGCTTGCGCGGTTGGCAGGTTTGCTTCCTGCATTTCTGGTCTTGGATAGCGTTGATCCGCATTCTGCCTATGTCAGCCCGCAAGATGTTGCAGCGTTTGATGACAGCGGCGCCCTGCGCATCGCGGCGCGTGCCAAGTTGCCCGTTGCTGCAAATGCTGATGCGGAGATTGTGGCGTTCCGGACAGCCGTCGATGCCTCCGACCATGTAGCGTTGCTAATGGGCACGCGCGACACTTCGTTGCCCGTCGTCAGACTGCATAGCGAATGTCTAACAGGTGATGTTCTTGGCAGTCTTAAATGCGATTGTGGTCCGCAATTGCGTGAGGCGCTGCAGCAAATTTCAGACGCACGGTGGGGAATATTATTATATCTGCGGCAAGAGGGGCGCGGAATTGGCCTGATTAACAAACTGCGGGCATATGCGCTTCAGGATCAGGGCTTTGACACCGTTGACGCCAACACCCGGCTTGGCTTTGCCATAGACGCCCGTGACTTTTCCGTTGCTGCGCGGATGCTTCAGTTGCTCGGAGTCGAACGAGTGCGCTTGCTCACCAACAATCCTGAGAAAGTCGGCGGCTTGCAAGATGCGGGCATCACGGTTGAGGAGCGCTTACCCCTCAAGATCGTCGCCAATCCACATAATGCGCATTATCTTGAAACCAAGAAAAGTCGGACAGGGCACGCGCTTTAGGTTCCGTTAAAAGGGACGCGGCAGTCAGCGGGCGTTTTCTGCTCCTTCGGGCGCAGGTCTAGGTTCCCGCCGTCCGCCGATGGCTCGTTCAATAAATGCGTCGTCAAGCGGTTGTGGTTCAACCGTTGGCTCAAGGCCTGGGTCCTCAATCGTAGGATCACCCTCAATCGGCATCCCGTTTTCATCCAACTGCAGCAGCTCTTCTTCGCCAAGCAACGGCTCTTCGCCTTCAAGCCTTTCGGGGAACGTGACTTCAGTCGCGAATCTTTCAACGGGGCGATTTGCTACCGCAATGCGCATATATGCCGCCCATGCTTGCGCTGGGGCACGCCCGCCTTCAAGCCCGCCAATTGACCGCGCATCATCCCGGCCCATCCATACACCAGTAGTAAGTCCGCTGGAAAAGCCCAGGAACCAACCATCCTTGTTGCTTGACGTTGTGCCTGTCTTGCCCGCAACGGGTCGCCCGATGTTGGCTGCGCGTCCCGTGCCCGTGGCGACCGCGCTCTGCATCAAATCGGTCATTGCGCCGGCCACCCAATCATCCACCAATTGCACTGAACTGGAAGGCTTGGCTGCGTACAGCGTCTCGCCGTCAATCGTCGTGACTTTGGAGATGCCATAAGGGGTTATACTGCGCCCCTTAGCTGCGATAACAGCGAATGCTTGGGTCATATCGATCACGCGCGATTCGGAGGTGCCCAGGACCATAGACGGCTGCGTGTTGATAGGCGTGGTTATCCCGAACCGGCGCGCCATATTGGCGATACTGCTGGTACCGACTTCCTCCCCAATTTGCGCAGCCACTGTATTTTTCGAATAGGCAAAGGCCGTCCGCAACGAAATGGAACCCGCATATTTGCCGCCGCTGTTTTTGGGTTGCCAGCCTTCGATTTCGACGGGCTTATCCTCGACCATGTCTTCGGGACGGAACCCAGCTTCCAACGCGGTCAAATAGACGAATAGCTTCCATGCAGAGCCGGGTTGCCGGACGGCAGTTACCGCGCGGTTATAGTTGCTGGAGACATAGTCTGTCCCGCCGACCATCGCCTTAACCGCGCCATCGCGATCAATCGAGACCAAGGCACCTTGCGCGCCGCGCGGGACATTTGCGGCTATTGCTGCGGTCGCTGCGCGCTGCATTTTGAGGTCAAGCGTTGTCCAGACATCGATAGGCTTTTCGGTTTCATCAATAAGGCCGTTCAGCTGCGGCAAAATCCAATCCGTGAAGTAGCGCACGCTATCCTGCGGCGATTCTGCGGCGAGCTTTACATCCGCTGGTTTAACGCCTGCCGCTTCTGTCGCGGTAATCATGCCTGCATCTTGCATGACAGCGACAACCACTTCGGCGCGATCGACCGCCGCTTGCGCATCGGCCGTTGGAGCGTAACGCGAGGGTGCCTTGACTAGGCCAGCAATGATGGCGGCTTCGGCCAGGCTGATATTTTCAGCGCCGTGGTCGAAGAATTTCCGGCTCGCCGCATCAATGCCATAAGCGCCGCCGCCGAAATAGACCTTGTTCAGATACAATTCGAGGATTTGGTCCTTGGAAAATTTTGTTTCCATTGCCAGCGCCAGAATGATTTCTCGGATCTTGCGTCCGAACTCCTTGTTGCTATTCAAATATATGTTGCGTGCAAGCTGCTGCGTGATAGTCGAGCCACCTTGGGTCCATCGACCCTTCACGGCCCTTGCGTAAAATGACCGCGTTATGCCGATTGGGTCAACGCCCGGATGCATATAATAACGGCGATCCTCCACCGCGACCATTGCATCCTTCATTTCAGATGGCAGCTGATTAATCGTAAGCCAGCGGCCGAAACTTGGGCCAAGCGATTGAATGACTGTGCCGTCGGCTGCACGTATGCGGATCATTTGGCCATTGGGAGACGCTTTCAAATCTTCAAAGCTGTCGATTTCGCCACGCGCTATGGCGACAAAAATGCCTAGCACCATGACACCAAGAAAGGTGGCGATAACGCCCGCTTTGACGATATGGTAAATCCATGTTCCCATTGGGCCACGTTCTTTCGAAATCTTGCGTGCGCGTGCCATGTGCTGAGTGTTAATCGGTCACGGACTCGCCGACAAGCAGCTTCTTATTCAGGATCAAAAGCGAGTGCGGCGCTGTTGATGCAATAGCGCAAGCCCGTTGGTCCGGGGCCATCGGGAAACACATGCCCCAAATGCCCTTCACAGGCGGCACAGCGCACTTCAATACGCACCATACCATGCGAAACGTCGCGATGTTCTTCGACAACTTCGCTCTCGGCTGGCGCCGTAAAGCTTGGCCAGCCGGACCCGCTGTCGAATTTCGTGTCTGACGCAAACAAGGTCGTACCACATCCAGCGCAGCGAAATTTGCCATCCCGCTTTTCATCGGTCAGTTCGCCGGCAAACGCCCGCTCGGTGCCGGCCTCACGCAGGACATGATATTGTATCGGGTCCAACTCTGCACGCCATTCGGCATCGGATTTGATAATTTTTTCCATGGATCAGGGCCTTTCGTCTGGTTGTTGTGGTATTAGTGCCCCGGTGGTTCAAGAACCAGCCTTAACAGTGATCCGACCGTGGAACACCGAAGGTCCCTATCTACCGAAATCATCACTAAGCTGTATATTAGCCGCGCCGAGCCGCTGCCCGCGCGATACGCACCAGCTCCTCTTCCAATATGGTCACGCCAAGCCCGTCGCGCACCTGCATCAGCTTTTCCTCGACCTCAAGCAAATGGGCATTAAGCCCCGCAAGCCGTGCAGATGGCCATCTGCCTAGCTGCTGCGAATAATTGTCGGCGTCTTTCCAGAAAATTGAACGCGTTGCCTTCACGACGGCACCCGGATTGGCGCCATTGTCTACCTTGGTACGCATCGCGGCGAGCATTGTTACCCGACGTTGCATTGCACGAATGATGCGGATGGCATCAACACCCATGTCCCGCGCGGCGATCAGTTCACGACCCGTGCCCCGCAAGTCACCGCCCATGACGACATGCACGAGGCCATTGACATTTTCCTCGCCGGTTTCGGCCGACAATGCCTCAAATACAGGCACCTCTACAGTTGCCGGGCGCTGGGGCGACGCGTCATAATATAATGCCAGCTTTTCAATTTCGGCCTGCGCTAGCTTGCGATCTTGCCCTGTGTAACGCGCGATACGAGCGGCCAGCGGCCTGTCGATTTTTAGCCCCGTTGTTGCAGCATAGGCCATCACGGCCGCCGCCGCGTCGCCCTCTTCCGGTAAATAGCAGATGAACGCCATCGCCCGGGGATGCGCCTCCAATAGCTTGCGCAATTTGCTGGCCTTGGTCAGGTTTCCGGCGGTGGCAATCACTGGATTTGCATCGCCTTCAAGTGCCAGCAAATTCTCAACCGCTGCCAACCCTTCTTCGCGCCGAAAATTAAGGCGGATGTGTCTTTTATCACCAAATAAAGAGAGCGCAGACGCCTCGTCTGCCAAAAGGGCGGGGTCATTGCGAATACGGTCGCTGTCAATGTCGACGCGCTCTGACCCTACCAGCAGAGCTGTCATTTGCGATGCAATGTCGGCAACAGCGGATTCATCTTGGCCGAAGATGAAAAACATCCGGACGTCCGGACGTGCGCCAATTGCGCTAATGAAGCTGCGTTCTTTTGCGCTACTCATTCGCCGCGAGCGTAAATAGAAAGCCGCGTTACAATCTGGTCCGCCACCTTTTGCGTGAGGTTCTCGAGCGCGCTATTTTCGCCAGCAATTGTGGCATATTCGGAGCTTACGACGTCGATACCGGCGTCTGATCCGGCGGTCGCATCCAGAACTGTTTCGCCAGTGGCCGTGGAGATAAGTTGATATCGCGCACGCAATGTCCGCCGTTCACGGGTGACGGTATCATCGGCGCGCACGCCAAAACCTGAGATCCGGTCATCAAGCGTCACCACCAACCGGAATTGCGTAGAAACATTGTTTTGGGTCCCCAATCGGTCGTTCAATGCATTGCGCATCAACCATCCGTTTTTACCCTCAATGGCGACGACGCTAATTGTTCCAAGCGTGGCTGCAACCGCGCCTTTTGATCCGCCGCTATATAAGGGCTGCAAACCGCATGCGGGCAGCATCATTACGAGAAGGATTGGGGCGATGTAACGGTTCATAGGACGATATTGACCAACCTGTCGGGTACGACGATGATCTTCTTGATGTCCGCGCCGTCAATCGCATGCTGAACCTTTTGGCTTGCAAGCGCAAGCGCCTCAATCTCGGCTTGCGGCAGGCCCTTGGCGACCGTCAGGGTGTCGCGTAGCTTGCCTCTGACCTGAATGGCTATGGTCACTTCATCTTCTTGAAGCAATGTGGGGTCGACAACTGGCCATGCTGCGTCGGCGATAAGTCCGCCGCCCAATTGCGCACCAAGTACGGTCCAAGCTTCCTCGGCTAAATGCGGCACCATGGGTGATGACAGCAGGACGATCGTCCGGATTGCAGTATCGCGGCTGGCGGATGGTGCAGCTTTCTCAATGGCGTTGGCGAGGTCGTAAATCTTGGCAACAGCTTTGTTGAAGGCAAGCGCCTCGATATCGACGCCAACGCCAGCAATGACCTGGTGGGTTTTGCGGTCCAATGCCTTATCAGAGCCCTCTGCACGGCTCACTTGCGATGTCAGGCGCCACAAGCGCTGCACAAAGCGCCAGCAACCCTCAATGCCGGCTTCAGACCACTCCAGATCGCGTTCGGGCGGGCTGTCGGACAGCATGAACCAGCGCACGGCATCCGCGCCATATTGGTCAACAATGTCATCGGGATCGACGACATTCTTTTTGGACTTGGACATCTTTTCGATGCGGCCTGCAACTGCGGGCGCACCGCTGTCGATAATTGTCCACATGTCGCCTTCGCGGCGCACTTGGTCGGGGCTCAGCCATGTGCCCTTTGCGTCTTGATAGGTTTGGTGCGTGACCATGCCTTGCGTGAACAAAGACGCGAACGGCTCCTGCACATCAATCAAGCCGATATGGCTTAATGCGCGGGTCCAGAAGCGGGCGTAGAGCAAATGCAAAATCGCATGTTCAACGCCACCAATATATTGGTCAACCGGAAGCCATTTTTCCGCAACCGCGCGATCAAATGGCTTGTCATGCGGTTGGCTTGCAAAGCGGATAAAATACCAGCTGGAGTCGACGAAGGTATCCAGCGTGTCGGTTTCACGGCGTGCGGGCTGGTGGCACTGCGGGCAATCGACCTTGCTGAAAGTCGGGTGCCGATCAAGCGGGTTTCCGGGGATGTCGAAACTCACATCTTCGGGCAATTTTACCGGCAATTGATCGTCTGGCACCGGCACCGCACCGCATGTCTGACAATGGATGATGGGAATTGGCGTGCCCCAATAACGCTGCCGTGAAACGCCCCAGTCGCGCAGACGATATTGCGTTTGGCCTGTGCCCCAGCCTTCGGCCTGCGCGCGCGCGATCACATCGGCTTTCGCTTGGTCGATGGTCATGCCATTCATCCAATGTGAATTCACGATTGTGCCAGGGCCAGTGAAAGCGACATAACCTTCAAAAGCGCTGTCGGTCAAATCGCCATCAGCGACAACGCGTGTGACGGGCAAATGATATTTGCGGGCAAAATCAAGGTCGCGCTGGTCATGCGCCGGGCATCCAAAGACGGCGCCCGTGCCATAATCCATCAACACGAAATTGGCGACATAGACAGGCAAATGCCAGTTGGCATCAAGCGGGTGTTCCACCGTGAGCCCGGTGTTGAAACCGCGCTTTTCGGCAGTTTCAATGTCGGCAGCAGTCGTGCCGCCTTTTCGGCATTCTTCAATAAAGGCCTGCAAATCGGGCGCATTGGCGGCTAGTTTTTGTGCGACCGGATGATCCGCGGCGATTGCGACAAAGCTTGCGCCGAACATCGTGTCGGGGCGCGTGGTAAATACGTCGATGCCGTCAGTCCCGCCGGGAAAACGAAAAGTGCATTTCAACCCTTGCGATTTGCCGATCCAGTTTTCCTGCATTAGCCGCACTTTGTCGGGCCACTTGTCCAAGGTCTCAAGCCCTGTGAGCAATTCATCGGCAAAGTCGGTGATTTTCAGAAACCATTGGCTTAATTTGCGCCGCTCAACGGGCGCGCCTGATCGCCAACCCTTGCCATCAATAACCTGCTCATTGGCGAGCACAGTCATGTCAACAGGGTCCCAGTTCACTGCGGATTCCTTGCGGTACACAAGGCCAGCGGCATAAAGCTTCAGGAACAAGGCCTGTTCATGGCCATAATATTCCGGCTCGCACGTGGCGAGTTCGCGCGTCCAGTCAATGGCAAAGCCAAGCCGCTTCAACTGCGCTTTCATGTTGGCAATGTTATCGCGCGTCCACCCACTGGGGTGGACATTCTTTTCCATCGCGGCGTTTTCGGCGGGCATGCCAAAGGCATCCCAGCCCATGGGGTGGAGCACCTCATGCCCCGTCATCCGCTTGTAGCGGGCTAAAACGTCACCCATCGTGTAGTTGCGGACGTGGCCAATGTGGATGCGGCCCGATGGATAGGGGAACATCTCCAAGACATACGCGCGGGGTTTGGACGAATTGTCATCCGCGACGAAGCTACTGCGTTCTTCCCAAATATTTTGCCACCGCGCGTCGGCAACGTGCGGGTTAAAACGCTCTACATTGGACATGGAAATTACCCGGTGATGGACGACCGACGAAGGTCACGTGCCTTGGTGAGGATGACGGCTTCAAGCTTCTGAACGGTCGCGGCACGCAATGGCGCTGCAACCCATTGGCCGTTTTGCGAGACTTCGCGGCTGCCGGCAACGCGCAGGGCGTCGGCGCGCAGATCCTGGTCAAGGATTGAAATGGTAAGCTTCACACGCTCTGCAGGGCTTTGCGGGTTTATATACCAGTCGGTTACAATGACGCCGCCGGCTGAGTCGGTCTGCACCAGTGGCATGAATGACAACGCATCAAGTGATGCGCGCCATAAATAGCTGTTTACGCCGATGGTTGTGACTTGGCTTGCAGCCAGGTCAGCCTTTGGACGTTCTCGGCCGCCACAGCCTGAAAGCAGTCCCAAGCTTAATAAGCTGCCGGTCGCAACGATGAGTGCTAGGCGGGTGGTGCGCATAAAATGTCCTCGAACAATGAAATATCAGAAACCTCTATAGTGGCTTGCTGCCGGGGGCAAGCTTTCTGGCTGCTGAACGGTGGGTAATTCATCCCAGGCTAAGCTTTGATGCGTTAGGGATTGTGGACATCATGCAACATGTCGAGATAAATCGCGTTAATGGTATCATTTTATCTTTACGCCTCTTTTGAATCCTAAAAATGCAGCGTATGGATGTCGCAACAAAAAGGACTCGGCGGAAACAGCCATGAACGACAAGCGCGGACATACTCGGCAAACCGCCACCATTGGAGCAGCCTTGCTTGCATTGAGTTCGCTTGCCGTTTCTCCGCTGGTCGTTCCTGCGTTTGCGGCGAGGGCTTCGGGCGACGAACATAAGTCCGGTGCACATTGGATCGCTATGTTTACGCCTGCAGGCGGCGATAGTGTTCTGGCGCAGAAATTGTCAGCGGCACAATTTGCGGCCAATGCCCTCTTTCCATTCACACCAGCTAGCGCCGGCGAAGGCCATAATCGCACTATTACAGTAGCGGCGCGTGTTAACTCGCGCCTCACCGCTGGCGCGGTTTCGATCCGTAATGTTATTGCATCCAATGAAGTTGGCGCCGGCAAAGGCGTTCGGCTTGCGGCGGTCGATTATCGGTTGAGCGCTTCCAAGGGCTGGCAGGATTTTACATTGCCAAAGGCGCAGGCACGCGCGGCAAGGGCACCTTTGAGTGACTTGGGCAAGGGCGGCTTCCGGCTTGACGAGTCTGCACAAAAGCCCAGCAAGTTCAGCACAAATATAGAATTGGGCCAAAGTAAAGAGATGGCGCCGCCCGCACGTGGCAGCGCAGCATCGGGCGACTATAAGCTTGATGTCGGCGGCAGCTTTTCAATCAGTCGCAAGATCGACGTGACCGCCGGCGTTCGTTATGCCAGCGAAAATGACCGGGTCATTCCGTTGGCGGACAACCGCAAGGACAGCGAAGCTGTCTACGTCGGAACCAAAATCCGCTTCTAAGCGGTCTTTTTCCTGAAAGCATCAATCGCCGCCCAGCCATGGATCGTCCATAGCCCCAGCATCTGTGCGCTCTGACGGCTCATGCCGCCCAAGGCGATGACGCGCTTTGGTTTGGCCAATTTTGCGAGCCGCTGAAACATTAAGGGACCGAGCGGACGTGCGCCCGGATGGCTGTTGGTAGCAAAAAGTGGGGAGAGAAATAAAAGGTCGGGGCGGCATCGCTTTACGTCTGCGATTTCCCGCGCATTGTGGACAGGGGCGCTGTGTAGCAACTTCGTTTGACCGCGACTGCGTTGATGAAAGCCGTCCGCATGCCAGCGTAAAGCGGTCCGCGCATCACCCGCCAACAGCACTATATGACCGCGCCGCCGACAAATGCGCAGCACTTGGGCGAACAATGCGCGACGTTGCTGAGTAGCCAATTCATAATGGCGGAAAACCACACCTGACCGCGCAGGTAGTTGCTGAATAGCCCGCAGTTGGTCATCACCAAAACGCCCATCGGTCATCAGCCAGATTTTCGGCAGGGGGTGGCTTCGTCGCATGCATTTGCCTATAGCGCCGCGTTATGCAGGAAGCGACACCAGAAAAATCCGCCGACCGTTTGACGGCCATCCGTACACGCATAGCCGCCGTTGCAAAGCTGGCGCGCCGTTCGTCGGAGGACATTCACCTCATCGCCGTGTCGAAAACGCGGTCGGTAGAAGATATCGCGCCGCTCATTCTTCAAGGCCAAACGCTGTTCGGTGAAAACCGCGTTCAAGAGGCTGCGCAAAAATGGCCTGCGCTCAAAGAACAGCATTCAGGCATCCAACTGCACCTTATTGGTCAACTCCAATCCAACAAGGCCGAGGAGGCGGTTGCATTATTCGATGTGATCCATTCGGTCGATCGGCTGTCGCTGGTCATTGCGCTTGGCAAAGCGATGCAAAAACTACAGCGCGCAGTGCCTTGCTTCATTCAAGTCAACATCGGCGCTGAGGCGCAAAAGGGCGGCTGTTCGGTGGCGGAGCTTCCCAACTTGCTGACGGCCGCGCAGGAGAGCGAAGTTCCCGTTGCAGGGCTCATGTGCATTCCGCCCGCCGATGTTGAGGCCGCGCCTTTCTTTGCATTGGTGGCGGAATTGTCCGCGCGCTATGGCTTGCCGCAACTGAGCATGGGCATGTCCGATGATTTCGAAACGGCAATCATGCTGGGTGCGACACATGTCCGCGTTGGCACTGCGTTATTTGGGGAACGCACCGGCCCTGTTTAAGGCAAAGCGGGCATAGCCCGCTTGGGTGGCGACAACAGCCTCGACCAATTCGCCGTCCGCAAGGTCGCACGCTTGCAATATCGCGGGGTCCTGAACATCCAGCCCACCGGTCAGCGCGCCGAACGCGGGCATGATCAATTTGCGCGGGGTTAAGACAAAGCAGCGCCGCTTGACCATCCGCCCGCGCAACACTTGCCGGAACTTGGGATGGAAATGTCCCGAAATCTCTGGCTTGGGGCCACCGCCTTGTGCCTCATGCCGGAGCGTAATGCCGGATAGCGCCAATTCATCAAACGCCTTGCCACCCCACATAGCCGACACCGCGCGGTCATGGTTTCCCGTAATCCAAATCCATTCGGTCTCGCGGGCCAAATCGACCAACAAGGCCGCTGCGGGTTCCGCCAATCGGTGTTCGCCGCCGTCGTCGTGAAAATTGTCGCCGAGCGAAATGATTTTGGCAGGTCGATATTTCCTGCACAGCGCCGATATGTCCTCAAGCGTCGAAACGCTATCATAAGGCGGCAACATCTGGCCATATAAGGCAAAGGCGCTGGCTTTCTCCAAATGCAGATCAGACACCAGCAACGCATTTTGCGCCCGCCAATACAAGGCAGCCTCACCCGCTACCTCAAATTGCTGCCCACCAAATTCGAAACCATGCGCCATTGCCAGTGGCTATGCGGATTGTCATCCGCGACTGCAAGCGGATGTGCGCAAATCCTTATGGCTCCATTGCGATCCGCGACGCGGGCGTTTTTGATGTTCTTAAAACAGAATGTATCCTACGGCGTCATGGCGATGCCGGCGAGGCTCTCTGCCTCCATCAGCAACGCGTCGTCCGCGGACCCTTGCGCCACGCTCTCGCGGCCAATCATGACGAGCAAGGGCACCGCCAGCGGACTGACGCGCTCTAAATCGACATGCAGCATTGTGTCGGCCGCGCGGTCCAACAAGTCGCCAAGCCGCCCGACATCGGTCAGCCGCGTCCGCGCATCGGCCCACGCGGCCTCAAGCAGCAAATGGTCGGGTTCATATTTGCGCAGCACATCGTAAATGAGGTCGGTGGAAAAGGTAACTTGCCTGCCCGTCTTGCGCTTGCCGGGATGTTGCCGCTCCACAAGTCCGCTGATGACCGCCACTTCGCGAAACGCGCGTTTGAGCAAATAGCTTGATTCCACCCAGTCGACGAATTCGTCGGCCAATATGTCGGCGGAAAATAGCGTGTGCGGGTCTGTGATGGGTTTGAGACTCCACACGCCCAAGGCATAGTCGCTGGCGACAAAGCCCATGGGCATCAGCCCGCGGCTCTCCATGCGGCGGGTAATCAGCATTCCCAGTGACTGGTGCGCGTTCCAGCCCTCAAACGGATAGGTCACCATATAATGGCGTTTGTCGTGCGGGAAGGTTTCGACCAGCAACTGCCCCGCCCTGGGCATTTGGCTGCGATAGGCCTGCATCTCAAGCCACTCGCGCACTTCGTCGGGAAAGCGTGCCCAGCCTGGCCGGTCAGTCAGCATCTGCCGCACGCGGCCCGCCAGATGCGTGGTCAGCGGCAGGCGCGCACCCATATAGCTTGGGATGTTGGTCGCGGGCTTGGTCGCCGCGCGGACGATGAGGTCAAGGTCTTTGATCGTTTCCACCTCCAATGCCATTCCGGCAAAGGTGAAGCAGTTGCCGGGGCTGAGCGTGGCGGCAAAAGATTCCTCAACCTTGCCCAATTTGCGGCCATTGCGGAAACGGACCTCAAGCATGGGCGCGTCGACGATGATGCCTGCGTTGAGGCGATGCTGCGCCGCAAACTGCGGGTGCGCCAATCGCCACCGGCCATCAGGGTCTTTGGCCAGTTTTTTGAAGCGGTCATAGGCCTTCAACGCATATCCGCCGGTCGCGACAAAGGCGATGACGCGCGCAAAGGTTGCGGCGTCTAGGGCTGAATAGGGCAAGGCAGACTGCAGCTCGGCCAGCAACTCCGCCTCTTCAAACGGCCCCGCGCAGGCCAGCCCCATGACATGCTGCGCCAAGACGTCATGGCACCCGGGGCGGAAGGTCTCGCCGTCGCGCACGCCCTCTGTCACCGCGTCATAGGCGGCCTGCGCTTCGAGATACTCAAAGCGATTGCCGGGCACGAGGATGGCCTTGCTGGGTTCATCCATGCGGTGGTTGGAGCGGCCGATACGCTGCAGCAGGCGCGACGAGCCCTTGGGCGCGCCCATCTGGATGACGCAGTCTACATTGCCCCAGTCGACCCCCAGATCGAGGCTGGCGGTGCAGACCAAGGCGCGCAGCTTGCCCTCGGCCATGGCGCCTTCGACCTTGCACCGCGCTTCCACGGACAGGGAGCCGTGGTGAATGCCAATGGCGTATTTGGGTTCATTCGCGTCCCACAATTTCTGGAAGGTAAATTCGGCCAGAAAGCGGGTGTTGCAGAATATCAGCGTGATTGTGTTGCGGCCGATTTCCTCGATGAGCTGCGGGATCGCATGCTGCCCGCTGTGCCCCGCCCACGGCACGCGGCCCTCGGGCAGCAATATGGTCAGGTCAGGCTCGGCCGCCGCCTCGCCCTCGACCAAGCGCACTTGGTCGATGTCGCCATTGGGGGCAAGCCACGCGCGGTAGTCGTCTGGGTCGGCCACCGTCGCGGACAGGGCCACGCGCTGCAGGTGTGGCGCGAGCGTCTGAAGCCGCGCGAGCGACAGGCTCAGCAAATCGCCGCGCTTGCCATTGGCAAAGGCGTGCACCTCATCGACGATGACGCGCTTGAGTGTGGCGAACATGTGTACGCTGTCTTCGTGACTTAGGAGCAGCGAAAGCGATTCGGGCGTAGTCAGCAATATGTGCGGCGGCTTGACCCGCTGCCGCGCCTTGCGGTCGGACGGCGTGTCGCCGGTGCGCGCCTCGACGCGAATGGGCAGGCCCATTTCCGCAACGGGCGTCAGCAGATTGCGGCGAACGTCCGTCGCCAGCGCCTTGAGCGGCGAGATGTAGAGCGTGTGCAGGCCGTCCGACGGGTCGGCAATTAAGTCACTTAGGCTCGGTAAAAATCCCGCCAGCGTCTTGCCCGCGCCCGTCGCGGCCACGAGCAGGGCGTGCCGCCCCTCGCCCGCCACGTCGAGCATCTCCAATTGATGCCGCCGCGGCTGCCACCCGCGCGCGGCGAACCAGTCGAGAATGATGGGAGGTAAGTGCACGCTGGGCTTAATGCCCGACAGTTTCCCCGCGTTCCAGCCCCGATGCCGCCAATTGCGCATCAATTTGCGCCATCAGGCGTTGTAGGCCTTCTTCGGATGACGCCTCGGCGCGGGCGACGAGCACATCCTGCGTGTTCGATGCGCGCAGCAGCCACCAGCCATCGGGCGTGTTGACGCGTGCGCCGTCGGTGTTGTTCACATCTGCGCCGGCCACAGAAAGTCGCTGGAGCACTTCGTCTATCACCGCAAATTTGCGGCTCTCGTCCACTTGGAAGCGCATTTCGGGCGTGTTGATCATCACCGGCATGTCGCCGCGCAATTCGGTAACGCTCTTGCCAAGCTTGGCCGACGCCGACATCAACCGGACGGCGGCATAAATGGCGTCGTCGAAGCCATAATATTCATGTTTGAAGAAAATGTGCCCGCTCATCTCGCCCGCCAGCGGCGAGCCGGTCTCTTTCATTTTGGACTTAATTAGGCTGTGGCCAGTCTTCCACATCATGGGCTGGCCGCCCAGTTCGGTGACGCGGTCGAACAACGCCTGCGACGCCTTGACGTCCGCGATAATGGTCGCGCCAGGGACTTCGCCCAGCACATCTGCGGCATAGATTTGCAGTAACTGGTCACCCCAGATGACGCGACCTTCGCCATCGATTGCGCCAATGCGGTCGCCGTCACCATCAAAAGCCACTCCAAAATCGAGCTGCTTTTCCGCGACAAGGCGCTGTAAATCAATTAGATTTTCCGGATCGGTGGGGTCGGGGTGATGATTGGGAAATTGGCCATCTACCTCCACGAACAAAAGATGGTGCTCACCCGGCAACATCTTGACCAGCTTTTCAATTGCCGGTCCCGCCGCGCCGTTGCCCGCATCCCAACCGATGCGAAATGCCTTTTGCGGCGCCGCCTGCGCCACGCGGGCGACATATTGGCCAAGGATATCGAGATGCTCGGAACTACCGACGCCCTCAACCCAGTCGCCTGTCGCCGCCATGCGGCCCAGCTTAAGGATGTCCGCCCCGAAAAACGGCTTGCCCATGAGGACCATTTTGAAGCCATTATAATTGGCTGGGTTATGGCTGCCGGTTATTTCAATGCCGCCGTCTACGTCGTCCAGAACGGCCTCGGCATAATATAGCATTGGCGTTGGCCCCATGCCGATGCGTACCACGTCCACACCGCTGTCGTTCAGTCCCTTGACCAAGGCTTCCTCAAGCATGGGTGAGCTAACCCGTCCGTCATAACCGACGGCGGCCTTCTTGCCGCCGGCGCGCACGAGGCAGGTCCCGAACCCACGGCCAATCGCATAGGCATCGGCCTCCCCCAATGTTTCGCCAATGATGCCGCGAATGTCATATTCACGAAGTGAGGTGGGGTGGAAGCTGTGGGACATGGGGGTTCCTATTTTATTGTTGGGAGAGTGGCGCCTAGCGCCGTTTATTGTTCAAGTCATCTAACAGTAAATCACGCGCCTTGTTCAAATCGGCGGCGCGTGTGTCGCTGCCGCCGGCGTCCGGATGGCTGTGCGCGATCAGCGTCCGGTGGCGCTCGCGAATGCGCTCGGCGTCATCGAGGCGCGACACGCCAAGCAACAATCGAGCGTCATCGAGGTCGGACTGTTCGCTCGTTTTTGTACTGCGTCCAAAAAGCCGCAAAGTGAGGCCGCGATACCAAGCCGCGGCAATAATGAGTGCGGCCGCGCCGATGAGCAGGCTTCCACGCGCCGCGATAAACGCGCCGGCGAGGCCAAGCAAGACCGGCGGCAATTGCTTTCGTTGAAGCCTGCCGCTCCAAACCGCCCAGCCAATTGCGGCTACAGCGAGAAGGGCAAGAAAACCCATTAAATCAATGCCGCCTGAGGGACTTCAGGTAAGGCAAGCCCAGTGACCAACTCACGCAATTCCTGCCGCGCGACAATATGCGCCGTCGCCAATTGGCCAAGGTGGCCCTTGTCGATGAGCGTCAAGCCAGATGGAAACAGCTCGCGGTAAATGACGCGCTCGTTCAGGCCGGGCAGGGACCGGAAGCCCACGCGCTTGGACAATTCGGTTAGGGCGTCGGTCATGCGCTGCTGATTGCGCGCCTCCATATTATGCAGACGATTGCGGACCACAACCCAGTCAATAGTAACCCCGTCCGCCTTGGCCCGCTCCTTGCGCGCATCCCAGATCAGCTCGGCGTAAAAGCTTAACTTGCGCACCTTGAAATTTTCGGCGTCGACTTGGCCAATCAGGTCAAAGTCGACAAAGCTGTCGTTGATGGGCGTCACCAGCGTATTCGCGCGCGTGGCCACAAAGCGCGCATATTTGTCATCGCGCCCCGGCGTGTCAAACACCAGAAAGTCATTCTCGCCGCCGAGCCGCTCGACTTGGCTTTCAAGCGAGGCCTGCGAACCATGTTCAAACACTTCGAACGCCGGCATCGGCAAACTGATCTTACGCCGCGCGATGGTGTCGCGCCGGTTTTCCAAATATCGGAATAGGGTGCGTTGGCGTGGATCAAGGTCAATGCACGCCACGCGCGCGCCGCGCGATGCCAGCGCGATGGCGACATGCACGGCCGTCGTTGACTTGCCCGTTCCGCCCTTTTCGTTCGCGAAAACGATGTGATGTGCCTTGGCCATATTCCCCCAAACTGCTGCAAATTCTTACTCTCAGCGACATTTGCCTTGAAATGCCTCCGCGCCCTCCCGCATAGGCGGGATAATCACAGCCAATAAACAAGGCGGCCCATCCGTGCAAACCATCAATCAACTTGATCCATTGCGGCACCAGATTTCCGTGCTGCGCGCTGAAATTGGCCGCATTGCGCTGGTCCCGACCATGGGCGCACTGCATGACGGGCACATTGCGCTGGTCGAGGAGGCGCGGCGGCATGCAGACGCCGTCGTCGTATCGATCTTCGTAAACCCAAGGCAATTCGGCCCAAATGAAGACCTCGACGCCTATCCGCGCACAATGGAGCGCGACGCCGAACTGCTGCGCGCCGCGGGTGTGGACATTTTATGGGCGCCAGATGCGGCCGCGATGTATCCTGCGGGCTTTGCGGCCAAGGTCCATGTGGATGGCCCAAGCCGCGGTTTTTGTGGCGGGACGCGGCCAGGCCACTTTGACGGGGTCGCGCTGGTGGTGGCAAAATTGTTCAATCAGGTGCAGCCCGATGTCGCGCTCTTTGGCGAGAAGGACTTTCAGCAACTGGCGGTCATTCGGCAAATGGCGCGCGACCTCGATTTCGCGTTGGACATTGTCGGGGTTCCAATCATGCGCGATGCGGACGGCCTCGCCCTGTCCTCGCGCAATGCCTATTTGACGGCGGCAGAGCGCGCGGCCGCCTTGGCCTTGCCACATGCATTGCGCCGCGCGGCTGAAGAGATCCGCGCCGGCAGTGACGTGGCCCAGACGCTTGCAAATGCCGGAGCGGATATTCTTGCAGCAGGGTTTGCGCAGGTGGATTATTTTGCCCTCGCCGACGCGGTCACGCTTGAGGAACTGCAACACTTTGACGGCAGGCCGGCGCGGCTCTTGGCGGCGGCCAAGATGGGCAAGACGCGGTTGATAGATAATTTCGCGATTTAGGCGTCAACGCGCGTTTTTAGATCAATATGGCTTTTTGCGCGGCACGTGTTGTGGCGTACGCTATTGGCGTAATTAGCTGCCTATGGAAATCATCCGGACTTCGGCATATGCCGCCGCGCGGACGGTCTATCTGCTCGCCGCTTATGCCAAGGTAGACAAAGAGGATCTCACAGCCGACGAGAAGCGGCTGTTCCGCACATTGATTGAGGGATTAAACCATGACTGATCGTACCGAATTAGGGTTACAGATTGAGGCTGGCCTGCTGGAGGCGCTTGCGCATCGTAAGGGGACGCTGGCGCTTGAAAGCCGTCATGTCGACGCAATGCCTGCGGCACGTGTCCGAGAAATCCGCCGCTCGCTCGCGAAGACCACTAAAGAATTTGAGCGGCGGTTCGGCATCCCCGCGCGTACCTTAGAAGGCTGGGAGCAGGGGCGAAAAATTGATGTGGCTCACCGTGTGTTGCTTACGGTTATCGCCAAATCGCCCGAGCTGGTTGAAGCCGCCTTGGCTGAAGCTTCCTGACTTCGTCCCTGAGAAAGATGCGGCTAACATGCCACACACGTTTATCGCGGAGATGTGGTTAGGTTTCTGTCGGTACGAAGGAGTAACACCAGTGAACAAGGAGGCTATCATAGCCATTCCAGCTGATCCGACCGATCGCGATGACGGCGCAGTCAGTGCGGGAGGTCTTGAGCGGGGTCTAGTGGGGCGACGTATCAGGAAACTGCGAACTAGACTTGGACTTTCGCAGGTAGAGTTTGCCGAGCGGTACGCGATCCCACTGGCCAACATACGGCGGTACGAAATTGGTAGAACATTGCCGCCGGCAGCCGTGCGGGCGTATCTGCGCGTCATTGAAGCCGAACCTGAGCATGTAGCTCAATTGCTCCAGGCGGCGTAATAGAGGCAATTCAATCAGAAGTGTTATGCGGTCCCGAGGGTGGCGTTACATCTGTGTCGCTCTAGCATCTCTCTTTATGGCAGGCTGTACCAAGTCGCCTTGCCTGAACCGTGCCGGATCAAGTGACCCTGCTGAAGCAGCCTCTTGAAATGCTCTTTCAGTGTGTTGCGGCTCGCGCCGGTGGCTCGGATCATGTCGCCTATTGTTACCCGCCCGCGGCCGCGCGCCTCGTCGACGATCTGCGCGGCCAGCTCTGGCAGCGACGCCATCATTAGCCTTTCGCGCTCAACCTTCTCGGCCAGTCGGCGTTTTTGCTGCTGAAGTGCGCGCATAAAAAACATTGCCCACGGCTGCCAGTCGGGAGCCTCCGTTCGGATGGTTCCTTGGGTCTGACGCAGTGCCAAGTAGTAGCCCTCCTTGCTGTTTTCGATCACCGATTCAAGTGAGGAATACGGCACGTAGGCGTAGCCGGCCTGCAGTAACAAGAGCGTAGTTAGAACTCGGCTCAGGCGACCATTTCCATCCTGAAACGGATGAATTTCCAGGAAGGTCACGACGAAGACGGTGACAATGAGCAGGGGGTGAATGCGCCCCAACTCGCGGGCGTCACGTAGCCAGGTGACAAGCTCGTGCATGCGGCGCGGCGTGTCGAATGGCGACGCGGTCTCGAACACGATTCCAATCATTTTGCCAGTTGCGTCAAAGGCTCCCACGTCGTTGCGTAGAGTTTTGTATTCTCCACGGTGGCGCTCATCCTTGTCACTGTAGCGCAGAAGGTCTCTGTGGAGCTGCTTGATGTGGTTTTCTGAGAGCGGAATATTTTCCCAGGCGCGGAAGACTGTCTCCATTACGTCGGCATAGCCGGCGACTTCTTGCTCATCGCGGCCCGAGAATTTTTTAATCTCTAAATTGGCAAGCAGGCGTTCGACTTGGCGGTCTGTCAGCTTGCCGCCCTCGATGCGGGTGGAGGAGCCGATACTTTCAATCGTGGCAGTGTGGCGCAGGGCCCGCAGTCGCTCAGGTGCCAGCGTGCCAAGGGCGCGCCAGGCGCCCTTGAATTCGTCAATCTCAGCAATCAGCGCCAGGAGTTCTTGCGTGACGTGTATTGTATCGGTTTTTAGCATATTCTCGCTCGCATCACCCGCATTGACACCCATATTCACCCAAAAGTCCAGCCAAAAATGCACCCACATTCACCCAAAGGGGTGAATTCGATCCGCCTTATCTATTATAGGGGGGCCGGTGGCACAGACGAGCGCCGCGCCGCAACATAAGCCGCGCGCATCTATATGTGCGCAAAACAAATTAACATGCGCACAAAAAAATGAGCAAATCAGAATTTTTTTCTGGCCCCGTGACCGATGCGACCCGATGCAACCGGAGGGGTATACAAGTGTCAGCAGTGTTCCAGGCAACCGGCGCGTGCCTGCCCCAGATCAACTTCACCGAGGCCGAGGCGTTTCTCGCCCCAGGCAATGAAGCGCCCCGCCCTCTCCCCCGAAAGCTAAAAATATGCTTGACGTATCACGTAATCTTAGCCACTAGTTGCCATGATCTTGGGTTATAAAAACAAAGAGACAGAGGCCTTTGCCCAGGGTGAGTATGTTCGCCGGTTTTCAGGCTTTGAACGTCAGGGATGGCGGCGTCTCGAAGTCTTGGATGCGGCGACTTGCCTGAACGATTTACGCGCCCTGCCGAGCAATCGCCTGGAGGCTTTGCGGGGAAATCGAGGCGGGCAATTCAGTATCCGCATTAATGGACAGTGGCGGATATGTTTTATTTGGCTGGATGGGGCGACGGGTCCATCAGACGTCGAGATTGTTGACTATCACTAGGAGCGCAGCGCATGGCACGACCACCTATCCATCCCGGCGAAATTCTTGCCGAAGAGTTATCCGAGCTGGGTGTTACGGCGACCGAATTGGCGCGCCAGATTGGCGTGCCGGCTAACCGGATAACCCAAATCATCCAGGGTAAGCGGGCCATTACCGGAGACACGGCACTAAGGCTGGGTCACTGGCTAGAAATGGCCGCACAATTCTGGCTCAACCTACAAAGCACCTACGACTTGCGCGTCGCAGAGGCACGTTCCGGCGACACGATAGACCAACTCCCTACCCGCCGACACTCAGCCAATCTCCGGCAGGGCGTGCAGGCTTGAGGAACCCAATTGACGGCCAGTGTGAATTAACTCTTACAAAAGTCGTCGTTTACTGCCACCCGCCTTACCGAGTGTAGCCGCCGGCCTTGGTCCAACAATGCCCATTGCCACTGCGGCTACAAAAACTAGAGGCTGCCGGATCTCGGTATAGCAAGAACTGCTAAGATTGTGGCTTATCGACCCGGGCCGGACGATCGATGCACAAGGACGCTTTAAGATATGACATCACCCACCCTCGTGACAGGCGCAGCCGGGTTCATAGGCCACGCCGTGGCGCAACGCCTCTTGGCGCGCGGAGAGCGCGTCATTGGCGTCGATATCGTCAATGACTATTACGACCCCGCCTTAAAAGAGGCGCGACTGGCAACTTTTGCGGGGATCAACAGCTTCGCCTTTGAGCGCGTCGACATCGCCGACGCCGACAAGATGAAGGCGCTTATGCGCGACAACAATATAGTCCGCGTGGTGCATCTCGCGGCGCAGGCGGGCGTGCGCCACAGCATCGAAAATCCCTTCGCCTACGAACGCTCAAACCTTGCCGGTCACTTGTCGGTGATGGAGGCGTGCCGGCATGCCGAGGGCTTTGAGCATCTGGTCTACGCCTCCTCCAGCTCGGTCTACGGCGACAAGCCAGTGGGCGGAGAGGGATTTAAGGAAGAGGAGCCCGCCACCGATCCAGTGTCTCTCTATGCAGCCACCAAGCGCGCGTGTGAATTGATGAGCCAATCCTACGCCACACTTTACGGCTTCCCGCAGACAGGGCTGCGATTTTTTACCGTCTACGGCCCATGGGGGCGGCCCGACATGGCCTATTTCAGCTTCACGCAGAAAATCCTGAGGGGGGAGGCAATTGAGGTTTACGGCAATGGCGAAATGGCGCGTGATTTCACCTATATTGACGACATCGTCGACGGCGTAATTGGCGCGCTTGATCATCCACCGTCGCGCGGGGAACACCGCGTTCTGAATATTGGCGACAGCCACCCCGTTGGCCTGATGGAGATGATCGAGACGCTTGAAAAAGCCCTTGGCCGCGAGGCGACCAAGATCATGCGGCCGATGCAGCCGGGCGACGTCACGGCGACCTATGCCGATGTGTCCAAGCTGCATGCGCTGACGGGGTATCAGCCCAAGGTCATGCTTGCCGAAGGGTTAGAGAGGTTTGCGGACTGGTATCGGCGCCATTACGGAGCCGCTTCTTAAAATTACGATTTCAACTGCGCCTGCCACGCGTCGACCGAAGTGGCGAGCTTTCGGCCCGCAATTTGACGGCCAGCCTCGCGGGGCAAGCCAAGCGACGCCGACAAGGGACCGCCCAGCAACGCATCGCCGAGCGCCATCAGCACCATTTCAAGCGTCAGTTCATGCAGCGACGTGTCGGCGTGACCCCCTTCACCGATTTCATCGACAAGCTTGTGGATTGCCTCGACAATGGGGTCGAGCGCGTCTTCATTTCCCGAAAGCAGCATCCACGACGCCAGCGCGCCCGCACCCTCGCGGTCGAAATGGTCGAAGATCAGGTCGGCGAGCTCGTGCGGCGTGACTACCCCGCCACGCATTTGGACCACAGCCTCGGCGATTTTGCTGCAGATATTGTCGCCCATATATGCCGCCAGCGCCCGCTGAAGCCCCGACGCCGACCCGAAATGGTGCAGCAAATTGGCGTGCGTCCGCCCTATCCGTCCCGCGACCGCCTTTAAGGTAACGGCCTGCGGCCCCGCCTCAAGCAAAAGGCTGCGCGCCGCCTCAAGCGCCGCCATCCGGCTCGCCTCTGGGCTCAATCGACGCGGCATGCCAACGTCCTGCAAGTGGATAATCTTGGATGCCTCTGTCGCCATATTCGCCCCGACCGAATTGTTTTTTCAACGCTACGCCAATATCCTTGGATATCCAAGAGCGTTGCACGCCAATGTGCGACTGAAGATAGCCCGACTTGACGCCAGAATTTTACACTTAAATTTGTGCTGATTTTTATACATACAGGGTTGAGTGGCAAAAGGAAAACCCGACGATGGACGTGATCACATACTCAGAGGCGCGCGCAAATCTTAAGGGCGTCATGGACCGCGTTGTTTCCGACCGCACACAGGTCGTCGTCACGCGGCAAAAGTCCGAGGCAGTCGTGATGATGTCGCTGGCTGATTGGAATGCCGTGGCGGAGACGCTGCACCTACACTCAACGCCGAGCAACGCGGCGCGCCTGCGCCGGTCGATCGAGCAGCTTGAGGCCTAAAAAGGCTTGGAGGGTGCGCTTAGCCACCCGTGAGAATTATCTTTTTAGACAAGGCGTGGGACGACTACCGGTACTGGGTAAGCAATGACGGTAACACTCTGGACCGGCTGAATTCGCTCACTGGGCAGTGCCGCCCTCATTATTAACTTGTTTTACGCAGCCTGCAGGCGCTCCATCTGCCCGCGCATGCTGAATGCCGAGGTGTCTATTGGGGCGCGTGGTTCTGAGCCGGCGCCCTCCAGTGCCCTTTCATACATCGCGCAGGCAGCAGCCTCGCCGCGGCCCTTGCTCTGGCGATGGACGACCTTGCCAGTGTTTTGGAAGCCAAGCTTACGCAGCACATTGCCCGAGGCGGGATTGTCGGTGAAGTGGCTGGCGATGAGCTTCTTGTGCCCAATTGTCTTGGCGATTTGGATCACCGCGCGGCTTGCCTCTGTCGCAAAGCCAAGACCCCAATAGGGGCGGGCAATCCAGCAGCCCAATTCCGCTTCGCCATCGAGATCGCCAATGCCGCACGCACCGATTAGGCGCGGCGCACCCCTGGTACGCAGCATCAGCAAAAAGGCGGGGTGGCGTTCGTCATGTGCCTGCGCCGTAAAGTGCACGGCGTCGTCGGCAGTGTAGGGCCACGGCGCGCGCGCGAGGTTGCGCACGATGCCCTCATCGGCAATCGCCTGATGCAGTTCCTGTGCATCCTCGGGCCAGCTCGGCCGCAGCAGCAATCTTTCGGTTCTCGCGAACATCTTATCTCTCCGGTTCTGCGCCGCCCCTTTGCATGACAAAGCGACAGCCATGTGACAGTGGCCCCTTGCGAGGCTTGGAACAGGGAGAATGCGGCAAAAAGAAAGGGAGACCGGTTGACCCGTCTCCCTGTTCAAAGGTGGAAACCACCTGACATGATTTCCGGGTCATCCGTCTGGACAACCCGGTATCGATTGTCCCGTTTATTCGGCGGCCATCGCCGCCGTGTCGACCGACACATATTTGCGGCCGAGTTTGCCAGCGTGAAATCGCACGCGGCCCTCGACGAGTGCGAACAATGTGTGGTCTTTGCCAAGGCCGACGCCCGAACCAGGATATACCTTGGTGCCGCGCTGACGGATGATGATGTTGCCGCCGATGACGTTTTCGCCACCGAACTTCTTTACGCCAAGGCGGCGGCCCGCTGAATCGCGACCGTTGCGTGACGAACCACCTGCTTTTTTATGTGCCATGGTCTAAACTCCTACTTAAGAGCGTTGCCGCTCAAGCTTCCTTGGGGGCTGCGGCCTTTTTAGGCGCAGCGGCTTTCTTTGGCGCGGCTTCCTTAGCAGGAGCAGCAGTGGCGGCAGCCTCGACCTTCTGGGCCTTAGGTGCAGTCGCCTTCTTCTCTTCCTTGCCGACGGCAAGAATACGCAGCAGCGTCAACGACTGGCGATGACCTTGCTTGCGGCGATAATTGTGGCGGCGACGCTTTTTGAAGACGATTACCTTTTCACCGCGCTCCTGCGCAATGATTTCGGCAGAAACGGTCAAGCCGTTCACGTCCTGCGCCTTGTCACCGTCACCGGCAAGAAGGATGTCACCAAGCGAGATCTTGTCACCCGCTTCACCAGACAGTTTTTCAACTGCGATTTTGTCTCCGGCGGCTACGCGATATTGCTTGCCGCCTGTGCGCACGATTGCGAACATGGCTTTAACTCATCCGTTTCTACAGCTTAGCGCCTTATAGGGGCGGGTTGCTCTGGCGCGTGACATAGCGGAGACGAATCTCAACAGGGTCACGCAAGAATGGGCGCAGCTAGTGCAAGCAAATATCTATGTCAACGTATAATCCGGCGTTTCGGCCCCCGCGATGTCGCTCTGCGATGCCCTTGCATGGCGCTTCATGCAGGCTTAGACGTCGGATATGTTGAATTTCAAGCCTGCGTCCCCGTTGCTTCTGCTTTTTGCCCTCACCGCGTGTGCCGCGCCAGGGGTGGAATTTCCGTCGCTTGAGCGGCGGCCCTATGAGACAAACGCCCCAGATGCGGCCCCCGCCGAATCGCCTGCCCCGTCCGCTGTGCTGTCGGCGGAGCTGGCCACAAAGTTGAATGCGCTGCTGGCTAGACACACGGCCGCGAGCCAAGACTTTCTGCGCGCGCTTGGGGCCGTGCAGTCCACGGCATCAAATGCCGCGGGGACTGCGCCTGGCAGCGAACCTTGGGTCAATGCACAACTCATGCTGTCGCGGCTCGACAAGATGCGCGCCGGCTCGGTGGCCGTGTTGCGCGACTTTGACGGACTGATAGCGGACGCGGGTGCGGTTGACGCCGACATGGCCACGCTCGTGACCGAGGTGCAGCGCCCCGTCGCCGAGGATGTGGCGGCGCAAAGCGCGGAAATCGCGCGGCTTTCGCGGCTGATTGGGGAATAGCGACGAGATCTGCTCCTGCCGCCGGCATCGACAAAGCCCTCTGCCCATTCGACAAGCTACAAAATCGCACCTTCCCCTCGCGTGTCGGGCTGATATGACGTTGCCATAAACAAATTCGGGAGAGTTTTCATGCGCATCACCAAAACCGCTATTTCTGGCCTTGCCATTGCCTTGGCGTATGTGGCTAGTCCGGCCACCGCGCAGACGACTGCGACGGCGCCAACGGCGGCCGCCGAAGTCGATCAGAACGCGGCCATCGCCACCTTTTTCGAGGAATATGACGCGCAGCAACTGGCGCTATCGCCGCTGAGCAAATCCTATCGCGGTATAAAAGACAGCGACTATGGCCGGTGGGACGATTTCACCACCGCATCCGAGGCGCGCGCCAATGACGCCGCGCGCTCGGCGCTCAAGGAAATGCGCACACGCTTTGACCCCGCACAGCTGACGCCTGAAAACCGCCTGTCGTATCGCCTGTTTGAAAAGCGCGCCGAGCGCAGTGAGGCGGGCGTTAAGTATAACGACTACGGCTATGTCTTTGACCAGATGAACGGCGCGCAAAGCGAATTGCCGGCCTTCCTGATTAACATCCACCGCGTCGACAATAAGTCCGACGCCCGCGCCTATGTGAGCCGCCTGTACGGCATTGGCCCGGGGATGAGCCAAGCCATTGGGCAGGCCAAGGCCCGCGCCGCGCAGGGCATCATGCCGCCCAAATGGGTCTACCCCTATGTCATCAATGACGCGCGCAACGTCATCACTGGCGCGCCGTTTGACAGTGGCCCCGATGCGCCGCTGTTTGCCGACTTCAAGGGGAAGGTCGGCAAGCTCAATATCAGCCAAATCGAAAGAGACTTGCTTGTCGCCGACGCGGCGCAGGCACTCAACAGCGCAGTGAAGCCAGCCTATGAGGCGCTGATATCCGAAATGACGGCGCAGGAAAAAGTCGCCGGAACCGACGACGGCGTGTGGCGCTTCAAGGATGGCGCCGGCTATTATGCCGAGCGTCTGGCCAATTACACCACAACCAACATGACGCCGGAACAAATCCACCAACTGGGCCTCGCGCAGGTCGCGCGGATCCATAAGGAAATGGGCGTCGTCCAGAAGGAGATGGGGGTGAAGGGCGACCTTCAGGCCTATTTCAACTACATGCGCACCGAACCCAAATTCTATGCGCCAGAAACCGCCGAGGGTCGCGCGCTCTATCTTTCAGAAACGCAGAAGGCCAATGACGCCATTACGCCCCTGCTGCCGAAGTGGTTCGGAACGCTTCCACAGGCGCCGTTGGTGGTGAAGCCGGTTGAGGCATTCCGCGAGAAATCGGCGGGCAAGGCGTTTTACCAACGCCCCGCGCCTGACGGATCGCGTCCGGGCACTTACTATGCGAACTTGTACAAAATGGCCGACATGCCGCTGACTGAGGTCGAGGCGCTGTTTTACCATGAGGGCGTTCCAGGCCACCACTTGCAACTCGCGATCCAGACCGAGTTGAAGGGCGTCCCCGCCTTCCGTAAATTTGGCGGTGTCACCGCCTATTCCGAGGGCTGGGGCCTGTATTCGGAGAAATTGGCCAAGGATATGGGGCTGTATACCGATCCGGCGCGTGACTTTGGGCGGCTGCAGCTGGAACTGCACCGCGCCATCCGCCTGGTGGTCGACAGCGGGCTGCACTACAAACGCTGGTCGCGCGAAACGGCGATCAAATATGTCGAGGATAACAGCGCAGACGCGCCGGGCGGTATCGTGAAGGCGATTGAACGCTACATCATCTACCCCGGTCAGGCGACGGCCTACATGGTCGGCCGCCTGAAAATCAGCGAACTGCGCGACAAGGCGCAAAAGGCGCTGGGCAAGAAATTTGACATACGCGGCTTCCACGACACCGTGCTGAAATCTGGCCCCGTGCCGCTTGATGTGCTCGAAGAGCAGGTTGATGCGTGGATTGCTTCGCGGAAATGAGGGGTTGCGGGGGGTACGCCTCCCGCCCTATTCCCCAAATAACCAATCGCCTCGCGAATAGCTGACCCGCATGATTTGCTGTTTGGCGTGAATTCTTCCGAGCCTAACGCACCCGTTTTTCACCCGCAGCAATGTCGGATAAATTTTTGATCACCACTGGGCTGCGTTCCGGAAATTCCGCCACCAGCTTCAGCTTGCCGCCCATCGCCTCGATGTAGCTTGACAACGTGGACAGCAGCAGGTCGGCGCGGCGCTCCATGCGGGAGATGTTTTCCTGCTTTACGCCAAGCAATTCGGCCATGCGTTCCTGCGTCAGGTCGTGCGCCTGACGCAATGCGCGCAGGGTCAGCTCTTCTTCGATTAGCGCGCGCGCACGGGTCTGAATTTCGGCCCGCTCGGCGGGCGTGAAGGTCTTCAGGAAATCGTCCAATTGGCGGGTCATATTATCACTTCTTCTTGAGCAATGTTCCATGCCGTCGCATCGGTATATGCAGTCGAAGTTATATGCTGTCAAAAGCATATGTAGGGCTGTGCGTCTCTAGTTGGCGGGCTCGCCTCCCTCCAATGCCCTCACCCCAAAATCGAAATGGATGCGCACCCACACGCCCAATTGGGGTTTATTGTTGATGCGTGGGGGGCTTGACCAGAAATTGCCACGCGGCGAGGCGTAATGCCTTGGCAAAACCAGTGCATCCAACTGCATATGTCAAACAGCGAAATCTTCCACCTTAACCGACGAACGCCATCAAAGAGCATGACCCTTGCGATAGTGCAAAAATTGCACTATCATTCCATCCACGCCTCGACTTATCCGCTTTTCAAATTGCGAAATTGCGATGTTTTTCGGGGACCATCATCCGCCGCATTTTCATGTGCTGGCACGCGAAGGCGCGGCGCAGGTTCGGATTGATACGCTGGAGGTCATGAATATGTCAGGTAAGCTCGACATACGCGAGGCGCTCGACTGGGCGGCGGCGAACCGCGACATGCTGATGGCGAAATGGGAAGAGTTTAGCGGAGACGGAGTATGAGCATCGGCAAAATTACAGGCGTCACGCCCGTTTCGGCTTTGGTTATTTCGGTTGCCTGGGATGACAATGAGATGACGGCCATTGATCTGGCACCGATAATCGCGTCGCGCACCGCCTTACGGCCCCTGGTCCAGGCGGATGAATTTGCCGCTGTTACCGTGTCGCAAGATGGCTGGTCGCTCGAATGGCCATGCGGCATTGACTTCGGCGCACCGCAGTTGCGCCGCTGGGCCGATGAGCAGGCTGGCCGCATTATGGCTCCCGCTGCCTTCCGTGCGTGGGTTGAGAGCCACGGCTTTACGATCGATGCAGCGGCAGCGGCGCTTGGGCTTTCGCGCCGGACGATTGCCTATTATCTTTCGGGGGAGCAGCCCATCTCCAAAACGGTCATGCTTGCGACCATCGGTTATGATGGGCGGCGGGCCGCCTGACTTCTACTCGCTGGTAGGTGCCCCTGCTGCCACAACTTCCCTCACCCCAAAATCGAAATGGATGCGCACCCACACGCCCAGTTGGGGTTTATTGTTGACGCGCGGGGGCTTCACGAGGAATTGCCACGCGGCGAGACGAAGCGCCTTGGCAAGGCCAGTACCACGCGGGTTTTCACCCAAAATCTGGCAGTTTTCGACGCGGTTATAGGCAGCCATCTGGCAGGCGATGTCCGCCGACGCGCCGGGCGGTATGCGCTTGACTGCGGCCAGATAGGGCGACAACTCGCTGTCATAGGGTTCGCGCAGCCACGCCACGGGGTAGAGCTGCGCGCCGCCTGGGCCAAGGCCTGGGCCCATCATGCCCTTACTGCCTTGCCCACTTCCCTTGCCCTCGCCTGCGCCGCTTTGCCCGCCGGCAGGGAGTTTTGACAAGTCCATCGCGTCAAATTCTGACTTGCTGACCTTGATAAAATCGGGACTTGGGGGCGGCGCCTTGACTGGGTTAACGGGCGGCAGGAGTGGCGGGGGAATGGGCGGCGTGACGACGCTTTGCACCTTTTGGGCCACGGGCGTCTTGGTTTCGCTTTTATCGGGCGAGGCTTCGGATTCCGCCTCAAGTGCGAAGCTCGTCAATCCAGCCTTGCCGGCGTTTGGTCCGCCGGCGCGCATGCTGAGGCTCAATATCGCGAATATGATTATGACCTCAAGCAGCAGGGCGATGGCAAGGCCAATGCCGCGCCGCCTTATGTCCTCACGGCTCCAATCTGTCTGTTCTGAATAGGCCATGCGTGCAGCGCGCACCTTTAGTGCGCTGGGCGCCGCTTGCAATGCCGCATTACAGGGGCGTGAACCGCACCTTAAGGCCGTCCCTTGGCTTGGGTATGGGCCACGCCTGCCATTCGGGGGCGTAGCCGTCGGCAATCTCCACGCGGACAGATGTCAGCAGGTGGTGCATGAACAGCTTTGTCTGCATGTAAGCAAAGTGCAGGCCGAGGCACATATGCGCGCCGCCGCCAAAGGGCACCCACGCATATTTATGGCGCGCCTTCACCTTGTCGGCCGTAAAGCGCATGGGGTCAAATTCATGCGGGTTCGGCCAATATTCTTCCATCATGTGCACATAGGACGGGCTGATGCTGACCGACGTGCCCTTGGGGATGTGGTAGCCCATGAAATCAAAGTCACGCAGCGCGCGGCGCGGGATCGAGGGCACCGGTGAAATCATGCGCAGCGCCTCCTTGAAGGCATATTCCGTCAGCTCGAACTTATCGAGGTCGGCAAAGGATATGTCCGCTCCTGCGGGCCCTATCGCGAGGCACTCCTCACGCAACTTCTGCTGCCACTCGGGGTGCTTGGCGAGATACCAGATCATCGACGTGACCGACGAGGTGATGGTGTCATGCGCGGCCATCATCAGGAAGTTCATGTGGTCGATCAGCTCGCCGTCGGACATATATTCTCCGTCCTCGCGCGTTGACCGGCAGAATTGGCTGAACATATCTTGCCGGTTTTCGTTGCGGCGGCGCTCGGCGATTTGCGGGCCGAAATAGTCGATGAGATACTTGCGTCCGGCAACGCCCCTGCCCATTGGCGTGAATGGCAGTGGCGCGCGGATGGGCGCGACCGACGCCTGGACCATGTCGACAAAGGCCGTGTTGATCTTGTCCGCCTCAGGCCCGAGCGGAATGCCTAAGAAGCTGCTGGCCGCGACATCGAGCGTCAGCTGCTTGATTGCGGGATAGAACAGCATGTCGCCGCGCCAATCCCTCAACTGCTCGGCAAAGATGCGGTTCATGTCTTGGGTGTAGGCGCGCATTGGCCCCGGCTTGAACGCGATGCCCAATGCGCGGCGGTCCATGCGGTGGTGGTCGAAGTCTATCAACATCAACCCGCGCGGGAACAATAGGTTCAGGACCGGCCCCCAACCCTGCTCCGACGAAAACAGCTTTTCACGGTCAAACAGCAGCAACTCATTTGCCTCGGCGCCCACCAATGATACCGTCGGGTTGCCAAAGGCGTTGGTGCGGAACACCTTGCCGTAGGTTTTGACCATGCGCGCGCCGTAGCCGGGCGGGTCGCGCAGCACGCGGAGTGTGGTGCCGATAATCGGCGGGCCATTTTCGCCGGGGATGTGCGACAGATCACCAATCTTCTTGCGCGGCACCCAGTGCGGGTTTGCAGCTTCGCTATGTGCAAGGGCCATGGGTCTCAATCCTGTTTAATTGCGCGGTTAAGGTTTACTGCCATGGATGTCAGTATGGCGCAAGTGGGACATGGGCGCCCCGAATATGAACGGAACCAAACAACTATATTCATGTGCAATTCAACTGTGACTTCATAAGCGTTGCAATGCAGGGCCAGAGTAGGCGCATTGGCCCAATGAATTTCGAGGGGGATGGATCATGGCAATTAAGGGCAAATCATTTTTGACGGCGGCCTTGCTCTTCATGGCGGGCGGGGGCTTGTCGGGATGCGTCTACGATGTCGGCTTGGGCTACGCCAGCGACGGCTACCATGACGACGCATATGGCTGCGACCCCTCCGGCGGTTACGACGCCTATTACGAGTGTGATTATGGACACGCCTTCAGCGACATCGGCTTTGCCGGTGGCTGGTTTGGCAACTATTATTATCCCGGCCACGGTGTCTTTCTGTTCGACAATGTGGGCCGCCGTTATCCGATGCGCGAGCAATATCGGCGCTATTGGGGCGAAAGGCGGCATAATTGGTATCGCGAGCACCGAGGCCGGAATTGGGGTGGCAGGGGCTACCAAGAACGCCGGCGTGGTTACAACGACAACAGGCCATCTGGTGCGCGTGGCTGGCGTGAGGATCGGCGCGATGACCGGCGTGACGGCAGGAGAGGCGCTAGTGACCCATGGCGCAGCGGTGGCGGCCGTGGGGCCGTCGTCACTCCCACCCCCAATATTGATGTGCCCCAAGGCCGAGGCCGGGGGCCGGATTATGGTAACGCCTATGGGCGGCCCGACCGTCGAGGCAGCGGCGGGCCAAATGCCGACACCGTTCCGGCGCCTCAGCGGCGGGGTTCCGCAAGACAAGAGAGTGCGGAGGCTATTGAACAACTGCCTGAACCGAGCCGTGAGCCGCAAGATCCACCGGCACGCCGTCAGCGCGAACCCGAGGGTGGAGTAGAACGGCCAGACTGAGGCTCGCTGGGGGCAGTTGCGCAATTGCCCTGTGACTTCATAGGCTTTGCAGCGCGGGGCCGATGCAGGCGCATTAACTGGGGCACTTTCGGCACATTACGTGGGCGTGCCTCTCGGCAGTGTCGGCAAGTAAGGGCCTTTGCGCGCGACTGCCGCGATGCGCGTTGGCGCGCTGGGGGTCGCCGAAATTTAGGCGCTGGGAGTGCCCGAGTTCTCCACCCAAAGTCCGCGATTATTTTTAGTTAGGCGCGCGCCGCAGTGCCGGCAGGGCGCGGCAAAAGTGTCGCCATTGTGCCGCACGCGACGTTTATCGCGCTTGTGGAGGCCCTTTCGGCAGCCAAAAAATCGGTTTAAAAAAGAAAACACAGCTATTCATGGCAGGAAAAAGCGACAGTGATAAGTAAAATTTATTTATTTAATCAATCAATTAAATAAATGCCTCCCCGGAGGCTCAGCTCTCCGTCGCAATAAAGTTACCCTGCACCGCGCTGGGGGGGGGGGGGGGGGGATTACAGGGGCCACATTTAATGAAAACCCGTGCTTTGTATTATTTGGC
>NZ_JBIKPH010000168.1:0-4140 GCF_044357595.1 Sphingorhabdus sp. | reverse complement strand
GTGCTGTTGTATTTGTCGATGAAGGAGCATCGCGCCGAAATCGTGGCTGACGCGGCCATTGCTTCCAAGGTTGCACCCGAAATATGGGGTGACGCGATGGTCGCCTTGCTTGATCAGGTGAAGGCCGGAAACCCCGGCGCTGGCGTAGCCGCGGCAGTGACGCAAATGGGCGTTGTGCTGGCTGAACATTTCCCAAGGGGCAGCGAAAATCCGAACGAACTCCCCGACAGGCTAATCCAGTTATGATGGAACAAGACGACGCCGAAACCGTGATGTGGCAAGGTCGCTTCATCACGGCGAAGACGCGCGGGAAATGGGAATATGTCAGCCGCGCGCGCGGCATCAAGGCGGCGGTTATCCTTGCAATGGAAGCGGGTCACGTTCTGCTCGTTGAACAATATCGCGTGCCGCTCGGCGCAAATTGTATTGAACTGCCCGCTGGGCTCATTGGCGACCATGAAGAAGGCGAAGACACGTTGGCGTCCGCTGCGCGCGAGCTTGAGGAAGAAACCGGCTATCGCGCAGACCGTCTGGAGATTGTCGGCGAGTTTTTCTCGTCGCCCGGCATGGTCAGCGAAAGCTTCTCGCTTGTGCGCGCCCATGGCTTGAAGAAAGTCAGCGAAGGCGGCGGCGTGGATGGCGAGAATATCACTGTCCACCGCATTGCCTTGGGGGACCTACCCCATTTTATTCAGAAAAAGCGCGCGGAGGGTTGTGTCGTGGACGTTAAACTTTTGATGCTGCCCGGAATGATCGTTTAGCGGAAATTATCCGCATAGGCCTGCAACTTAAGCGTCTTGGGCGGTGTGGGCATATAGGTGGCAACTATCCCCTTTTTCTCCGCATAAGCGCGAGCCGCATCCAGGCTTGGGAAGGTCAATTGAACTTGCGCCTGCGTGTCGCCTGATCCAGCCCAGCCCATCAACGGGTCGGCCTTGCGGGGCTCTGCTGGCACATGTTCAAGCACCCATTCATCATTGCGCCCATGGCCAGACTGCATGGCATTTTTGGGACGCTGAAAGATACGGGCGGACATGTTGCAATTCCTGACGGTTAAACTGGACCCGCTTTGCCCGAACCGCACTAGATTCGTCAAGCGTTGCGGGCTTGTGCCTTTTTTGTCTTAAGGCTCGCCACGCTTTCCCACGGCGCGTCTGGCCAATTGTGCTTGGGATATCGGCCACGCATTTCCTTGGCGACGTCATGCCAGCTTCCACGCCAGAATTCGGGCAGATTGCGCGTTGTCTGAATGGGACGGCCCGCAGGTGATGTAAGGCTTAAGACCAACGGCACGCGGTTGGCACCTAACAAAGGATGGCTATCAAGACCGAATAATGCCTGAACGCGCAACTCAACCGTTGGACCGGCTTCGGCGGCATAATCAATATTATGTTCCGTGCCAGCAGGGCTTTTGAAGGAAGTGGGTGCAATTTGGTCGATGCGGGTGCGCGTATCCCAACCGAGCATATTGTCGAGTGCATTGGCCAAGCCCGATGGCGCGACGTCGCGCAGACGGTTGGCCTTGCCCAACAACGGCAGAAGCCATTGCTCCATGGTCTCCGCCAACGCATCGTCACTTAGCGAAGCGACACCGGCAAAGTGTGCGCGTTCCCGAAGCGCGCGCGCGGACGAAGGCCAAGGGAGCGCGTCTATACCCATGTCTTGCACTGCGGCCATCAGTGCGCTCGCAACGGCCTGCGGGTCGGGCTTTTCCAGTCGTCCTTCGCTCAACACTATTGCGCCCAACCGCCGTTGGACACGCGCATCGACGCGATCCGTGCTTTTGTCATAAGTTAGGATTTGCTTGCTTTCGATACGGTGCCCAAATCGGTCAATAATTTCAGCTTCGGTCAACGCGGCTGCAGACAATATGCGCGCACCCGATGCAGCGCCTTGAACGTCCGCTACCGCCAGCCATTCTGCGCGCGCCAAAAGCGATGCTGCGTCAAGCTGAAGACCGCGGCCCATGGCGCTGATCCATTTTTCGCCTTTGGCATCACGGCGTTTGGCGATGCGATCAGGGAATGCGCTGCCAATCAGCCCGCCGATGCTGAGCATTTGCTTATCCCCGCTAGCGCCACACAGGCGCGCAATCCGCTGCGCCAGCATGCGGGCGGCATCTGCCTTTGCTCCGCGTTCACGCACGAAGCGTTCAAAGCGTGTCGCAATATCCTCACCCTGCCCGCCAAGACCGCGTTCTTGCAATAGAACCGCCAACATCGCCGCATCCTCCGCCTGTACGCTCTGCGCTGCTACGGCAACCATATGGGCCAAGTTTGGCGGCAAGGGTAAATTGGCCAACATAGTGCCATGCGGGGTGATGTGCCCTTGCGCATCCAGCGCATCAACCGACATCAACAATTTGCGCGCTTGCTGCACGGCAGCGGCGGGCGGAAGGTCAAGCCAGCGCAGCTTTGCAGGGTCATTCTCGCCCCAGCGCGCGCAATCCAGCAATAATGGCGCAAGATCGCTTTCCAAAATTTCGGGTGGGTCGAACGGCGGCAAGCCGCCATTTCCCGCTTCCTCCCACAGCCGATAGGCAATCCCCGCCTGTTGCCGCGCAGCGCGCCCGGCCCTCTGCGTGGCGGCAGAAAGGCTCGCCCGCTCCGTCACAAGGCGTGTAACACCGGCCGCCTGGTCAAAGCGTGCGCGCCGCGCAAGACCGCTGTCGATGACCACGCGCACGCCATCGATGGTCAGGCTGGTTTCGGCAATGTTCGTGGCGAATATGACCTTGCGCCGCCCCTCAACATCGCGCCGGACGGCAAGCCGCTGCGCCGCCGAGTCAATCTGCCCATGCAGTTTATGCACGACAATGTCGGACCCACAGGAACCCAAAGCGTCAAAGGCGCGGTCAATCTCGCGGACGCCGGGCAGGAACACCAACAGATCGCCCTGCTGCTCTAACAGCGCTTGGCGCACTGTGCGCACGATATCGATTTCAATGGTCTGTTCGGTCCGGCGACCAACATAAAGATATTCCAGAGGCCATCTTTTGCCTTCGCTTTCCAAAACGGGCGCATCATCCATCAACTGCGAAAAGCGTTCACCGTCCAAGGTGGCTGACATCGCCAACAAACGCAGATCAGACCGGAATGCAGATTGAGCCTCAAGCGCGAGCGCGAGGCCAAAATCGCTGTCGATGCTGCGTTCGTGGACTTCGTCAAACAGCACAGCGGAAACACCTAAAAGCTCAGGATCACTAATGATCCGGTTGCGGAATATCCCCTCGGTCATCACCAATATACGGCTTTGGGGACCGTGCTTGCTGTCTAGTCGCGTCGCGTAACCAACCCGTCCGCCGACCGTTTCGCCTAAATTTTCGGATATGCGTTCCGCCGCCATACGCGCGGCCAAACGACGCGGTGAAAGCAACAGGATTTGACCATCGCAATAGGGCTCATCCAATAAGGCTGGAGCTACCATCGTGGTTTTGCCTGCACCCGGCGGCGCGATAAGCACGGCATTGGGAACGGTCCGTAATGACCCCAGCAGATCTGGCAGCACCGCCAAGACAGGAAATGCGTTGTTGGCCATATCAGTGGACGGCACCGCCTTGTCCGTCAATATGCGCGGGCTATTGCGAATTCGACCGCCTCTGTCAGCGCCGATTTTGCTTCGCCAGCTGGGAAATGCGCAATCGCGTCAATCGCCCGCTGCCCATAATGCCGCGCACGATCCAAGGTGTCGTCAATGGCGCGGCGTTCTCGCAGCAAGTTTCGCGCATGTGCCAAGTCGGCATCACTAATCCGGTTGCCAAGCATCGCATCGCGCCAAAATTTCTGCTCTTCGGCGCTGCCACGACAATGTGCGAGAATGACGGGAAGCGTGACCTTGCCATCGCGGAAATCGTCACCGCTGTCCTTGCCCATTGTTGCACCGTCGGACACATAGTCGATCGCGTCATCAACAAGCTGGAACGCAATGCCAAGATTTCGGCCATAGGCGTCAAGCGACAGTTCCTGCGCGTCACCGCTTTCGGCAACGACTGCAGCAATTCGGCACGCCGCCGCAAACAAAGCCGCCGTTTTCGATCCGATGATTTCGAGATATTTTTCCTCAGTCGTCGAAATCTGCCGTTGCGCGGTCAATTGGTGGACTTCACCTTCTGCAATAACGGCCGATGCATTGGACAGGATT
>NZ_JBIKPH010000167.1:0-4207 GCF_044357595.1 Sphingorhabdus sp. | reverse complement strand
CTCACGCATCTTGATGATTTCGGCGCGCACTTCATCTAACTGCCCCGATGATGTTTCGATGATGCCAAGGCCGCCCGCGTTGGAAACGGCGGAAGCAAGTTGCGCGCGCGCGATCCAACCCATGGGCGCCTGAATTATAGGATATTCGACACCAAGCAGGTCAGTCATGCGGTTTTGTATCGGTTTCATATTAGCTTCCAATCTGGCTGGTGCGGATGTTAAGTTGTCCGGCCAGGCCTGCTTTGCGATGGGTTTCAATGGCCTGATATTCCGGCGAAGAAAGCATTTTCTGCATAGCAGCAAGCGATGGATATTTGACCAAAGCTACCATATCCCACAGTTCCTCAACCTCACCAATCATAAGGCCAGTGACTGGGCCCGCGTAAACCTGCCGGCCACCCACGGCGGCGAGACAGGCCTGAATTCCCTTACCATAACGAGCATAAGCTTCGGCACCCGACAGATCGGCATCACTGCCGTCGGCATATTCCGCTTTGTCTTTAAATTTCAACAAATTGGCCATGACAAACGGCCCATTTTCGACGCCCCCGAAAAATGATGTCGCCTGCTCCATTGTTGGAAACATTGCGTTTTCTATACGCATTAAAAGCTCTCCCCCTTAGATTTAATTGTGTGCTTAAATCAGCATCACGACATTGTAAAAGTCATTATGCTTGGAAGGGTGAGCAATACAAGGTTCGAACTTGTGGCCCCACCCGTGGCAAGGATGTGGTCTACCACTGAGCTAATCGCCCCCTCGGTTACGACAGATGCGGGCGTGTGCCAGACAGCACAGAAATTGGGAAGATTCAGGAAACGATTTTGATATGCGATCCGGCAACCGAATGGGTTGCCATTTTTTTACCCAGCCCTAAAAAAATAGCATCCACAATCATGGCCAGTTTGGTAATGCTCAGTTTCGCTGTCCCGACGCGAAAAAGAATATCGGGGCTGGTATAACACTGCACCATTTGATTAATCAGCGATACGGCCTCATCGATAGACAGGCCTTCAAAATAGTCCTGCTCCATCGCCTCAGCCACAATGATGGACAGATAATGATCTCCAAGATCAACATAGCCGCGCACGACCTCGAAATATTGATGACCAATTTCTAGGTAGCTTTTCAACAGGTCGGGCTCAGCCTCATACTGTTCAACGATAGCCAAATAGCGTCGGGCAAAATATTGGTACATTTTGTCGCGAACCGGCAAGTCGGATTCCGTAACATCGACCATGATCCTTATTTTTTCGGCAAAAAAACGCTCAGCCACAGCCTCAAGCAAATCTTCTTTGTTGTCAAAAAAGCGATACAGGTTGGACGCAGACATGCCTGCAGCCGCGGCCAAATCTGTCATGGAAATGTCTACGGCGCCGCGCTTGCGGACCAAATCATCTACCACCTCAAGCAATGCATTTCGTCCGGCTTCAATATCAGTATGGGGGCGGGCCATATCAGTTCCTGTATTACATGTGCATAACAGTTTTATGATATATGACAGATTATTTCAATTTTCAATCAATCAAATGTAAAGCGGCCTTGGGGTGTTTCATCAATGGCCGCATTGTTTTGGTCCACGAGTCCAGACAGCGTCAAGCCAAGCAGCCGGACCCCCATCTCAACTGGCAAAATCTGATCCAGCAGCACATGGCCAAGCTGCGCAACAGCCCTGCGGTCCGCAATTAATTGGCCCGTGGTGCGCGACCGAGTCACTGTACGAAAGTCCGAGTAGCGCGCCTTAAGCACCAGAGTTCGTCCCTGCGCCTGGTGGCGATCGATTCGGTCCCAAACAATGTCGACAATTTCGTCCAATGCAGCGCGAAGTTCGGTTTCACTGCGTTTATCTTCAGAATATGTACTTTCTGCACCGATGGATTTGCGTATCGCATTTGCATTTACCGGACGATGATCGACACCCCGCGCTGCCCAGAAGAGATAGCTGCCCCAACTGCCAAAATGCCGAGCGAGCCACGCCTCATCCTTTTGCGCTAGGTCAGCGCCGCTGTTTACGCCAAGCTTTGCCATCTTCTCGGCGGTACGGGGACCGACACCATGGAAGCGGCGGACCGGCAAGCTGGCGACAAAGTCCGGACCCTGGTCTGGCAGGATGACGCACATACCGTCGGGCTTATTCTGGTCGCTGGCCAGCTTGGCGATAAATTTGTTGTAACTTACGCCCGCACTGGCGGTGAGGCCCGTTTCCTCGCGAATAGCCGCGCGAATAGCCTTGGCCACCTGCACCGCCGATCCAATGCCTTGCTTGTCATGGGTAACATCAAGATAAGCCTCATCAAGCGATAGCGGCTGAATCAGGTCCGTGTGCCGCGCAAATATGTCGCGGATTTGCTGCGAGACAGCTTTGTAAGCCTCAAACCTTGGTTTGACGAAAATAAGGTCGGGGCACTGTCGCTGCGCTGTCACCGAGGGCATGGCCGAGCGCACACCGAACGCCCGGGCCTCGTAACTCGCTGCGGCGACAACGCCACGTTTAGACGAGCCCCCGACAGCTACCGGCTTGCCGCGCAGGTCGGGGTTATCGCGCTGTTCCACACTGGCGTAAAACGCATCCATATCGACATGAATAATCTTACGGATGACAGCGGGATCGCTTTCCATCACCGCCGGATGCTTAAGACACTAACGCCAACCGCAACGCCTTACGGTCAAGTTTACCGATCATCGTTTTTGGCAAATCATCCATGATAGTGACGCCTTGAACACGCTCATGCTTGCCAAGCTTCGGGTTGAGCCAAACGGTAAGCGCCGCGCCATCTTCGGTAGCACCGTCCTGCAAAGTAACGAACGCGCGGGGTATCTCGCCAAGATAGGCATCTGCGACGCCAATGACGAGGGCCTCCTTAACCGCAGGATGTTTGTAGAGAATGTCTTCGACCTGACTTGGGAATACCTTGAACCCGCCGACAGCAATCATATCCTTCAATCGGTCTACGATATGGATGAAGCCGTCATCGTCAATTGTCGCAACATCACCCGTGCGCAGAAACTTGCCAAGAAACACCTCAGAATCGGCATCAGGCCGGTTCCAATAGCCGCACATGACCTGCGGACCCGAAAATGTAAGTTCGCCGGGTTCGCCTTTAGGTGCCGGCTTATTTGGGTCTTCCTTATCGACAAGTTTGATATTGGTTCCGGGCACAGGTTGCCCGATACTGCCAATCTTGTTTCTGCCTTCATATGGATTGCAGGACACGACGCCAGAGCTTTCGGTCAAGCCATAGCCTTCAATCACTACAGCTCCAGTAAGCTTTTCAAATCGCTCTTTCAATTCAGCCGCCAATGGCGCGCCGCCAGATATGCAGGCGCGCAAACTCGTGAAGTCAGTTTTTCCGAGGTCAGGGCAGTCCAGCAAAGCCTGATACATCGTTGGCACGCCCGGAAGTGATGTCACCTTAGTCCGCGTGATAGCCGCCAAAGCAGCTTTTGCCTCAAATCGGGGAAGCATCACAATTTCGCCGCCATTTTCAACTGTACGGTTCAAAACAGTCGCATTTGCGAAAACATGAAAAAAGGGCAGCACACCTAAGATACGGTCATCCAGTGGTCCGTTAGGCTGATTGTTTCGGCTATGGGGATCAAGCATGTTGATTTGCCGAGCGTTTGCGGTGATATTTTGATGGCTTAGCATGGCGCCTTTCGGCGTGCCCGTGGTTCCGCCTGTATACTGCAACTGCGCGATGTCTTTTTCGGGCATGCAAGGTTGAACCGCATAATCGCCAATATTGGCTATCAGTTCCGCATAAGACGAAACGCGGCTGTCCGAAGGAAGCGCGGCAATTTCGTTCCGTTTGAACAACCGGTATGCCCAGCCTTTGGCCTTTGGCAAGGCTTCAGATACGCTTCCGACAATAAGTTCTTTCAGGCTGCTATTGTCTAACACCTTCATGGCGGTAGGCAGCAAAGCAGCCGCCGACACCGTGATCAGGATCGACGTGCCGCTGTCGGCTACCTGATGCGCCAACTCGTCAACTGTGTATAGCGGTGAGAAATTGACCACCGTCGCCCCTGCGGCCAGCGCCCCGTAATACGCCGCGATATATTGCGGCACATTGGGCAAGAAGAGGCCAATTTGGTCGCCCTTGCCAATACCTTTGTCTTGCAGTCCGCGCGCAACCCGCCGGACAGTTGCTGCCATTTCAGCGTAGCTATATTTGCGGCCCATGAAATCTGCCATCGCCGCATGGCCCA
>NZ_JBIKPH010000077.1:0-11188 GCF_044357595.1 Sphingorhabdus sp. | reverse complement strand
TCTGGCTGAGAATGGCGTAGTCAAAGCTGCCATCAGGGTAATAGGCCAAATCGATATCGGCGTCGCCCTGAACCACCGATACCCCGCGCGCGACGGCAGTGGCGACATCGCGTGCATTCAACTCCATACCGCGCGCGTCGACGCCCTTTGTGTCGCGCAGAGCGGCCATCAACAGGCCGTCACCGCAGCCGACATCCAATATGCGGGCATTCGCGCGCACTTCTCTGGCGATGATCGCAAGGTCGGGACGCAGCGCCTTCATTTATCTGCCCCTGCGCGCAAAAAGCCATCGACGATGCGGTTCATTTCAGGTGCCTCCAACAGGAAAGCGTCATGGCCAAAGGGGCTGGAAAGCTCAACAAAACTGGCCGCTGCACCTGCGGCATTGAGCGCGTGGACGATACGCCGCGATTCCGCAGTGGGGTAAAGCCAGTCGCTGTCGAAGCTAATCAGGCAGAAACGGGTTTTGGTGCCCGCAAAAGTTTTTGCCAGCACGCCGTCATGCGGTTCGGCCAAGTCGAAATAATCCATGGCACGGGTGATGTAGAGATAGCTATTGGCGTCAAACCGGTCGACAAAACTTAAGCCTTGGTGACGCAAATAGCTTTCGACCTGAAAATCGGCGTCAAAGCCAAAGCTTTTCGCATCGCGGTTTTGTAAGCGCCGGCCAAATTTCTCGGTCAGGCCTTCTTCCGACAAATAGGTGATGTGCGCTGCCATACGCGCAACAGCAAGGCCAGCACTCGGAGCTTCGCGTCCATAATAGGCGCCGTTGTTCCAGCTGGGGTCGGCCATAATTGCCTGACGGCCAACTTCGTGAAAGGCGATATTCTGGGCCGAATGCCGAGCCGTGGAGGCAATGACAACCGCTGATCGGACGCGTTCGGGGTATAAGGCGGCCCAGCTTAACGCCTGCATTCCCCCCATTGAGCCACCCACCACGGCCTCCAAAATCTCTATGCCCAGATAGTCAAGCAACAGGGCTTGGGCGCGGACCATGTCGGCGATGGTAATGACTGGAAAGCCCATTGCGTAAGGCGCGCCCGTGTTTGGGTCGATGCTGGCGGGACCGGACGAGCCCATACAACTGCCCATCACGTTTATGCTGATGATGCAATGGCGTGCAGGGTCAATGGGCTTACCGGGGCCAACCATCCGCATCCACCAGCCAGCTTTGCCGGTTACAGGATGTGTTGACGCCACATATTGGTCGCCCGTGAGTGCGTGGCAAATCAGGATGGCATTGGATTTGTCCGCATTAAGCGTGCCATAGGTTTCATACGCACATTCGACAGGCGCAAACTCTGCGCCGCTGTCGAGCTGTACTGGCCCAAGCAGCGTTGCTTTTTTATCAAGTCCGAAACGCGTATCTCCATCCATATCGATAGCCATATCAGCGGTTTCGCGCGAAACAACCCAAACTCTTAAAAGAACCGCTTGCCGATTGGCGACACGTTGCGCTTCGTTGCTGTCGCCGCTATGGCCGCGGGCATGAACACGCCAGTAGCCAAACCATGGATCGAAGCGATCAGCGCCTATACGCCCGGCAAAGCAAAGTCGGACGATGGCCGCATATTGATTAAGCTGTCCGCGAACGAAAATCCGTTGGGATGTAGCCCAGATGCTGCTGCTGCGCTGGTAGACAAAAGCGCATCGCTGGCGCGCTACCCTGACCCAGCGAGCACAATGCTGCGCGAAGCGCTCGGCGCGGTGTATGAAATCGACAGCGACCAGATCGTCTGCGGAACGGGTTCAGACGAGTTGTTGAACTTGATCGCGCTGGGTTATGCGGGCGCTGGCGATGACATCATATATGTCCGCTATGGCTTTTCAGTTTACGACATTGCGGCGCGCAAGGCGGCGGCCAATGTTATTGTTGCCCCTGATAAGGACTATGGCACGGACGTTGATGCGCTGCTGGCGCTGGTCACTGACAAGACGCGGGTGGTTTTTGTGGCCAACCCCAACAACCCAACTGGCACGTATTGCGATGACAGCGAATTGGTGCGGCTGCATGCCGGTCTACCCGGCAATTGCGTACTGGTGCTTGACCAAGCGTATGGCGAATATATGGATGACGACGGTCCAGCCGCCTTGGAACTGGCCCGCCGGCACGACAATGTGCTGATTACCCGAACCTTCTCCAAAATCTATGGCCTTGCCGCAGAACGCATTGGTTGGTGCTATGGGCATGCCGGCCTTATCGCAACGCTCAACCGCGTGCGCGCGCCGTTCAACGTCACAACGGCTGGCCAAGCCGCGGCCATCGCTGCGCTTGCGGACACCGAATTTGTCACGCGCAGCCGCCAGCATAATGCCGAATGGCGCGCATGGATGGCAGAGGAGTTTGCATCGCTTGCCAACCATGGGTTGCGGGCGATACCATCATGGGCGAATTTCCTGATGATCCTGTTCGAGGGCAAATGCAGCGCAGAGGTCGCCTATAACGCGTTGATGGCCGAAGGATATATCGTCCGTTGGCTGCCGGGGCAGGGCCTTGGCAATGGCTTGCGGATCACGATCGGCACCGAGGATGAAAATCGCGGCGTGATGGCTGCCTTGCGCAAAATTCTGGGCGATAGCGTCTAATGCTTCCTTTTGCGCGCCTTACAATTATTGGGCTGGGCCTTATTGGCTCGTCGGTCGCGCGCGCCGTCAGGGCGCAGATGCCCTCGGTGCGCATTATAGGGCATGATGCAGATCCTGTGGTTCGCGCGCGCGCGTTGGCGTTGGGCATTTGCGACGATGTTACCGATACGGCAGGCGCGTCAGTAATCGACGCCGATCTTGTGATCCTATGCGTGCCAGTTGGCGCGATGGGCGCTGTGGCAGCAGAGTTTGCCGCTGACCTAGCCGCTGACGCCATTGTCAGCGACGTCGGATCGTGCAAGCAAAGCGTCGTCGACGCATTGACCGCCGTTTTGCCGACAGCAACAATCATCCCTGCACATCCCGTTGCAGGTACCGAAAAAAGTGGCCCCGACGCCGGATTCTCGACCTTGTTCAAGGGCCGCTGGTGCATATTAACCCCGCCCGAACATGCGCCGGAAGCAGCGGTAGAGCGGCTCTGTAGTTTTTGGCAGCAGCTTGGTGCCGATGTCGAGATTATGGACGCACGCCATCATGACATGGTCTTAGCCGTCACCAGCCATTTGCCGCACTTGATCGCCTACACCATCGTCGGCACGGCCGATGACCTTGAGGGCGTGACGCAAAGCGAAGTCATCAAATATTCGGCGGGTGGTTTCCGCGACTTTACGCGCATTGCTGCCTCTGACCCGGTCATGTGGCGCGATGTATTCTTGTCCAACAAGGACGCCGTTCTCGAAATGCTTCAGCGATTTTCGGAAGACTTAAGCGCACTGCAACGGGCAATCCGTTACGACAAAGGCGACGAATTGGAGGCATTATTTGCCCGCACCCGCAACATCCGGCGTTCAATTGTCGAACAGGGTCAGGATGATGACGCCCCCGATTTTGGGCGCAAGCATTAAGCGCGCTATGCGTTCAGTGCGTTAATGGCGGCGTGGACACGCGCCTCAATCTCTGCGCGCGGTAGACCCGTGGGCAGTTCTTCGCCGACCTTGTAGGTAATAGTCCCTGATTTCCAGATGCCGGCCTTGCGCGGGCTCAACGATCCGCTATTTACGGCAATGGGCACAACAGGCAGATTGATCAATTTGTATAGCCCCGCAAAGCCGGACTGTAATGGCGGCCGGTTGCCAGGCGTAACGCGCGTCCCCTCGGGAAAAATGACGATTGGTCTTCCGTCTGCGATCATCTTTTTGGCCAAAACGAGCATCGCGCGCAGTGCCGCTGCGCCGCCGTTGCGGTCTACAGGGATCATGCCATAGGCCCGCGCAGCTGGACCCCAAAAAGGGATGTCGAACAGTTCCTTCTTCGTCACCACGGCGGGCTTGCGAAACATGCGGGGCATGTCGATCGTCTCGAACATGCTTTCATGCTTGATGGCGTAGAGCACCGGTTTGTGGGGTAAGTGGCCTTCAACCCTGACGTGAATACCCAATATTTTGCGGTAACAGCTATACTGCCATTTGGACCATCCACGTACGGCCCATTGCATTAAGGGAATGGAGAACCATTGCGCAAAAAAAGCGGTGGCAACGAAAAACACTGACCCAGTGTAAAAAATGACGATGTACAAAGCTGATCGGATGACAGCGATCATGCGTTAAAGCCCAAGAAGCGAGGCGACCGCGCGCAACCAATATTTATTATACTCTTTGAACAAGACGCTAAGCGAGGCATGTGTCGATACCGCATCGTTCGTAACAGCGATGTTGTTGGGCAAGGCCCTATCCAGTTCGAAACGCGCGCGGCGCATGTGCCAATCATGCGTAACAAGTCGAATACTGGTTACTTTGTTCCGTTTTACCCATGCCGCTGTTTCCAATGCGTTTGAACGTGTATCTACCGATTGGAAACCAAGCGCGATGCAACATGTAAAATATTTCGCTGACCCGGGATATTGCGCTGCAAGTTCGCGGGGTTTTACATCGCGGTCGACGCCGGAAATCAGCATTTTTTTGGACTTTCCAGATTTCAGTATCTCAAGCCCACGGTCAATCCTGTTCGCCCCCCCAGTTAGGACAACGACCGCATCTGTCTGCGCGATGGGTGCTGGCTGCGGCAACAGCAAGGCGAACCAAGCAAAGCCCAGCATCCAGATCAGCAATATGAAAGCAATGGACCTTTGGATCATAACATTTTCTTCAATGTAGAAATCACCGTGAAACGCGCCATAAGCATAGCAAGCGCGGTGACAGCAAGCGGAATGAGTGCTAGGATTATCCAACCGTACACTAGAAACGCAAGGCCAGCTAACGAGCTGAGATCAGTCAGCGCCTCCACGCCGGCCCCATGTCGCAGTCCCACATTATCGAATTCCACCACGCTTTGCATTACCGCCAAGAATGGCACAAACCGAATGATGGGGCAAAGGCTATTCGTTGCCGCGCTAGGTCGCCGATAGCCCTCGTCCACAGCAATTTTTAACAGCAGGGTTGCAAGTCGGCGACTGCTGATGTTTATGAGAGCCCATGCATCTCGTTTGCCCATCCTGCCACACACGCTATGTTGTCCCTGACAATGCCGTTGGTACTGATGGGCGCCAAGTGCGCTGTGCCAACTGCAAGCATGGCTGGTTTCAGGCAGCGCCCATTCCACCACTCGCGCCAGCGCCGTCCATAGCGGCGCCAGCGGAGAGTGTGGCTGGAACGCCCGCCCATATACCACCAGCGCCGCCTGCTCCCATTGTAGCACCTTTGCCGCAATCGCCAGTTCAGGAGGTGCCAGAGGGTGCCTCGGCGTCCTTGACGAGCCCAGTCTTTTCGTCAGACGATTCCCCTACCTCCATCGCCCAACAAACCGATGCCGATGAGGCGCCGCCTGCGTTTCCGCGCTTTGCACCCGAACGCTCCATTTCACCGACGCCAACCGCAGTGTATGCCGACCTGGGCTTAGCCCCAAGCATTTTGGACGATCATGCGCCTGCGCAAAGCCATTTCGCGCATGCGCCACCGTTTAGCCAACGTCGCAATCCTGCAAAAATATGGATGCTTGTGGCAATTGTCTTTGCGTTGACAGTCGCCGCAGCCGGCGTGGCTATCTCTTATTATGGCCTCCCGAATATTGGCCTTTACGGCGCGGCTGAAGAACCTGACCTCACCATCGTTTTGAACGAAAATCTCGAACTGAACGAACGCGAGGATGGAACGCCCTATTTTATCGCAAGCGGCAGCATCGTGAACCCAACTGGGGTGAAACAATCTGTACCCGAAATGTTGGTAACGCTGAAAGACGCAAGCGGCCGTCCCGTTTACAGTTGGAAAATGAAAACGAAAGTCCGCACGCTTGCGCCTGGGGCAAAGGTCGGCTTCAGCGAGGCGCGGCTTGACGTCCCGCTGGCCGCCAAACAGATCAGTGTTGGCTGGGTGCTGTCAGGCGATTAAGCCTGCGATTTGTTAAGCTAAGGATGGCCAAGCGTTAGCCGTTGGGGTATTTGGGGTAAAGGCCACTTGAACTCGGTAACGCACTTGGCTATGCGACTGGCTCAGGCTGAAACGCCACATGCCGCCTTAGCTCAGTTGGTAGAGCATCGCATTCGTAATGCGGGGGTCGTAGGTTCGAATCCTATAGGCGGCACCATATATCCATATTTTGTGTGATCACATAATCTGGCTTGCGTAGATGAATGCTGCTTGGACTTGACCGATTGCCCTTAGATATGCAGGGAAAACTGCATGAACCAATTAACTGTCAGCCAAGCAGTACTGTCGCGCCGTTCTGTCCGCGCGTTTACACCCACAACCGTTCCGTTGGAGCTGCTGCATCGCGTCATGGACAAGGCAAGATGGGCGCCGTCAGGCTGTAATTTTCAGCCTTGGGAAGCAACGATATTAACAGGCGCGCCGCTTGCTGAACTGCAGCAGAAAATGCTGGTTTCGCCGATGCAGGATCCGCCCGAATATTCATGGTCAGACCCAGAGGTTATTCCGGAATGCAAAGCGCGCCTGGCACAAGTTGGGGCGTCTATGTATCAAGCTATGGGTATTGGTCGCTCTGAAACGGATGCGCGCGGCGATTTCGTTCGTAACAATGTAATGTCGTTCAATGCCCCTGCTGTGTTGCTGTGCTATTTTGACCGCCGCATGGGATCGCCGCAATGGTCCGACGTCGGTATGTGGCTGCAGACCGTCATGCTGTTGCTTCGCGAAGAAGGGCTGGACACCTGCCCTCAAGAATTTCTCTCCATGCATGCAAAGCTGATCAAAGAGTTTATCGGTGTGTCGGATGAAACGCACATTTTCTTCTGCGGCATTGCCATTGGCTATCGTGATGAAGACGCACCGGTAAACGGGTTTGAGCGTCAGCGGGAGCCTGTTGAAGGTAATGTGCGCTTCGTCGGTTTCTGAAATCAGCGCGGACTGAACACCGCGGACAAGATGTAAATTCATCTGTGGGTCGTGTTAGCCTACACGGTTTGCGCGCCTTGATTACGATTTTGTGACCGAAAATTTGTGCATTCTTCATAAATTTGACGCAGTTCTGACATCGTACTTTGGCAAATGAAATTTACGGCCCTCTTGTCTATCGGGGGTAGTTTGTGCGTTGGTCGATTGTCATACCTGTCTATAATGAAGCGGACTTTCTGCCGCGGACTTTAGCATCGATTATTGCGCAAACCACCGCGTTCGATTTGATCATTGTCGACAATGGCTCAACCGACGGCTGCATTGATAACGCCCGCATGCAGCTGGCCGATTATTCCGGTAAAGTAACCTTTTTACATGAGCCCCGGCCTGGCCAGGTATATGCGTTGCAAACGGGCATCGCTGCGGTTGCCTCCGAATTCACGGCGATTTGTGACGCGGATACATATTACCCGCCGCAATATCTCTCGACTGCGACGCATTTGTTTGATGCAAAGGGTGCCAACTATGTGGCGGCATGTGCCTGTTTGCGCCGTGAACCCTTTTTCAGGGGGCTGGGCAGTATGGCACATCGTCTGCTCGCCGCGTTCATCTTGCCGCATCAGAACCATACCAGCGGCGCTGCGCAAATGTTTCGCACAGACGCATTGCTTGCAGCAGGCAGCTACGATCCTTTGCTTTGGCCTTATGTTTTAAAAGACCATGAACTGATGCATCGCGTGTTGAAGTTTGGGCGGCAAATCTACCATCACACATTATGGTGTACGACATCTGACCGGCGCGCTGATCGCGGGAAAGTGCGTTGGACCGTATTGGAGCGGGTCGTTTACCATTTGACACCTCGGTCCCGGCAGCATGATTTCTTTTACCAGTTTTTGGCGCGCCGGTTTGATGCCCGGGGTCAGCGCGACACCGTACTTCGCGAACGTGATTGGTCGGTAGCTTGACCTTCACTGCTACCCCATTTGCGCATTTGGAGCTGCCGACTTTAAAGCCCGAGAAAAACCTGTGGTCGACATGGCTATCGCGCGGCCTTTCGGCGGCTCTCCTGATCGCCATTGTGCTGCAACTTGGGCAGATCAACACCGCGCAACTGCATGATACACTACCTGAAAACTTGTGGTTTTTGCCTGTGTTGTTGGCGCTCTATTTCGCGTTGCCCGTTGCCGATTGGATTATCTTTCGGCGTCTATGGATGCTGCCTGTTTCGGGATTCTTTATCCTTCTCGCCAAACGCATCGGCAATGAGGTTCTGATATCCTATTCCGGCGAAGTGTATTTTTATCTGTGGGCACGAAAGCGCACAGAGCTAAGCTCGGCGCCTTTTGGAGCGATCAAGGACGTCAATATATTATCAGCTTTGGCGGCTAACCTTATCGCGTTGCTTTTGCTGTGCGTGACTTACCCTTTTGTCTCGCAACTACATCTTGGTGCATACACGGATGCCTCCGTCCTTTCTGCAGCCATTTTTTTAATCCTGTCGTTCGTTGTTTTGTTTTTTTCACGCCGGGTGTTCACACTGGAACGCCCCGAACTTTGGTGGATTTTTGGGGTCCATATTATCCGGTTATCTGCGGGCACGCTGTTATGTGCCTTATTATGGTATATAATTCTGCCCGGCCCACATTTCGGTTTCTGGCTGGTTTTATCCATGATCCGGCTTTTGGTCGGACGGTTGCCATTTCTGCCAAATAAAGAAGCCCTTTTCGCCGTAATCGCAGTGTTCCTGGTTGGACAAGATAGCGCAGTATCCACGCTGATAACCCTTACCGCGACCGCAATGTTGGCGCTGCATTTCATAGTCGCGGTGATGTTGGGCGGCGGGGCACTTTTCTCCCGATACCAAGGCATGCTTCCCGAAAAGGCAAGGGCATGATGAGGTATATCTTGGCACTCGCTGCAATCGGGCTTTCTGTGCCCACAAACGCGGTTGTACCCCCTAAATCCGAGCGCGGGCGAAGCGGGGCTGACTGCCGGACAGCGGAATCTGGTCCTGCGGTGCGGGTCAATGTTTTGGGTTTAAAGGACCGCCGAGGTAAACTCATCCTCGAATTATACCCTGAAAATGATTCAGATTTTCTGCAAAGTGACAAGATATTGATCGCGGCAGGCAAACCCTTTCGGCGCGTGCCGATGACCACGCCAAATATGGGACCTGTGACGATGTGTGTTCGCGCGCCGGGCCCTGGAAATTATGCCTTGGTTCTGCTGCACGATCGAGATGACAACGGTAAATTCGGTTTATCGGGCGATGGTGTAGGTTTTGCCAACAATCCTAAACTCGGCTTCCGCAAACCCCAGGCAAAAGTAGCGGGACTTGTCGTCGGTTCTGGTGTGCGATCAATTTCGATCGTCATGAATTATCGGCAAGGATTTGGCGTTGGCCCAATCAAAGGCCAGGCCGCGGAGGGACAACCATGAAGATCGTCGATGTCTGCGAGTTTTATGCCCCTGAAGGCGGCGGAGTGCGCACCTATATTAACGCTAAGCTCGCTATCGGCGCTCGGCTTGGACACCAGATAATTGTCATTGCGCCTGGCAACAAGGACGAAGTTGTCGAGTATGAAAATGGGTGCCGGATCATTTATGTTAAAGCCCCCGCGCTGCCATTTGATAAGAAATATGGCATGTTCTGGGACGCAGCGCCGGTTCACGCCATATTGGACGCCGAGCAACCCGATGTGCTGGAGGCGTCCTCCCCGTGGCGCGGCGCATGGGTTGCAAGAAGCTGGCAAGGCCACGCACTTCGGTCAATGTTCATGCACCATGACCCGCTTTCGGCATGGGCATATCGCTGGTTTGACGGCGTTGCACCGCGCGATGTCATCGATCGGCAATTTGAATGGTTCTGGCGCTATCTCAGGCGCATGTGCAACAGCTTTGATTTCACAATATGCGCGTCGCCAAGCCTTCAAAAGAGGCTAACGGGTGGCGGCATACGGGGTGCTGTCAACATCCCGATGGGCGTCGATGCGGGCGTTTTCTCTCCAGCGCGGAGGCACATGTCTGTTCGGCGAGACTTGTTAGCGCGCTGTAATCTACCGGATACGGCGACTTTGTTGTTGGGGATCGGTCGGCATACTCCGGAAAAGCGCTGGCCTTGCGTTATAGACGCTGTCGCACGTGTAGCTGCGAAACGGCCTGTAGGGTTGGTTCTCATCGGCAATGGTCACCAGCAGGCTTCGGTGATTGAACATGTAAGCGGCAATCCGCATATCCAGTTGCTGGAACCCGTGCGCAATCGGACGGCGCTGGCCACCATCATGGCAAGCTGTGATGCACTCGTCCATGGTTCATCCGCGGAAACATTCGGGCTCGTTGCGTCAGAGGCCTTAGCATCTGGTCTCCCATTGATAGTTCCTAATGGAGGTGCGGTCGCAGATATCGCGCATCCCGATTTCAGCGAAACCTATACGCCCGGAAATGCGCATGCCGCCGCGGATGCAATTATGCGTCTTCTCGATCGCGACGGGCATCAGCTTCAGTCTGCCGCACACCGCGCGGCCGCAACAGCACGGACACTCGATGATCATTTCGCAGCACTGTTCCAAACTTACGCACAAGCAATTTCAGAAAAGAGGGAGGCAGCGTGATGACTGCAATCATAAGTGTTTACCGTCAGGTCGCCATCGTCCCGACACGGAAAATAAGACAACGGTTTAAGCGGAATATGCGTTACCCCAAGCCACTTTGGTACCAGCTCCTGCGCTTTGCATTTCGCAACAGCGGGAAATAGCCAGTGTAAAAAGGGACGCTTAACATTCCTTATAAAAAGATGGAATGTAACTGAGCTTGTGAGCAACTGCGCGCTGGAATGCATTCAACCGATGCCGGTGTCGGAATTGCGTTAAGAATTGCTTAGCCTGCAAGGATACGTTGCAGTAGCCACATGGCCGCAACACTGCCGATGGCATAGGCGCCGATAATTTGCGCGCGGGCCGCGTAAAGGGCGTTTGCCCGGCGCAGCGCCCACAATATTAACATGGCACCGATCACGATGACAATTTGGCCAGCCTCAACCCCCAGATTGAATGTCAGCAAGGCCATAGGAACTTCGCCCTGGGGCAATCCGATCTCGGCGAGCGCGCCTGCAAAGCCGAAGCCGTGTAATAAACCGAACAGGAAGGCGACAACCCATGGGATGCGTTCCGATAGGCGCGGCGCGCCCGGTTCGCGTTTCACAATTTCCACGGCTAGAAACACAATAGACAGCGCGATAGCAGCCTCGACCGGCG
>NZ_JBIKPH010000166.1:0-4302 GCF_044357595.1 Sphingorhabdus sp. | reverse complement strand
CGATGGACCAAGCCACCGCTAACGCGACCAAGGGCCTCTCGCCGCCTGATCGTGCGCTGGCGATCGCGATTGCGCAGGAAACTTTGCGCTGGGCGGTTGATCTCGACATTTTGATCGACAGCAAGACAAAGCAAGCGCTGCCCGATGATTCCAAAGCACGGATGGTGCTTCGCCTTGCGCTGGCCCAGATTTTGCGTCTCGGCACGCCCGCCCATGCGGCCATTGCTACTGCGCTGCCTTTGGTCGACGGCGGGCCAAGGCGGCTGGTGCATGGCGTTCTGGGGTCGCTTCTACGCGCGGAAGTCACGTTACCTGAACTCCCGTCACTGCCTGAGGCGGTGATGATGCGCTGGCACCCCGCATGGGGTGACGACATGGTCGCTGGCGCGCAAAAGGCCTTGTCCGAACCACCGCCACTTGACCTTGCCTTGCGGGAACCTGCGGCAACGGACGCTTGGGCAGAGAGATTAAATGGGGTGAGCCTGATGCCTGGCCATGTCCGGCTGCCGCGCGGTACCGCGGTGGAGGAGCTTGACGGCTATGATGAAGGCGCGTGGTGGGTTCAGGATCTCGCGGCCAGCCTGCCTGCGCGGCTTTTGGGCGATGGCACTGGAAGGCGCGCGCTTGATTTATGCGCGGCGCCCGGTGGTAAGACCATGCAGCTTTCAGCCGCTGGCTTTGCCGTCACGGCATTGGACAACAGTGCACGGCGTATGGACCGGTTGATGTCCAATCTGGAACGCACACAGTTAAATGCGGAGCGCGTGAACGCCGATGTGATGGACTGGAAACCGGCGCATCTGTTTGACGCGATTTTGCTCGATGCGCCGTGCAGCGCCACGGGCACGATACGGCGGCACCCCGATGTGTTGCAGCGTATCGACCTGAAAGCGATTAACAATCTCGCCGCGATCCAAAGTGCGATGTTGGACCGCGCGGCCGGATGGTTGAAACCCGACGGTACTTTGGTTTTTGCAACCTGCTCGCTGGAACCGCATGAGGGGGAGGCACAGGCCGAGGCGTTTCTGGCGCGGCATCCGGAATATAAAACGCAACCCGTGACCGCAGACGAACTGCCCGTCGGCGTGGTCGCAAACGCAGATGGACATGTCCGCACCATCCCACCAATGCTGGCTGAACAAGGCGGCCTAGATGGCTTCTTTGTGGCGCGTTTCACGCACGCCGTATAACGCCCATGACCGCGCCAACGCTCACGACACAGCGGCTTTCCATCGAACCTATGTCGCGCGCCCACTGGGAAGACTACGCAGCCGCATGGGCTGACCCGCGCATGACTGCGTTTATCGGCGGCGAACCGCGCAGCCGCAATGTCAGTTGGGGCAAAATGCTTCAGGGCATCGGCCTATGGTCGCTTTTTGGCTATGGCTATTGGTCATTCTTGGAACGGGAAAGCGGGCGCTTTGTCGGCAATGGCGGGCTCGCGCAATTTGAACGCGGCATTGCTGCGCTGGAAGACCTTCCTGAAGCTGGCTGGGCCTTCACGCCCGATGCTTGGGGCAAGGGCTATGCCACAGAGGCGATGACGGCGATCTTGGATTGGGCCGATGCGCAGGCACTGGGTGAAATTCGTTGCATTATCGATACGGGCAACGCCGCCTCGCACAATGTCGCACGCAAGCTTGGCTTCACCAAATTTGCGGAGTCACATGACATTATCGGCGACCTGTTCATTTATCGCCGTAGGCCGCGCATTAGCGAGTGATAAGCTGTGTATAACGCGCCGCGTTGCCTTGCCCGTACGGGCCCCAGCGTCTAAGCGATTTACATGACCAGCGCCGTCCGCATTGCGCCATCGATTTTGTCAGCTGACTTTGCGCGGCTGGGAGAGGAAGTGCGCGCGATTGATGCGGCTGGTTGTGACTGGATCCATGTGGATATCATGGATGGGCATTTTGTCCCAAATATCACCATCGGCCCCGCCGTCGTAAAGGCGCTGCGTCCGCATAGCGCCAAGCCGTTCGACGTACATCTGATGATATCGCCGGTTGACCAATATGTTCAGGATTTTGCCGATGCAGGGGCTGATATTATATCGTTCCATCCAGAGGCTGGGCCGCATCCGCACCGCACCGTGCAGTTGATCAAGTCACTTGGCAAAATGGCGGGCATCGTGCTTAATCCACATACGCCAGCAAAGATGCTCGATTATCTGATCGATGACGTTGATCTCATTCTGGTCATGAGCGTGAACCCCGGTTTTGGTGGGCAGAGCTTTATTTCCAGCCAGCTGCGCAAGATAGAAGCCATCCGCAAAATGATCGACAAGACGGGCCGCGACATCCGGCTTGAGGTCGATGGCGGTATTACCACCGACACCGCTCCACTTGCTATTTCGGCGGGCGCGGACACGTTGGTGGCGGGCACGGCAACGTTTAAAGGCGGTGCGGACCATTATGCAGCCAATATCCGGGCGCTGAGGGGTGAATGACCGGCGCGTTTGAGGACGGCACGGATCAACGGCAGACGGCCTTAATCGTCAGACCCAAAGGCGCGGGCCAAAATATTCTCGAACGCCTTTCTCTCCAATTCTATAAATTGACATGGCGTACGCCGCTGCACAGCGGGCGGTTAAGAGGCAAGGTACCGCAGCGCTTGCTCGCAGTGCCGCAGGACCCGTTGGAGGGAAACCCTGCCCGCGGTCAGTCTTTGCGCATTGGTAAGTTCCATTATCAGGGTTTTGAGCAAGCATTTTGCGATCTGGATTATGACAAGCTCGATCTGCAGCCATCGCTGACCGATTATATTCACCGCTTTGATTGGTTGCGGGATCTGGCGGCTGTGACGAACCGGGGTGAAGGTGCGCCCGTTGCGGCACAGATTGCGGATGCGTGGTTGCTGGCCAATGGCATGAAGACGCGCGAGCCAGCATGGCGGGTCGACAATTGTGCTTGGCGGCTTTTGAACATGGCGGCTGGCTCGCCCTATTTGCTCAGTAGTAATGAACCCATTTATCGCGCCCGCGTGATCAACCATTTCGCGCGTGTTGCGCGCCATTTGGACCAATCGGCCCCAAGGGCGCAAAGCCACTTTGCCAAAACAGTGGGCTGGGCGGGGGTTGTGGCTGCATCGCTGCTTTTGCCCGAAGGCAAAATCCGCCGCGCAGTGGGTGAGGACGGGCTAGCAGACTCCTTGCGGGCAACAATATCCCCCGATGGCGGTGTCGTGTCGCGTTCGCCCATCCAGTTGATGGAGCTCATCGGCATGTTGAGCCTGTTGAAGAAATGCTATGTCGCGCAAGGCGAATTGGCCCCCGATTTTCTTTTAGACGCATTGGGGCGCGCGGTGCCCGCCTTGCTTGGCCTGACGCATGCCGACGGCGGTCTTGGCGCTTGGCAGGGGTCTGCACATATCGCGGCGGACCGCATCGACGCGCTGGTTGCCGCCAGCGAAGTCCGCGCGCGGCCACATAGGCAAGCGCTTGATTGGGGATATCAGCGCGTGTTGGCGGGCAAATCTGTGCTGCTGCTGGACGCAGGGCCACCACCGCTCGCGCGGCAGTCTGCGTCGGGTTGTGCCTCGACCCTCGCGTTCGAACTTTCGCATGGTGCGCAGCGGATCATTGTGAATTGCGGCGGCGCGGCTCTCGTCGGGGCGATGATACCCGCGGCGTTGGCCCGGGGGCTTCGGACGACTGCGGCGCATTCCACCTTATGCCTGAATGATACCAATTCGACCGCGATCTTGGCAGGTGGGCATCTTGGCAAGGGCGTTGCAGAGGTCGAACTTGAGCGCCGCGACATTGAACAGGCGACGCGTATACAGGCAAGCCATGACGGCTATGCCAAAAGCTTTGGATATAATCATTCGCGCGTGCTCACCCTGCGCTCCGATGGCATGGAACTGCGCGGTGAAGATACGCTGTTGCCGCAGGCGAAGCCTAAGGACAATGTCGCTATAGCTGTTCGTTTTCACCTTGGACCTGATATTGAAATTGTGCCGTCGGATAAACCACAGACCGCTCTGCTGCGCATGGCCGATGGCAGTAACTGGGTGTTTCTCACCTCGGGCGGCATGCTGACCGTCGATGACAGCCTTTGGGTGGATCAAAACGGCCGCCCTCACCCCACCCGCCAACTTGTGATTGCTGCCGACACAGGTAAAGGCGGCCTCCATATAAGCTGGCAACTGCGCCATTTAGGATAGATATATGCAAGACGTCGTGATTAAACGGGCCCTATTGTCGGTGTCCGACAAGGCTGGGTTGGTTGAGCTTGGCCACGCGTTGGCTGCGCGTCATGTGGAATTGGTATCCACAGGTGGCACCGCCAAAACGCTGCGTGC
>NZ_JBIKPH010000165.1:0-4388 GCF_044357595.1 Sphingorhabdus sp. | reverse complement strand
AAATTAAGGGCACCAGTTTCTATACCAGCCATGAAGCTTTGTTGCTGCCTTATGAGCAGGCGATGACGCGGCAGGACAGCCTGACCGGTGGATGGTATGACACATCCGCGCATTTCCTATGGATTGGGGATCGTACGCGGTTTGAAGGGTCGGCGCATGTCGAATTCCTGCGCGGTATCGGCAACCCGATTGGTATTAAGTGCGGGCCAAGTCTTGAGCCCGATGCCTTGCTGCGCATGCTTGACACCGTAAACCCCACGCGTGCGGCAGGTCGCGTGACACTTATCTCGCGTTATGGCTATGACAAGGTTGAGAGCGGGTTGCCGACATTGGTGCGCGCTGTGCAGCGTGAAGGCCATCCCGTCATTTGGTCTTGCGACCCGATGCACGGCAACGTCGTAAAATCCGCCAGCGGTTACAAGACGCGGCCGTTTGAACGTATCTTGGCTGAGGTTCGCGGGTTCTTCGCTGTGCACCGTGCCGAAGGTAGTTTCGGTGGCGGCATCCATATCGAAATGACGGGCCAGAATGTTACCGAGTGTACGGGCGGCGCGGTCGATGTGACCGACGAAGGTCTGGCTGACCGGTACCACACGCACTGCGATCCACGGTTGAACGCAGCACAGTCACTTGAACTGGCATTCCTGCTGGCTGAGATGCTGAACCAGGAAATGACTGAGCGCGCCAAAAAGGCAACCTAGGCTAGGCGTGCCTTTTTGGCACCTAGCGCGTCTTATGTTTTAAGAGACTCAAGCCGGTATCCATAGCCGAAAACCGTAACAATCCGAAAACCGTTCTGAAGCTGCAAGTCCAGCTTCGAACGGACGCGCGACACGTGCATGTCCAGCGTGCGTGATGCCATACTTTCCGGAGTTCTCCAGATGGTTTTGATGATATTATTGCGGGATAATGTGCGATTGGCGTTTTTGAAGAACATCTCGGCAAGCTCAAATTCTTTAGCGGTCAGGAGAATGGTCTTTCCATGCAAGGTCACGCTCTGATCGAGCCTGTTCATCAGGTAGAGTCCGTAGCTCACCTCGGTATCAAAGGCGCCAGTTGGGGCACTTTTGTGCAACAAGGCACTAACCCGCGCTGCAATAACGGAGCGGACTTCAGGCTTCGTAATATATTCATCGGCGCCCGCTGTTAACGCTTCTGTGATATCGCGCTTTGCCGCCCGGTTGGTCATGATGATGACAGGAGGTCTTTTCGGTAGCGCCTTGCACATCCAATTGAAAAGGGGGGTGCCATTTTTGCTCCGAATATTCCAATCCAGAATAACAAGATCAAATGTTTCGCGTGATATTGAATCGGAAAAAGCTTCGCCGTCAGTGAAACCGACTGCGTCATGCCCTAGTTCTTCGATTATCTCTTTCAGGTGCACGACGACATCCGGCTGGTCGTCGGCAATAACTACTCTCATGACTTAATCCACCCTTCACCAAGTGCCAACCCTTTGAACTAAAAAGGGTAAATAAGTCATGAATCATCCGGCAACCCGAAAAAGTTGAAACTTTTTCGATAACTTACAACGTGTTAGGAAATTCATTGGAAAATTCTGTATAGAATGGCTGGGGCGGCAGGGATCGAACCTGCGAATGGCGGCATCAAAAGCCGCTGCCTTACCGCTTGGCGACGCCCCAGCAAGCCAGTAAACTGGCCGTTGCGGGCGGCTTATATCGTGGTAATCCTATTGCGCAACAGCTTAATCGACGCGCTGCACCCAACCATGGGTATCTGCGGCAATTCCGCGCTGAATATCCACAAGTTTTGCCCGGATTTGCTGAGTCATCTGCCCCGCACCGCCCGCGCCTATGGTAAAGCTGCCCTGTGCTGACTGCACCTTTCCGACAGGCGTGACGACAGCGGCGGTGCCGCAGGCGAATGCCTCTAATAATCGGCCTGATTCCGCATCCGCACGCCATTGGTCAATCGCATAGCGTTCCTCACGCACATTCAACCCCTGTTCCCGCGCTAGGGTCAGCACAGAATCGCGCGTTATGCCCTCCAATATCGTTCCGTCGGCTGGCGGGGTGATGATGGACCCATCATCAAACAAGAAAAACAGGTTCATGCCGCCCAGTTCTTCGACCCAGCGGTGTTCGGCTGCATCAAGAAACACAACTTGGTCGCAGCCTTGCTTAATGGCTTCCGATTGCGCCACCAGGCTTGCGGCGTAATTGCCGCCGCATTTTGCCGCGCCAGTGCCGCCCGGTGCAGCGCGGGTATACTGTTCGGAGACCCAGATGGATATCGCGGGCGCACCGCTTTTGAAATAATTGCCAGCGGCCGACGCGATCACCATGAACAGATATTCGGCAGACGGCTTCACCCCCAGAAACACCTCACTCGCGATCATGAAGGGCCGCAGATAGATTGAGCCTCCATCCACCGGTGGGAACCATTCCTTGTCGACCGCAATCAATTGTTTGCAGGCCTGCAGGAACATATCTTCAGGCAATTCTGGCATCGCTAGCCGCTTGGCCGAACGTTGGAAACGACGGGCATTTTGCTCCGGGCGGAACAGCGCCATTCCGCCGTCCGCGAGGCGATAGGCCTTCAGTCCTTCAAAAATCTCTTGTGCGTAATGCAACACGGCAGTCGCAGGATCGAGCGTCAATGGTCCGCGTGGTCCGACTTTCGCATCATGCCAGCCCTGAGCGTCCGAATAGCGGATTGTGACCATATGATCAGTGAACACTCGGCCAAAACCAGGGTCGGTTAACCGCGCGGCGCGCTCGGTTGGATCAACCGGGTTCGGGTTGGCTTCAAAAGGAAAGGCGCCAGCGGTCATGAATGTTCTCGTCTATTAGGGTCTTGCACTGTTCTATGGGCTAGGCCAAGATACGTCAATATGGCTGTCCCATCTTCTGTTTCTGTTCCGCCGACTGCGTCGCCTCTGTTCCTGCGTGAACATGAAGTGCGGCGCGGGGTCGAGCTTTTGTTTTTTGGCTATACGCGGCTTACGCGTGCGATTGATGATGGGCTTGCCGCGCATGGCCTCGGCCGCGCGCATCATCGCGCGCTCTACTTTATCGCACGCCAGCCTGATCTACCTATCAGTTCGCTGCTCAAGATTCTGGCCATCACCAAACAATCGCTTGGTCGCGTGCTGAATGATTTGGCGGACAAGGACTTGGTGGAAACGCGCACGGGCAATGTTGATCGCCGGCAAAAACTGCTGCGCCTGACGCCGGAGGGCGTTAAATTTGAAGCGCAATTGTTTGAAGCCCTGCGGAGTAGCCTTGCGTCGGCTTATGCTGCGGCGGGGCAAGAGTCCGTTACCGGCTTTTGGCGTGTCCTCGAAGGGTTGATCCCCGCCGAGGACAAGGCCATGGTCATAGCCCTGCAAAAGGATATTTGATGCCCGACACACTCAAACGGCTCGAACACACCATCGCGCAGCGTTCTGGCGCCGCGCCGGACAGCAGCTATGTCGCATCCTTGTTCGCCAAAGGTCGTGGCAAAATTGCGCAAAAGGTTGGTGAAGAAGCCACTGAAACTATTATCGCTGCGTTGTCGGGGGATGCGCGGCAGGTAACGGCAGAGTCCGCTGACCTGATATTTCATCTTCTGATATTGCTGCGCGAATGCAGTGTGTCATGGGATGACGTGCTGGCCGAGCTGGATCGCCGTGAGGGCGTGTCCGGCCTCGTCGAAAAGGCGGCGCGCAGCAATATTGGGGAGTGAGACATGCCGATTGACCCGACTTTGGAATATGATGACCAAAATATCTTCGCCAAAATCCTGCGCAAAGAAATACCATGCCGCCAAGTGTTCGAGGATGAATGGGCACTCGCCTTTCACGACATAAACCCGCAAGCGCCCGAGCATGTCCTGGTCATTCCCAAGGGCGCCTATGTCAGCTGGGATGATTTCAGCACCACTGCCACCGACGCCGAAATAGCCGGATTTGTCCGGGCCGTGGGTCATGTTGCGCGCGAAATGGGGTTGGTTGAGACCGGATATCGCCTGCTCGCCAACATCGGAATCGATGCCCATCAAGAAGTCCCGCACCTTCATGTCCATATTTTTGGTGGAAAACCGCTCGGACCGATGCTTGTTCGGTGAAATTAAGTTGCGCGGAGACAATTTGAGGCTAGGTTCCGCGGGATAAGAAATCCATCGGGGAGAATATGATGGCCGTTGAGCAGCAATCCGTGATGCAGCGCATGTTCGCGCGCAAGACGATCGCACAAGTACAAAGAGAGTCAGCGAACAGCGAACTGAAGCGTTCGTTGGGCAAATGGAACCTTCTGCTGTTGGGCGTTGGTTGCATCATTGGTGCGGGTATCTTCGTCCGTACCGGCAGTGCAGCAGCTTTGCATGCTGGCCCAGCGGTTATGTTGTCCTTCGTTGTAGCAGGTATCGTCTGCGCTTTTGCAGGT
>NZ_JBIKPH010000076.1:0-11644 GCF_044357595.1 Sphingorhabdus sp. | reverse complement strand
CAAGCACTGCCGCATCGCCAAGTCCCACACGCGCCTGAACGCCACCATTGTTAGGGTCCATGACATCGCCAAAACGCACTGAACTGGCGCCCGCGCCACCGCTGATAAAATGATCGATTTGACGCATCTTTTGTTTTTCCTTTTAGCAAAACGTCCTTGCAGATGATGGGCGCACCAAGCGCTGCTGCCCCCTGAGATCGGGCCAGCATCTGCAATCTTCGGGTCGTGATCTCCGTGGAGTTTCAAACTCCGGATTGTTAATGCTCGTAGTTCTTGAGCGCCGTATCGCGATTATAGGGAGTGAGCTCATTAATGCGTCCCTGCTCTACCTTTTCCAGCCAGTTAGGGTCCGCAAGAAGAACCCGGCCCAGTGCCACGAGATCAAACTCGTTGCGCTCGAACATCTTTACAAGATCCTCCAGACGACCCAACATAGGAGACGACACGCCTTCGACAAAATCCTGCATCAAATCTCGATCCATGCCGATCGACCCTACGGTAATCACTGGCTTACCCGTGACCTCCTTGATCCAACCACCCAGATTTTTGTGGTCGCCCTCGAACTCGGGTTCCCAGAAACGACGCTGCGAAGCATGGAATATATCCACCCCAGCGCGGGCCAACGGGTCGAGCCAGCGGTGCAGATCGTCCGGATCGGCTGCTAGTTTTACATCATAGTCATACGTCTTCCATTGTGAGACACGAAAGATGATAGCAAAATCCTCGCCTACCGCTGCTCGGCAGGCGGCAACAACCTCGGCCGCAAATGTGGCGCGGTCCGCAATGTCCGGCCCGCCATAGCGATCATTTCGTTGGTTGGTTCGATCCCAGAAGAATTGATCGAAAATATACCCATGGGCCCCGTGCAATTCTATTGCGTCGCATCCAATCTCTTTTGCCAAGCGCGCAGATTTTGCAAAGGCGGCGACAGTATCATCAATATCCTGTTGGGTCATGGCGCGACCACCCTCGATGTCCGGCCCGGCGAAGCCTGACGGACTAACCAACGGAGCGTGTGGTGAATCAGGGAAGTTGAAATCCATACAGCCGCCGACGTGCCATAATTGCGGAACAAACATTCCGCCTTCGGCGTGGACGGCATCAATTGCGCCCTTCCATCCGGCAAGCGGTTCCTCGCCGTCAAATAGCGGGATGTTGTCCGCGGCAACAGCGTGATCAATCGCCACTCCAGTGCCCTCGGTTATAATCGTACCGACACCACCAGCAGCACGACGGCGGTAATATTCTGCACCATCTTCTCCCAGTACGCCCCCGGGAGCAAAATAGCGTGACATGGGGGCCATGCAGAAACGGTTAGGAGCCTTTAGCGATTTACACGCGAAGGGTGTATTTAGCGGAGCAAGCAAGGCGGCTAAATCATCAAGCGGTGCAGTAGACATCAGGTTAAATTCCTTAAAAATGCGAGCAATGCCTCATTATAGGCAGTGGGGTTCTCGAGTTGTGGGGAATGTCCTGTGTCCATTGTCAGAAGCGTGCCATTCGCAGCACAGTTTGCAGCAAAGCCTGCAATCGCAGGGTCGGCGATTGCATCTCTGGCTCCGCCAATCGACAGGACAGGGAAAGTAAAGGATGCCAGCAGTTCGCGCTGATCAAGCGTTGCAAGACCGGCAAGTGTTTCGCTTGCGCGCGGCGCAGTTGCCAAGAACCCTCGCTCGACCCAACCGATCATTGCCTCGCTTGCGCCTTCACCCGATGCGCCCTCAGCCAGCGCCCGGAAAAAGCCAGGGCGGTCAGCGGTAATTGCGCCAGCGATTGCGAGAACGTCTTCAGGCATGCCACCGTGTGGAAACCCGTCGCCTTGTACATAACGAGGCGATGCCCCGCAGGTCAGAATAAGTCCTGCGACACGATTGCCAAGCAACGCGGCAGCGGCAACTGCCACGGCGCCGCCCAAGGACCACCCATTTAACGCAACACGCGGTAAATCGCAGCGATCGATGATCGCAGCAACATCGCCGGCAATAGCAGCGATCGACATGTCGGTAAAATCCCGGTCAGAACGACCGCAGCCACGGTGATCAATCACAATGGCGCCATGTCCCGCAGCAAGGAGCCCCTCGACCGCCGAAGCCCAATAATCTCCAGACATACCCCAACCGTGGATCAGCACGACCGGCAGTCCGGGCGCACGATGGTGCTCAAAATACACTCGGCCACCAGTATCAGTTTCAAAATAAGCCATAAAAGCTCCTATGCAGGCGGCGACAGGGTGACGCCGGGAAGCGGATTGAAGTGGTGCATCTTCACCTTTCGGTGCGCGATCTTCCAGACGCCGTCACGCCTTTCGAACGTATCAAAATAAGTCGCACTGACGGTTTGCGCCTGACCATCGGACGTCGTGCCAATACAGTCCACGTCACATAGGCCGGTCGCGCGGTCATCACCTTCAAAGGAAACGACGAGGTTCGTGGTGAAGTGGCTGGATGCAAGCCAAGCGTCCCACAGAATATCCTTGGTTACATGCGCAATGCCGTCAGTGCCCTCAAAGCTGCCAAAGGGAGGACCAATGTCCCATATGGCATCTGGCCACCATATTGCACGGAAGCGCTCCCAGTCGCGCTTGTCAAAGCCGTGGCAATAGTCGCTAACCAAATCATGCATCGCGAACCGGCTTTCAACACGGTCTAAACGTTGTTCGATATCAGAGGTCTCTTTCATATCAATTCCTTGAAGTAGCGCACATCAGTCAAGATAGACGGCGAATTTCTCCCGCGCTGCGGCGAGACGAGCTGGCACATGATAGCTCGGGAAAGGCCCAGCAAATGGCTGAACATCTCTTAATATGTCCTTCGCTACGCCGATTTTGTGAACCTCCGTGGGTCCATCGACAATTCCCATTTCTGGCACATATTGCCACATATCCATCAACGGCGTTTCGTTTGACATGCCGAGTGAGCCGTGCAGATGCAGTGCGCGATACACGACGTCCTTAAGCACGCCGGGCATGGCGGCTTTGATTGCGCTGATTTCGCGCCTCACTGGGCGGGTGTAGGCCTGATCGCGGTCGAGAAGCCATGCTGCATAGAGGACATGCAACCTAAATTGCAGGATCTGCGTGTAGCTGTCGGCGATTTTTTCTTGGACCATCTGCTTGTCGGCCAGACGTTCGCCCTTGGTGGTTCGGCTAACAACGCGTTCTGTCATATACTCCATCGCTTTATTCAACATGCCGACAGTCCGCATTGCGTGATGGATACGGCCGCCTCCGAGACGCGACTGAGCTACCTTAAAGCCAGCGCCGATCGGACCAAGGTGGTTTGCCTCAGGCACGCGACAATTCGTGAAACGAAGATAGCCGTGGACCCCACTGCCGATCTCATCCTTTGGACCAACTGCGGTATTGCGTATTATCTCGAGCCCCGGCGTATCATGCGGGACAATTAACATTGTCGACCCCTCATGCACGGGAACATCAGGGTCAGTGATGACCATTACAATAAGGAACTCAGCAATGCACGCATGGCTAGCGTACCATTTCTCTCCCTCTATTACCCATTCGCCGGCATTTAGATGCGCCTTGCATGTGAATTCGCCGGGATCAGCCCCAGCCTGTGGTTCGGTCATCGAATAGCAGGAAACAATCTCACCATCGAGAAGTGGCTGGAGATACTTAGCCTTCTGATCGGGCGTACCAAAACGCGCAAGTATCTCAGCATTACCAGTGTCAGGCGCTTGGGTTCCAAAAACAGTAGGTGCAAAGCGACTACGGCCGAGGATTTCGTTCATCAGCCCAAGCTTCAGTTGGCCAAGCCCTTTTCCGCCGAGTTCGGGGCCGAGATGGCACGCCCAAAGACCGCGCTTTTTGACCTCTTCCTTAAGTGGCGCCATGATACGCGCGGCTCGAGACCGCGGGTCAACATGCGCTCCAGGATCGCGAAACACCAGATCAAGTGGCTCTATCTCTTCGGCAACAAACCCGCGCATCCATTCCAGTTGCAGTTCAAATTCAGGCTCGTTTGAAAAATCCCATGCCATCAGTAACTAGTATCCTTATTTTTGTTTACAACCATGCTCATTGCCCTGCGTTTGCGGCAAATTCACTTCATAATTCCGCGCCAGACATATATATAGCCCGCTCTTAGCTTATTCCTCTTGCGCCACTCGAGATCCGGGTCGCTTTACTTTGAAGCCTTACTCTCCTGCCAGTCTTACCCATGACGGATGTAACTGTACTAATCTTTGTTGCATAGTTACTAGTTGAGAACAAGCAAGAATGGTCAAGCGTAGAGATAATGAAGATTATTTGTTTAAATACAAATAGCTATTAACTTTACTATCGTATAATTCATACTTTTTGCAAAATTTGCTTGTCGATAACAAGCAAGTGAGGCATCCTGAGAGAAGGAGCGTAAAGTGTGACATCTGTAGGGGAAGTCGCGAACAAATCATGCGCCCTTTTTTGGAGAGGAATGATCATGATAGATCGTATAAAAATCGCACGGCTACTTACAACCGCTGCAATCATTTTATATCCCGCGTCATTAGTCAGTGCGCAGGAAACAAACACGGAAGCGCAGGCGGAATCGCAGGGGCTTGAAGAAATTCTTGTAACCGCCCGTAAGCGCGACGAAAACATGCAGGATGTTCCCGCATCGGTCAGCGCGCTATCCGCTGGTGAACTGGAAAGGCGCTTTGACTCCGACGTTCGCGACTTTGCAGGCGCTTCACCCAATATTGTTATCGACGACACCCAGCAGGGGCCAGGAGGCGTTGCAGCTATATACATTCGCGGCATCGGCGTCGGGGATGTCGAGAAGTCAGTCGATCCAGCAGTCGGTGTTGTTTTTGATGATATTTATATCGGGCAGAGTTCGGGCAGTTTGCTCAAGGCGATCGATATTGATCGTGTTGAAGTTCTGCGCGGGCCGCAAGGAACGCTGTTCGGACGCAACGCCACCGGCGGCGTAATCAACCTCGCTCGCTCGCGACCAACCTATGATCTTACCGGAAAGGCGCGCGCCACTTATGGTCGGTTTGACACATTTAAGGTCGAAGGCGTTACCAGCACTGGCCTTTCAGATAATGTAGCGGTCAAAGTCAGCGGCGCTTATGAGAAGTCCGACGGCTATATGTATAACAAATTCTTTAAACAACCGGGGCAGCGTTCTGAGTTCTACGCTGTTTCAGGGGCGCTATTGTTCGAGCCCACTGACAATCTAGACATCCAAGTCAGCTACGATCATCAGAAAACTAAGCAGGATCCGCCACAATTGCTTGCGGTTAATAAGCCGACCGACTTGTTCTGCGCAGCATATGCTCAGTGCTCGCCCACGCCGGGCGTACCCACATCTGGGGATCGCTATGTGAGCGTCTCTGACGGACGGCTCGACAAAAATGCGACATTTAAGCTCGATATGGCAGTCGCCAAAGCGACCTATGATGTCGGATCCGATATGCAGCTAGATTATATTCTCGGCTGGCTGAAAACAGACGAAACCATCACACAGGATTTCGACACCACACCATTTACGCTGTATCACACTGATCGGCCGGCGCGTTGGCGCCAGACTACGAACGAATTACGCCTCACAAAGGGTGGTTCAGGCCCAGTGACGTTTGTTCTGGGCGCATATCTGTGGGATTCGCAGTATACGATTAATCTGAAGAACTACATCGGGTTCGCAGGACCGCCATTGCTTACCAGTGCAACAGATGTCACGCAAACTAACAAGTCATGGGCTATCTATGGTGAAGGAGACTATGACCTAACGGAAAAGCTTACGCTCACTGTTGGGGCGAGGTACACGAAGGACAAGAAGTCCAGTATCGTCAATGACTTGCCAGTCAAAATCTATGGTACTCTCATTGAAGCAAACCCAATCGCTACGCTTCCTGGAAACATAGTGATGGCGAAGCCTGTCGAGGAAAGCTGGAAAAAGTTCACACCGCGCGTTTCGCTCCGCTACGAACTTTCCGATGATACTATGGTCTATGGTTTGTGGTCACGCGGCTACCGTGGAGGCGGCTTCAATGGGCGTCCTGCGACCCTTAGTGCTGCAACGGTCCCCTATGATCCGGAAACGCTCGACAATTATGAAGTCGGTTTCAAAACTGAATTTGCTGATAACCGAGTTCGACTGAACGGCTCGGCTTTCATAATGAAGTATACAGATATGCAGCAGGATCTGGACGTTCCGGCGCCTGGCACATCAACGGGACGCGAGAACCGCACGATCAACGCATCCTCAGCTGATTTCAAGGGTTTTGAACTTGATTTGACAGCACGGCTCTTTGATGGCTTCACCCTTAATGGAAATCTTGGCTATCTTGACGCGAAATATAAGGACTTTTTAGGCGACATCTACAGCACAGGTAGACCTGTAGATGCCTCGTTCCTAAAAATCCGTCGCGCACCAAAATGGACATGGAGTGCCGGAGGAACTTATGAAGCTGACATCGGTAACAATGCTTCAGGTTGGATTACAGGTGATGTCCGTTACATAGGCGGTCATGAAATCACCTTCCTCAACAATCCAAACCTGCGCAACGGTGGCCAGTTCTTGGTAGACGCATCTATCAACGCACGATTTAACAAAACCACAGTTAGCTTGTTCGGCAAGAATTTGGCCAATGAAAAGGGCTGGACTATCGGCTATGACGTTCAGGGTGTCTGGAGCTATGCGGCACCCCGTCCAAGTCGGACATGGGGCATTGCTGTTAGTCAATCGTTCTGAGAAGGACTGCAATGACGACGCAGTCAAAGCTTGAGGCACGGAGATGGGTAGTAACTGGTGCATCGCGGGGCCTTGGCCTCGCGATCGCCAGGCTCGCCGCCCGCAATGGGGATAGGGTTGCCCTTTTTGCTCGCGGGGAGAACGTTCTGAATGAAGCCCGTATAATTGGTGATAATGCTATAGGCGTTATCGCCGATGTAACCGACCCGTCGGCCTTAGCGGGCGCTTGTGAGCAGGTAGCCGAGCGTTGGGGCGGCATTGATGTCCTAGTCAACAATGCGGGCCTGCATCGTGGCGGGCTAATTGGCTCTCTTTCTCTGGGTGATTGGCAGGACGTTATCGATACCAACCTGTCCGGCCCTCTGAACTGCGTCCGGGCCGCCTTGCCATATTTAAGTGATGAAGGATCGATCGTTAATATTGGTGCCGTGGTCGGTCTTCGGGGCTTTGCCGGCGATGCTGCATATGGTGCGTCAAAAGCCGGACTGGTGGGGCTGACGCAGGTGTTAGCCGTTGAACTTGCGCGTCGGGGCGTCCGGGTTAATCTCGTAATCCCTGGCATGGTTTCAACGGAAATGACGGCGGGCATATCGCCTCGTGCCAAAGCGAAACTCGTAGAGAGTATTCCACTTGGTCGGGAAGGCACTGCCGACGAACTGGCCAATGTCGTCTGGTGGGTGGCAGGATCGCCTTATATGACTGGCTCAACAATTTCCAACGATGGTGGGCTGCTGTGCCGACTGTAAGCGATCCGGCCGAGCGGTTTTGCCGCTGGCTGGAGGAGAATGCCGGATTCACCGAAGTGCGAATCGCTCGTAAGTTGACGGGCGGCAACGCCAATGTGACCAGCCTTGTCGAAACCGCGAGCGGTCCATTGGTGCTTCGTCACCCGCCTACCAATACGGTATCTGACCTTGCCGGCGCCGGCATCTCGCGCGAATTTCGTTTCATCTCGGTCATCGCGGGCAATGCGCCGGTTGCCGAACCCCTATTGTATTGCGACGATGCGGAAATATTGGGTGCCCCATTTTCTCTCACGCGCTTCGTGCCGGGAATGGCGATTACCGACGCTTTGCCGCCGGCTTATTCGAACAGCATCGCAACTATCGATGCTGTCGGCATCGCACTGATAGATGCCCTCGCCAAAGTACACGCAATTACGCCAGTTCCTGAAGGGCTGGGCGATGTAAAGAAGGCGCGGAATTTTGTCGCCCGCCAGATCGAACGGTGGCGTGCGGTGCGCTTAGCCAGCAAAGTCCGCGATCTACCGCTGGTCGAAGTGCTCGGAACTTGGCTCGCCGAAAACGTTCCAGAGCCCGAGACAATGCGGATTGTCCACTGCGATTATCACCTCGACAATGTGTTGATGGATCCGATTGAACCAAAAGTCAGGGCAATACTCGATTGGGAAATGGCAACATTGGCCGATCCACTTGTCGACGTCGGGCTCGTCACGGCAATGTGGAACCGCGATGAAAGTCTTCCACTCGGCTTCGCATTTGTGCAGCGCGTCTCCAATGTTAAGGGAGTGATCGGCGGTGGTGAATTAGCGCAGCGCTGGGCAAGCTCAACAGGGCTCTCAATCGCAAATCTTTCGTACTTTCAAGCTTTTGCACTATGGCGTCTCGCCGTGATTGTTGAGGGCGCCTATGTTTTGTTTCGCAATGGTCAAGTAGACGGGCCTTATGAACGCGGCCTTGAGCATGATGTGCCGGCATTACTCGATGCAGCCCAACGCATTGCACAGATAAAGGGTATCGCTTGATGGACGCCACCATGATGCACGAGCCGCTCGGCACCGCTGCAATTTTTGCCCACGGCGAGCGCATTCATGCTTCGAGCCGCATCGGCCTATTCGACGGCGAGGAGATGACGTGGCGAAGCTATGCCGAAACAGCCAATCGGGCGCGCCGACTTGCCACAGCGTTGCGGTTGGCGGGCGTGGACAAGAATACGCGTGTTGCAACGTTAAGCTGGAATGATTTTGCACATTTCGAAGCGTATCTTGCGGTGCCCGCAATGGGCGCTGTGCTCCATACGCTCAACCTGCGGCTACATCCTGATCAGGTCCGCTACATCATGGCCGATGCCAGCGACGCTTTTTTGATTGCCGACGGTGATTTGCTTGCAGGCCTCCTACCCCAGATCAATTCGCTCGGCGCGCTTAACCACATCCTCGTTACCGGCAATGCAACCGGGCTCGCCGGACTTGAAAAGCCATGGACGCTTTACGAAGACTTTATCGCCGACCGTGAACCGATTGTCGAATTTCCCGATATTGAAGAGACCGCAGCTGCCGCTACCTGTTATACGTCCGGAACGACGGGCAATCCCAAGGGGGTCGTGTATTCGCATCGCACGATCTACCTACATAGCCTGGCATCGATGGCCACAAACGCCTTTGCCTTAGGTAACAGCGATAAAATTTTACTGCTGCCGCCTATGTTCCATGCCAATGCTTGGGGATTGCCTTATTCGGGCTGGCTCGCGGGTGCAGATTTCGTACTGCCCGGCCCTAATCTGCAGCCTGAAGCGATCCGCCGAATGATCCGCGGAACAGCGCCTACATTTACCGCCACCGTGCCAACCATCTTAAACGATCTGCTCCGCATAGATGCCAAGGACCCGGTCGATATGGGAAGCTTTCGTGTCATCGTGGTGGGTGGCTCGGCAGTTTCCGAAGGTCTCATCGCGGAGGTTGAGCGAAGCTGGAACGTGCCGCTTATCCAAGGTTGGGGAATGACCGAAACTAGCCCACTTTGCGTTCTGTCTCACCCCGCTGCCGACGCATCGGACGAAGAGGCGCGTCGCTTGCGAGCCAAAAGCGGACGTCCTGTCGCAGGCGTTCGTGTGCGGTTGGTCGACGACGATGGCCGACGCCTCAGCGAAGATGGCAAAACCATCGGGCGATTGCAACTGCGTGGTGCGTGGATTGCACGGGGCTATCACGGCGTTGCTTCGAGTAGCGTGTTAACCGACGACGGATGGCTGGACACTGGCGATGCTGGGACGATTGATGAACGCGGATATGTGCAGGTAACAGATCGGTTAAAAGATTTGATAAAATCAGGCGGCGAGTGGATACCTTCGGCTGAGCTCGAAAATCACATTTCGAGCCTTCCCGGTATTAACCTAGCCGCAGTAATCGCAGTCCCCGACCCGCGTTGGGAAGAGCGGCCATTAGCGATTGTCAATACACTAGATGGCGAAAGGCCGGATTTTGTGGCCCTAAGACGCGCCTTACAGGATCGAGTTGCACGCTTCTGGATCCCTGAATATTGGGCACAGGTTGATAGCCTGCCACTGACCAGTGTTGGCAAGATTGACAAGCAGGCACTGCGCGAGGCATTTGCAATCGGCAAGTCTAAGTTTGAGAAAATCGAGGACAATCGATGAACGCACTACCCCTGATGAAGGGCAAGGCTTCCCTTCGCGAGGTAACGGAGGTCCTTCAAACTGCTTTGCCTAAGACACGCGTCAGGCCGCGCGTCAGTCGACGCACGCAAGCGGAACGAACGGCGCTATCTGATGCCCGGATGTTCGATGCAGCCATGCAATTGATAGTCGAACAAGGTACACATGCAACGACGCTGAAGGCCGTCGGAGAACGGGCCGGCTATTCGCGAGGGCTGGCGTCTAGCCGTTTCGGATCGAAGGATGCGCTGTTCGGTCAACTTGTTCTGCACTTCAATACCAGTTGGACCCAGGAGCTGGCTAACAAGGTTGGAACACGCGGCGGCGTTCAGGCATGCCTAGCAGCATTGTGCGCAGTCGAAGATTTTTTGTCGAGCCACTCCAAATACATGCAGGCTATGTATATCCTGTGGTTTGAGTCGATCAGCACGCACAACGATGTCCGCGATCATCTTGCAGCATATCATGAAATCTATCGGGGCGACGTCGCGCATTGGGTCGAAGAAGGTATCGCGAGCGGCGAAATCGACACTGCGGTAGACGCAGAATGCTACGCATTCGGTTTCTGCAGTTTTATTTTTGGGACTATCTACCAGTGGCTTGTCGCCCCTAGCAATGTCGACCTGCCCAAGCAGTTTGAAGCGTTTCGCCGATTGACCTTGAAGACATTTACAATAGATTAGATTTCTTCGAAATTTTTTCTTAAAAAAATATATATTTCAATAGTTTAACTCTATATTTTTAAGCTTGATTTTTCATTTGCTAGACGCTAGCAAATAAACGGTAAAATGTCGTGGGCGGCACCCGATAATCTGGGAGAGTTGGCGTGGCAAAAGCTGTCGGTTCGCTAGTATTAAGGCTCTTGGCGGGGCTTGCCTCCGGTGCTTGGACGGCGCCTAATATCTGCGCTGCAGGAACGGACATAAAATGAGTGGTGCACAGAGTATTGACTGCCATTTGAAGCAGCCGGTTCTTGATGGGGTGCGGGTGATAGAATTGGCTGGAATCGGCCCTGCTCCGTTTTGCGGCATGATGCTTGCAGACCATGGAGCCGAGGTAATACGCATAGATCGACCTGGGGCTAATGTAGAGGAGCAGCAATGCGATGTTCTGCTGCGGTCACGGCGTTCGATCACATTGGATTTGAAACGTCCTGAATCGATTGAAATCGTAGCTCGGCTCGCCGAAACAGCTGATGGTCTTATTGAGGGTTTTAGACCCGGGGTGGCGGAGCGTTTAGGATTGGGGCCGGAGGTTCTAATGCAATGCAACCCCGCATTAGTGTATGGGCGGATGACCGGTTGGGGACAGCAAGGGCCACTTTCCAATGCCGCGGGACATGATCTCAATTACATATCGATTAACGGGTGCCTGGCGGCGCTGGGTCAGGACGGCAAACCGCCAATGCCGCCGCTGAACCTAATCGGTGACTATGGCGGTGGTGGCATGATGCTCGCCTTCGGGTTTGTATCGGCTCTATTGGCTGCACGACAGAGCGGCCACGGGCGTGTAATTGATTGCAGCATGGCCGAAGG
>NZ_JBIKPH010000164.1:0-4477 GCF_044357595.1 Sphingorhabdus sp. | reverse complement strand
AAGAGGGTACAGCCGACGCGGCGGGCGCGCAGTATCTTTCCAAGGCAGGCATATCAGGTCGCGGCTCCATTAACTTTTTCAAGAAGCTCCAGAATTTTGAATTCCGCCTCGGCATTCCCCAAGAGGACAGCTACGGGCGGACTCACCCTTTGTCAGGCGAGCGCATTGCAGTTCTTCAGGACACATACTCGGTTGATCCTGCATGGAGTGCGCCATTAAACCCGAAATGGGAGGGTGATTTTAAACGCATCAAGGCCAAGCTCACAGGTTATCTTGCTGATCCCACTGCCACACTGCGTGACTATCCGGAAACTGACAAGTCAGTACCGGGGCGTTATGCACGGGCTTATGCATGGCATAAATCGGCCTATCCGCAAAAGGCATTAGATGAATCTTCGACCCTGGTCGCTTCCGCACCCGATGACCCGTATTTCTTGGAGCTCTACGGACAAATCTTGTTGGAATCGGGCCACCCTACTGAGGCGATTGTTCCGTTACGCAAAGCGGTCAGCCTTACAGGTAATCAACCTTTGATTGCGGCAATATTCGGACATGCATTGATCGCGACCGACGATAAGGCACAGCTGGATGAGGCCGCGCAGGTGTTGAAAGCAGCAGTTACCAAGGATAACCAAAATCCCTTCGCTTGGTATCAACTTGGCGTTGTCTATGCACAAAAAGGCGATACCGCGCGCGCCGCCCTTGCCAGCGCCGAACGTTATTTAATGGAAGGCGCGCCGCAACTTGCATTGCCCAACGCGCAAACTGCCATGGCGGGATTGCCGGAATATTCGCCAGACTGGATCCGCGCGCAGGATATCAACATGGTGGCTGAAGCAAAGCTTGCGTCCTTGAAGAAGCGACGTCGCTAAAATGCTGGCCGAATGCCTGCGTTGCGGCTAATCAACCCCCATGAATGAACACGCACAAAGTCATCGGATCATAATCGCCACTGTCGTTGCGGGTTTGATCATACTGGTTACGTTAGCAGCCTATATTTTTTGGCCACCCCCTGCCGCAGATCGCGCTTTAGATGCCACACCAACCTCGGAGAGCGCAACCACATTTGCGGATGCAGCCGTGTCTGCTGCAGGCATGTCCCCCGCGGACCGCAAGGCAACTGAGGCACTGGTGAAGGCCTATATCCTCGAAAATCCCGAAATTATCACCGACGCCATTGCCATTTTACAGCAGCGTGAGGTTACAGAGCGGCTTTCTGCGGCCGGAAATGAAATCGCTACCCCCTTCCCTGGCGCGGAGGCAGGCAATCCCAAGGGTGACGTGACGATTGTCGAGTTTACTGACTATAACTGCGGTTTCTGCCGGGCGAGTCTGCCGGACATGCAACGCTTGCTAAAGAGCGATGGCAATATCCGCCTTGTCTATCGCGAATTGCCTATTCTAAGCCAAACGAGCCGCATTGCCGCATTGTGGGCACTCGCCGCTGCACGTCAGGGCAAACACAAGGCATTTCACGATGCGCTGTTTGCCCTTGGGCGGGCGGATGAACCCAACATAGCCGCAGCAGCGCAGACCGCAGGACTAAATATCACCGCGGCCCGCAGCTTCGCGGCCTCACCACAAGCCAATCAAGAAATTGAACGCAACCTTGCGATGATGCACCAGATTGGTTTCAATGGCACACCAACCTTTATCATTGGCGATCAGATATTAGAGGGCGCGCTGGGGTATGAAGCGTTGCAGAGCGCCATCGAAAAGGCGCGCGCGAAAAGCTGATTAGCCCTTTTTGCCTTGGGCAATCACATACCATTCCACCGAGCCCTTGCGGCTGGCTGGCGGCTTTGCGTGTTTAACTGTTGTAAAGTTCGATTTGAGGATACTGAGCATCGCCGGATCGGTGCCACCAGCAAATACTTTGGCAACAAAATCGCCCCCAGGCATAAGCACTTTGACTGCAAAATCCACCGCTGCCTCGACCAGACCCATGGTGCGCAGATGGTCTGTCTGCTTATGCCCAACAGTATTCGCGGCCATGTCTGACAATATCAAGTCTGGCGCGCTCCCAAGCTCGGCAATAAGCTTATCAGGCGCGCTATCGTGCATAAAATCCATCTCAAGCAGAACCACACCCTCAAGCGGGTCGACGGGCAACAAATCTATGCCAACAATCGCTGCCTTTGGCTGCTGTCTGCGTACAACCTGCGCCCAGCCGCCGGGCGCAACGCCCAAATCGACGATGGCCCTTTTACCGCGCAAAATATGAAATTTTTCGTCGAGCTCGACCAATTTATACGCCGCTCGGCTGCGATAGCCTTCGCCATGCGCGCGTTTGACATAGGGGTCATTCAATTGACGCTCTAGCCAGCGTGTCGACCCGGCCGTCCGGCGCTTTGCGGTCTTGACCTTCTGTTTTCCGGCCAGTGTCCGGCCTGAATTTTTACCACCAAAAAGATTGTCTGCCATGCTTCAATTCCGCCGATTACGGCGATTGGCGTCGCTGGCCATCAGCGCGCGCAATATACCCTCGCGAATGCCGCGATCAGCAACGCCCAGCCGTTCACCGGGCCATATGTCGAAAATAGATTCAAGTATCGCACAACCGGCCACTACCAAATCGGCACGTTCATGGCCAATGGTTGGAAACTCTGCGCGCCCTTTAACATTGCGATGGGCAAGTTCTCGGCTAATGTCGCGCATCGCAGAAGTCGGGAGATGCAGCCCGTCCACGGCCCGCCTGTCGTAACTGTTGAGTTTCAAATAGACGCTGGCCAACGTGGTGACTGTACCCGAAGTACCTAATAAGCGGCGGTCTCCGCCCTCGTCGGGAAGACGGGCCGCGAAGTCAGCGAAGCTAAGCATAACCTTATCGCGCATCACTTGGTAACTTGCCTTTAATTGCTCCGGGCTGTCGCCCTCTACCCGTTCGCTTTCGGTGAGCGAAACCACACCCCATGGGACGCTCACCCAATCCAGAATTTCAGGCACTGGACCGATCGTCGACACAAGCACCAATTCCGTAGAGCCGCCGCCGATGTCAAATATAAGGGCGGGCCCATCACCGTTTTCAAGCAACGCGTGGCAGCCCATCATCGCCAACCGAGCCTCTTCCTTCGGGCTTATGATATCGAGGTGAATGCCGGTCTCGCGCTTCACCCGTTCTATGAATTGCGCCCCATTCACAGCCTGACGACAGGCTTCGGTTGCTACGGAGCGGGCAAGGACGACATTGCGCTTCTTCAACTTTTCGGCGCATACCGATAGCGCTTCGACCGCACGGTCCATCGCCTCATCACTCATCCGGCCAGTTGATGTCAGCCCCTCACCTAAGCGGACAACGCGCGAAAAAGCATCCACCACGGTAAAATCGTCGTCACCTGCACGCGCTATAAGCAACCGACAATTGTTGGTGCCAAGGTCAAGCGCGGCATAGGCTGTGCGCTCGAGCCAATTGCGACGCGAAGCTACCTGTGCGCCCCCTGTCACGCTATTTCTGGCGTTCGCTGATACCTTAGCAGCATCGGGACGCGCTGCGCCATCGACCGAAGCCTGCTGCATTGTTGCAGCCTTGGGTGCCGCATTTTTGCGACGGGGCGGCTTTTTACGTTTTCGCCCGCGTCCCTTTTGCGGCGATGGCGCGACATTCTCGCCCATGGCCGTAAACTCACTTCTTATTTTTCTATCCGGGCGGATGTGCCGCCGGTACCTGAACACTGCGTTACGCGCTGGCGCGCAGAAATTCAAGATTTTTGAATATTGGCGACAAGGCGCAGATACACTGGCTTGACCATGCTATGCCACCCGCATATAGGCCCAACACCTGCTCCCCGGTCGTCTAACGGTAAGACTACGGACTCTGACTCCGTCTATTGAGGTTCGAATCCTTACCGGGGAACCATAAATAAAAGCTTTAAATCAATATATTATGCTATATCGTCATAGCTAATAGCGCCTGTTTCATGTTGCAATCTAATTCCCTTTAATACCCAGCTTTTCCGTCGCTTCACTTGGTATCTCGGCGTGTCCATGCAACATGGGTGCAACATGGAACACGATGGGCGTAGGGTTTGCAAACTACTCCAACAAGTCTTCAGACGGTTGAGGCTTGGCGGGCAGCTGGTCCATCAACGTGATATTGATAATCCCGCGTTCCTTTGGATAGGTCCAGCCGCATAAACCCCGCCAGACAATCCACGCAAGCGAGTTGCCTTCGCCTTGCCAGCTCAGTTTCTCAATGCGGTTGGGGTCGAAAGTAATAATGGCGAATCGTTTGCGTTGCATTTTTCATAATTGGAACGAATACAGAACATTGACAAGCAGGTCCTTAGTCAGTTGTTACTCTGACTTGGCAAAACAACGCTGGTTCCTCTCATAAAAATGATCGTAATCGGCGTTGAAGCGAACGGCTGCAATTGGGCCTATTCTGTTGAAAAACTCGCCTGTAGTGACGATTGTTAGGCGGTCTGGAATGCAGGCGCGCGGGCTTACATTCCGGATCAGGCGGGTGCGGGGCTCGGCA
>NZ_JBIKPH010000163.1:0-4488 GCF_044357595.1 Sphingorhabdus sp. | reverse complement strand
GGCACCATGTTGGTTGCATATTCAGCCCCGCGGTAAATTTCGGTCTGACCCTTCTGCCTGCCAAAGCCTTTAACCTCAGTCACAGTCATACCCGACACACCAAGCGCGGTGAGCGCCTCGCGTACCGGGTCCAGCTTGTGCGGTTTAATAACGGCTATAATATATTTCATGCACACCCCCATTTGGTTTGTGCAGTGCAATATGCAAACGTCGTGCCAGAAAACGCAAAGGACGCGAAACGGGGGGTTTTAAGAATATTGCAGCAGGAATGTGCGCGCGACTCGCATATTAATTGCCTATTATTTAATCAGAGATTTATCACTGCCTAATATTTAAGCATTTAACCAAATTGCAGCTCCGCCCATAAGGGTAAATGGTCCGACGCTTGCTTCGACAAAGGCGAGATATGGCAGTCAGCAGCACTGACCTGCAGATCATGGCTGACGATGATGCGGTCGAGACGGGCAACGGGGCGCGAGGTGTGAAAGCTTTTGGGGGTGCGCACCAACCGGTGATGGTGAAAGGCAAGCTCGCTCAGCGCGCCACTGTCCGACCATTGGTTGAAATCGCCCATCATCACCGTTGGCATATGAAGCGGGTTGGCATCAATCGCGGCGAGCAATGCGCGGATCTGCTTGCGCCGCCACAGGCCCGACAGATCGAGATGCACGCCGATCACGCGCAACGGATGCCCGTTCACCGAAAGCTCCGCCATCACCGCCCCGCGCGGTTCCAGCGTTGGCATGTCGATAGGCTCGGCACGGCGAACCTCAATCCCCTTGCGCACCAATATGGCATTGCCATGCCAGCCAATCGCCGCCGGACGAAAATTCAACGGCACGGGCACATAAGGCGTCTCGGCCTCCAACATCGCCAGCGGCAATGCACTAACCCGCGCGCCAAAGCGGCGGTCGACCTCTTGCAGCGTCACAATATCGGCATCGATTTCATTCAGAACCGACAGGATGCGCGCAGGATCCCGGCGTTGATCCAACCCCACCGCTTTACGGATATTATAGGTCGCAACCTTGATCGCGTGACTCATTTTGGCATCATGCGGTCACATCGGCCATATACGGGTTCTGGCCGAATATGTGCATTGATCAGCCAGCCGTGCCGCCCACCGTCAGCGCGCTGACCAAAGTGGTTGGTTGGCCAACACCAGCCGGTACGCTTTGCCCCGCCTTGCCGCACACGCCAACGCCTTCATCCAGCGCCATGTCATTGCCAAGGCCGATGACCTTATTCAACGCGGTTGGGCCATCGCCAATCAAGGTCGCGCCCTTGATCGGGTCGCCAAGCTTGCCGTCCTTGACCAAATAGGCCTCGGTGCAGCTGAACACGAATTTGCCCGACACAATGTCGACTTGCCCGCCGCCAAAGCTTTTGGCGAAAATGCCGTTTTTGACGCGGCTCAACAATTCGGCTGGGTCGTCATTGCCGCTGCGCATAAACGTATTGGTCATGCGCGGCATCGGCGCATGGGCAAAGCTTTCGCGGCGGCCGTTTCCAGTGGGTTCGACACCCATCAGGCGAGCGTTCATGCGGTCCTGCATGTACGCGCGCAAGATACCGTCTTCGATCAGGACATTTTCTTGAGTCGGCGTGCCTTCATCATCAATCGACAGCGACCCGCGCCGGTTCTGCATCGTCCCGTCATCGACGACCGTGACACCGGGCGCGGCAACGCGCTGCCCGATTTTGCCAGAGAAGGCGCTGCTGCCCTTGCGGTTGAAGTCGCCTTCAAGGCCATGGCCCACCGCCTCATGCAAAAGCACACCGGGCCAGCCGGGTCCAAGCAACACCGTCATTTCGCCAGCAGGCGCAGCGACCGAGCGCAAATTGGTCAGCGCCTGCGCCAATGCGACGTCAATCGCATGTTCCCATTCATGCTCTTCAAACAATTTGTCATAGAGAAACCGCCCGCCAAAGCCGTAATTTCCGGTTTCGCGGCGTTCGCCATCTTGCGCGACAACGCCGACATTGAGGCGCACCAAAGGCCGCACATCGGTGGCGACAAAGCCATCGGCGCGGACGATTTCAACGACGCTCCAGCTGGCCGACAGGCTGACGCTGACTTGCGCCACACGCGGGTCACGTGCGCGAGCGGCGGCGTCGATTTGCTGGCACAACGCAACCTTCTGCGCAAAGGGCACCAGTTCAAGCGGATTGCCGTCGGTGTATAAATGCCGGTTGTTCTGACGCGGTGGCGGTGCAGGTTGTTCCTTGGCAGGATCCAACAGCTTCAGCGTTTCGCCAGCACGGCGGATGGCAGATTCGCTCATGTCATTGGCGTGGCTGAACCCGGTCATCTCGCCCGACACGCCGCGCAGGCCAAAACCCGACCCCGTCGAATAATCCGCCATTTTCAAGCGGCCATCGTCAAAGCCGAAACTCTCGCTCGCGCTATATTGCAGGTACAATTCACCATCATCGCATGCCTTCAGCGCGTCACGCGTTATACGCTGCGCCGCGTCAGGGTCGAGAAGGCCGGGTTGGTAAAGATAGGAGCGTGGGTCTGTGTAAGTCATCCGGCCTATATGGGACGGTGCGGCGGCGGTTGAAAGCCTAATCTCTCAATTTCCGACCGAACGCCGCAAGTAAAATGCTGGAACCGAAGGCGGGCAGCGCACAAACAGGGTCAACATGACGGGGGAGGAAATTACCCGTTGCCGTTGAATAAACGCAAAGTTGGTTTTCTCAAACGCATTACCCCCCTAAAGCCCACCAGATGACCACGCGATTCCAGTTTTCGATTTCCGCCACCGATGGCAAGGCCCGCACGGGCAGCATCCAGATGTTGCGCGGCGAAATCCGCACGCCGGCGTTCATGCCGGTTGGCACCGCCGCAACCGTTAAGGCGATGCGCCCTGCCGAAGTCCGCGCAACCGGCGCCGACATCATCCTTGGCAACACCTATCACCTGATGCTGCGCCCCGGCGCGGAGCGTTTGGCGCGGCTGGGGGGCTTGCATCAATTTTCGGGATGGGATCGGCCGATCTTGACCGACAGCGGCGGCTATCAAGTCATGAGCCTATCGGCATTGCGCAAGATCACCGAAGAGGGCGTGTCGTTCCAAAGCCATTTGGACGGGTCAAAGCACATGCTGTCGCCCGAACGCTCCATGGAAATTCAGCGCTTGCTTTGCTCCGACATTGTCATGGCCTTTGACGAATGCCCCGCCAATGGTGTCTCGCTTGATAAAGCGATTAAGTCGATGGAACTGTCGATGCGCTGGGCGAAGCGTTCACGCGACGGGTTTGACAGTGGCGGCGAACATGCGGAGCGCGCAGCCTTGTTCGGTATCCAGCAGGGATCATTGGACTCAGAATTGCGCAAGCGATCCGCCGATGCGCTCATCGACATTGGCTTTGACGGCTATGCCGTGGGCGGCCTTGCGGTGGGTGAAGGGCAAGAGGCGATGTTTGGTTGCCTCGATTATGCACCCGACCAATTGCCCGCCGACCGACCACGTTACTTAATGGGGGTTGGTAAGCCCGATGATCTGGTCGGCGCGGTGGAGCGCGGTATTGATATGTTCGATTGCGTATTGCCCACACGGTCAGGCCGCAATGGGCAGGCGTTTACGCATCATGGCCCGATCAACATCCGCAACGCCAAATTTGCCGAGGATCAAGGGCCAATTGACGACCTTTGCTCTTGCCCCGTGTGCGCGACATGGACCCGCGCTTATGTGCATCACCTGATCCGTTCGGGCGAAATATTGGGCGCGATGTTGATGACTCAGCACAATCTGCATTATTATCAGATGCTGATGGCCGGCATGCGTGCGGCGATAGCGCAAGGGCGCTTTGCGGCTTTTGCCCAGGATTTCCGCCGGGATTATCTGTACAATAAAGACAAAGGATAAAATATGGAGCGCGTCGCAGAAGCCATCGCACGCGCCCACGCCAACAGCCCGTTTCTGGCGGGGTTGATGGACCGCAACGCAGACCTCATGCCGCTCATCCACGCAGGCGACTTTGACGCCGCTCTCGCCAATGCCCTCGCCCGCAGCGCGGACTTGGTCGGCACCGCATTGCGCAAGCAAAGACAAGGCGTCGCGCTGGTCACGGCTATTGCTGACCTAGCTGGCGTCTGGGACCTGACCCGTGTGACGCATATCCTGTCGGATTTTGCCGACCATGCACTCGACCAAGCCATAGAGGCCACGATACAAGAACGTATGCCGGGCGCACCCAATCAAGGTTTTGCCGTTATCGCTTTGGGCAAGCATGGCGGGCGGGAGTTGAATTATTCGTCGGATATTGACCCGATATTCCTGTTTGATCCCAAAACCCTGCCCCACCGCGAAGAGGAAGATGTGGCGGAGGCTGCGGTGCGTTATGGCCGCCGCGTGATTGCGCTTTTGTCGGCGCTCGACGGCGACGGTTATGTGTTTCGCGTCGACATGCGGCTACGCCCCTCGCCTGAGGTCAGCCCAATCGTCCTGCCCGTCGAAGCGGCCATTGGCTATTATGAATCGAG